>JALEMS010000023.1 GCA_022768185.1 Clostridiales bacterium | reverse complement strand
GACGCGGGGCTTCCCCGGTCAGCGTGGGAGGCGCTGGCGCGCGAGTGGATTTTCGATGCGAATGACCGGCGCATATTTGAAATGCGCTATCTGGACGGGATGACACATGAGGAGGTGGCCGAGGCGATGAGCCTGTCCGTCGACCGGGTCAAAGCACGGACGAAGAATGTGGAGCAGACGCTGTTAAAGCACATGTAAATGGGGAGAGCCGCCGGGTGTCCGGCGGCGCGTAAGTGATGTAAAAAGTAAACAGGCAAACGCACGGTATCGAAAAGGAACGCGATACCGTGCGTTTTTTCTGGCTAAAGGCAGCGATTTGCGGAGGATTTCCGCCGATTTTTCGGCGGTTGCGGCGGCTTGTCACCGGTTTCCACGAAAACAACACGAAAACAACACTTTTTCGCACTGGTCGGACGCCTCTTTCTGCCTTATTCTCCTGGGCAGAAGGAGGCGATTTTAATGTTTGACCCTCGCAATCCATATCCCGGCATGCAGTACGGCGCGTTCCCGGGCGGGATGGGCATGATGCGCCCGCCCTTTAATCCATACGCGCAGCCGCAGGGACCGCAGCCGTCTATGCAGTCGCCGGACGAGACGCCCGTGCAGGAGGCGGTGCCTTGGATATATGTACCGAACGCGAAGGACATATATCAGGTCACTGTCCAGCCCGGCCACACGGTTTGGGTGATGAGCCAGAACGAGCCGGTCTTTGCAGTACGGACAGCGGACAGCAAGGGCAAGGCCGAAACTGAAATGTTCCGTTTTGAGGCATTCGACCCTGACGCGGTGCAGCTGACGAATCAGCCGCCGCAGGTCGACGTGACGCAGTTTGTGACGCGGGCAGAGTTTAATGAGCTTGTCCGCCGGCTGAAAGGAGCGGAACAGCAGAATGAATCCTCTGTTTAACAAATTGGGCGGTGCGGTGCATAAACCGGCAATGACAGCAGCTGGGAGCCGCATGCAGCAGCTGGCCGGCGTGGCGCAGTACGTGCGCGGACTTGCCGGCATGTTTGGCGGCGGCGGAAACGCCGAGACGATTGTACGCGGTCTTGCGGCTGTCAACCCGCAATTCCGCAAGTTTTGCAATGATATACAGGGCAAGAGCATGGAACAGGTGGCCCGGGAGTATGGCATCAACGCCGACGACATCAATGCCGTCGCCGGGATGCTGAAAAAGTAAGAACACATCGGCACGTGGTGCACAACGTGCCGTGTGAAATACTTTTTACAAAGGAGACCACACACCATGGACAACAATGTTTCCCTCGCCGATATCGGCGCTCTCATGGGCAGCCGGGACGGCAACTGCTTCGGCGGATCTGGGGCATGGGTGCTTATCATCCTGTTTGCCCTGATCTTCGGCAACGGCGGATTCTTCGGCGGCAACGGCGAGCGCAACGCTACTGTCGGCGACGTGCAGCGCGCGACCGACTTTGCTGCGCTGGAGCGCCAGAACAACGAGACTGTCGCCGCCGTTCGGCAGGCCGCCTATGACAACCAGGGCGCGATCAAAGACGGACAGTACAACATTCTGGGCGAGCTGCGCGACCTGCAGACTGCGACCAACAGCGGGTTTTCCCAGCTGCAGAGCTGCTGTTGTGAGACGCTGCGCGCGATCGACGGCGTGAATTACAACGGTGCGATCAACACCGCTGCGATCAACGCCAACACTACGGCACAGATGCAGAAGATCCTTGACGCCATTACGGGCAACCGCATGGCCGACATGCAAAACCAGATCAACCAGCTGCAGCTGCAGGCCGCCATGTGCGGCGTGCCGAAGACCAGCCCTTACTGCTACGGCATTGTGCCGCAGTTCCCGCTTCTGGCTGGCTGCAACGGCTGCAACGGCAATAGCTACGGCTTCTGATACGGTAGGGGAGTGTATGGCGGGGCATAATCGCCCCGCCGTACCGGAAAGATGAAGGAGGATAAAATACACTATGGCAAAGGCTGCTCTTTATACCGCAAACGACACGGCTGCCGTCCTGACAGCCGGCAGCACGATCCCTCTCGGCAGCGCCGTCCACGGCTTTGGCGGCGGCTGCTGCAATCGCGTGATCGCCCTGAACGGCAACGCGATCACGCTGAACGACGAAGGGTATTACCTCGTCAATGCAAACGTGACAGCCGCGGCCACGGCAGCGGGCGAACTGACGGGAACACTGTATCAGGACGGTGCCGCCGTCAGCGGCGCTATATCGACCGTCACGGCCACGGCGGCGGGAGACGTTGTTGTTATCCCCGTCAACGCAATCGTGCGCGTGCTGTGCGGCAGGCGCGGTTCTTCGCTTTCTCTGGTGCTTTCCGGCGGCGGCGCTACGGTTTCTGATGTGGCGGTTACCGTCGTAAAGCTTTAAGGTAGAGGAGGGCGCGCCAGACATGCACGAAAAACTGATGCTTGACGGCTCGATGGAAGAGCTGGCGGACGCGAAGAAGTATATCAAGTGCGCACGGAAGAACCGGAAGGATCATCCCAACTGGGCAAAGGTCTATTACGACATGGCAATGGACGAGCTTCGACATGCGGAAAACCTTTATTCCATGGCGGAGCCTTCCGGAGAGCGCACGCACCTTGAGCAGGCATATATCGACGACCTGCGCGGAGAGTATGCCGAGTGCGCGGCGCATGTTCGCGCCATGGCGGAGATGTACCGCAACGGCGGCTGATCCGTTAGCATTTTTCGTTAGCAAATGCTTTTTTATTTGCTAACTACGATTTGCATATTTGCAATTTATTTTCAAAAATAGAAGTCGGTGCAAACCGGGTAAGGTGCAAAAAACGCTGGAAATGTCAGTGAAATATATGAAAACCCCCGTAACACGAATGTTACGGGGGTTTTGCATAATGGTGCGCGAGGCGGGACTTGAACCCGCACGCCCGGAGTGAGCACTAGAACCTGAATCTAGCGAGTCTGCCAATTCCACCACTCGCGCATGGATTGGGAATTTACCGGGGACGAGTGTTATAATAACACCGGTATGCGGAAATGTCAATACTTTTTTCAGCTTTTTTCAAAGGAATTATCTCTGATCTGCGCCCGGGCTTTCATAGCCAGCAAGCGGGACGGCGCGGCCGGTGGAGAGGCTGGCAGGAACGTCGAGCACACGCTGGTTCGTGCTGCCGCGCCAGCGCAAAGAGAGGCTCCTGCGTTCCAGCAGAAACGGACCGTCCACCAGCACATCGCACTGGGAAAGCAATACGGCAATCTCAGGCCGCCGATCTGCCAGCAGCTGCTCGAAGGTATATCCGGTATAGGCCCATACGGAAAGGCCGTGCTGTTTTGCTGCGCGTGCGATCTCCGCACAGGCAGACGGCTGCGCGAACGGTTCGCCGCCGGAGAGTGTCAGACCGTCCGTCCAGGGATTGGAGAGCATGACGGAGATGACGTCAGCTACCGCGAGCTCCCGTCCGCCGTGAAAATCATGCGTTGTGGGGTTGTGGCAGCCGGGACAGCCGTGCGGACAGCCCTGTACGAACAGGGTAAAGCGCAGACCGGGGCCATCGACAATGGAGTCCTGCACATAGCTGGCAATTCTCATAGGGCATCCTTTCCAATGATTAAAATCAGAGGCAGTTGTTGACTGCCTCTGATGTAATAATGCCGGAAATCAGGTACGGCTTTTGATTTCCCCGGTAATTTTTGCAGCGAATTCGTCCAGCGGCATGACGCTCTGTTCACCGCCCTCGCGGATGCGAACGGCGACAGTACCGGCTTCGGCTTCCTTATCGCCGATGACGAGCATATAGGGGATCTTTGCGTGCTGTGCCTCGCGGATTTTATAACCGATCTTCTCATTGCGGAAGTCGGCCTCAACGCGGACGCCCTGCGCGTCGAGCACGTCGACAACGTGCTGCGCATAGTCACGGCTGCGGTCCGTGATGGGCATTACCTTCACCTGCACCGGGGACAGCCAGGTGGGGAATGCACCGGCGTAGTTTTCGGTGATAATGCCGATGAAGCGCTCAATGGAGCCAAACACGACGCGGTGGATCATAACGGGACGGTGCTTTTCGCCGTCTGCACCGACGTATTCCAGCTCAAAGCGTTCGGGCAGCTGCATGTCAAGCTGGATGGTGCCGCACTGCCAGGTACGACCGAGGCAGTCTTCCAGATGGAAGTCGAGCTTCGGGCCGTAGAAAGCGCCGTCACCTTCATTCACGACATAGGTCTTGCCCATTTCGGTGATGGCCTCACGCAGTGTGTTCTGAGCGAACTCCCAGTCCTTTACATCACCGATGTGGTCGTCCGGCATGGTGCTCAGCTCGATGGTGTAGCTCAGACCAAACTGAGAATAGACCTCATCAAACAGACGCACAACATTCTTGATCTCGTCCTTCATTTGTTCCCAGGTCATGAAAATATGTGCGTCATCCTGTGTGAAGCAGCGCACACGGAACAGGCCGTGCAGCGCGCCGGACAGCTCATGACGATGAACCAGACCCAGCTCGCCTACACGCATGGGCAGGTCGCGGTAGGAGTGCGGCTCGGACTTGTAAACAAGCATGCCGCCCGGGCAGTTCATGGGCTTGATGGCGAAGTCCTCGCCGTCAATGACGGTGGTATACATGTTTTCCTTATAATGGAACCAGTGGCCGCTGCGCTCCCACAGCTGGCGGTTGAGAATCATGGGTGTGGAGACCTCTACATAACCGTACCGCTTGTGGACCTCGCGCCAGTAGTCAATGAGGGTGTTGCGCAGCACCATGCCCTTGGGCAGGAAGAACGGAAAGCCGGGACCTTCCTCCATCAGCAGATACAGACCAAGCTCCTTACCGAGCTTGCGGTGATCGCGGCGTTTGGCCTCCTCCAGACGCTGCATATGGGCGTCCAGCTCCGCCTTGGAGGGGAAGCAGGTGCCGTAAATGCGCTGGAGCATCTTACGGCTGGAGTCGCCGCGCCAGTATGCGCCGGTGCAGGAGAGAAGCTTGATGGCGTTGCCCTTGACGCGGCCGGTGCTGTCGAGATGCGGGCCGGCGCACAGGTCGGTGAAGTCACCCTGACGGTAGAACGAGATATGTGCATCCTCCGGGAGGTTTTCGATCAGTTCCATCTTGTACGGCTGATCCTTCATCAGCTCGAGCGCCTCGGCACGTGGCAACTCAAAGCGCTCCAGCTTGAGCTTTTCCTTGCAGATCTTACGCATTTCCGCTTCGATCTTTTCCAGCTCCTCCGGGGTAAACACCGTTTCAGAGTCGAAATCATAGTAGAAGCCGTCGTCAATTGCGGGACCGATGGCGAACTTTGTGCCCGGATAGAGGCGCTGGACTGCCTGGGCAAGGATATGGCTGGTGGTATGGCGATAGGTGTCGCGGTAAGCCTTATTTTCAAAGGAATAGGCATTGTCTTCCATACTGGTTCCTCCCAATGCGAGTTATTGCATTTTATTGATATTGATACAGAAAAACATTTTGAATATAACGCAAATCATAGCACAAATGAACGGGATTTGTCAATCCTGCTCCGCAGAAAGACGGCGGCCCATCAGCACGCCCATAACGGAGGCCATCATCAGGCCGCGCGTCCAGCCGCTGGAGTCGCCCAGGCAGTGAAGACCGCGGACGCTCGTGCAGAGATGCTCGTCCATCTTGACGCGATTGGAATAGAACTTCAGCTCCGGGGAATACAGCAGCGTTTCATACGAGGCGAAGCCGGGGACAACCTGGTCAACTGCCTGGATGAAGTTGATGATGTTGAGCATGGAGCGGTAGGGCAGGGCGGCGGTGATGTCGCCGGCGATCGCATCGGGCAACGTGGGACGCACATTTGACTGGGCCAGCTCCTTTTCCCAGGTGCGCTTGCCGTCGAGAATATCGCCGTAGCGCTGAACGAGGATGTGGCCGTTTGCCAGCATGTTGGTCAGTTCGCCGATCTTTTGAGCATAAGCGATCGGCTGGTTGAAGGGGACGGAAAAATTGTGTGAGCAGAGAATGGCCACGTTGGTATTGGGAGATTTCGTATCCTTAAATGAGTGCCCGTTGACGACGGCAAGGTTGTTATCGTAGTTTTCCTGCGAAACGAAGCCGCCGGGATTCTGACAGAAGGTACGCACCTTGTTTTTGAAGGGACGCGGATAGCCGATGAGCTTGGACTCATACAGCACCTTGTTGACCGTTTCCATGACCTCATTGCGAACCTCGACACGTACGCCGATGTCGACCGTGCCGGGTTGGTGCGCGATGCCGTGCTCAGCGCAGATTTTTTCCAGCCAGTCTGCGCCGCGGCGGCCTGTGGCGACGACAGTGTGGTCTGCATAAACGTTAAAGTCCTGCCGTCCGTCTGTGACGGAAACACCGCGGCAGCATTCGCCCTCCAGAATGAGGTCGGTGCATTCGTGCCGGAACAGGATCTCAACATTGTGCGCAAGCAGATACTGCTCAATGGAACGATAGATGTCCTGCGCCTTTTCTGTGCCCATATGGCGGATGGGGCAGTCGACCAGCTTCAGGCCGGCCCGGATGGCACGCCTGCGGATCTCCTTTACTTCGTCGCTGTCCAGTTTGCCTTCAATATGGGTATCTGCGCCGAATTCCAGATAGATCTGATCGGTATAATCAATGGTCTGCTGTACCAGCTCAGAGCCGACAAGGGTGGGCAGGTCTCCGCCGACTTCACAGGAGAGAGAGAGCTTGCCGTCGGAAAATGCACCGGCGCCGGAAAAGCCGGTGGTGATGTGGCAGTGCGGCTGACAGTTGACACAGTGACCGGTATGCTTTTTTGCACAGCGGCGCTGCTCGACGGGCAGCCCCTTTTCGATCATGATAATCTTTTTGTGAGAGCCGGTTCGGATCAACTCCAGTGCAGTGAAAATGCCGGACGGACCGGCGCCGACGATGACGATATCTGCTTTCATAGTGTTTCTACCCTCAAATGACAGTAAATGGTTTCTCTGCGTTATACGTTGAAGCGGAACAGCGTGACGTCCCCGTCCTTCATAACGTAATCTTTGCCCTCGAGACGAACCAGCCCTTTCTCTTTGGCGGCTGCCATGGAGCCGCAGGCCTTGAGGTCGTCGAAAGCGACAATTTCGGCGCGAATAAAGCCGCGCTCAATGTCAGAGTGGATCTTGCCGGCGGCTCGGGGCGCCTTAGTACCTTTTGTGATTGTCCAGGCGCGCACCTCGGGCTTGCCGGCGGTCAGGAAGGAGATGAGTCCCAACAGATTATAGGAGCACCGGATCAGACGGCCCAGGCTGCGCTCCTTGAGGCCCAGCTCTTCCATGAACATCTGAGCGTCCTCGGGATCCATTTCTCCGATCTCTTCTTCAAAGCGGGCAGAGACAGGAAAGACGGCGGCGTTTTGTTCGCCGGCCAGCTCGGCCAGCGCCTGATAGTGCGGGTCTGCCGTGTAATCGGCCATACTGTCCTCGGAAAGGTTGGCGGCATAAATGACAGGCTTGACCGATAGCAGACCACCGTCGGCGAGAATATCCTTGCCGGCCGTACCGAAGTCAAAGTAGCGCGCGGCCTTACCGTTGGAGAGATGCTCCAGCAGGGCAGCGCACAACTGCTCCTCCTGTACGTACTTCTTGTCGCCGCCCTTGGAGGCTTTCTTTGCCTTCTCCATGCGGCGTTCGACCACCTCAATGTCTGCCAGGATCAGCTCCAGCTCCAGCGCTTCAGCATCACGCCGGGCGTCCGCCGGCTCAACGAACATGTCTTCGTTATCGAAGCAGCGCACGACGTGCAGCAGTGCGTCCGTCTGCCGGATTGCCTGCAGAAAAGCGTTTCCGAGGCCTTCACCGCGGGATGCGCCGCGGGCCAGACCGGCAACGTCAACAAAATCGACGGTTGCGGGCGTGTACTTATCCGGATCATACAGCTCGGCCAGCCAGTCCAGACGGGAGTCCGGAACCTTTGCCACGCCGATATTCGGTGTGACTGAGGTGTATGCATAGCTGCTGGTGGCGGCTTTGGAGCCGGTCAGTGCATTGAACAGAGTGGTTTTTCCCACGTTGGGAAGACCGACGATACCTAATTTCATGTTTATTTACATCTCCTTAAGAATTCCTGTATAATCAAGGGGGGCCGCAAACCGGCGTATCGGTGTTACGCCATTTCTGTTATGCCGGGAAACCCGGTCGGAGGCCGATCGCCGGATCGCGTAACCCGGGGCAGGGCTGTTTTAACGCTTATGTGACCCGGAAACGCCTGCAAGACCCTGCGCTGGGCAGAATGATCAGCCGTTCCTGTAATGCCGGACGTGCATACAGCGACAACACATTAATTATAACAGATGGGGTTATTTCCCTCAAGCTGTTTTTGCAAATTTACTGTGGAGACACGGAGCAGAAGTGTTCCGGCAGGAACCGGAGACAGGATCATAGGCAACCTGTTCATTGCGTATGTCGGTCTGGCCGTCGGCGGAAGGGGAGGGCCGACGACACTTCACTGACAAACCTGCAAAATTCCGGTGTGCCGGATGCAGCAGAAAATGTGACAATCAATGGCTTGACGCGGACGATGATTTCGCGGTACGATAAGCAAAAACCGTGAAAGGAATTGAAAAACCATGAAAAAGCTTTCCCTTCAGAAATGGTGCTCTGTTTTTGCCTGTGTGCTGCTGCTTGCAGGGTTGCTGACGGCCTGCGGTGCGCCGGCGCAGCCGGAGGAGCCGTCGGCTGAGGCGGTCACCGTAAATATCACTGCCCTCAAGGGCCCCACCGCCATGGGTATGGTGCAGCTGATGAACCAGGCCGACGACGGTGAATTCTCCGATGCGGAATACCGCTTCAACATTGCCTCCTCCATCGACGAGGTCACGCCTGCTCTGGCCAAGGGCGAAACGGACATCGCCGCCGTGCCGGCAAACGTCGCATCCGTGCTCTATAACCGCACAAAAGGCGGCATTGAGGTGCTGGCAATCAATACGCTGGGCGTGCTGTACATCGTGGAAAACGGCGACACGGTGCATTCCGTTGAAAACCTGCGCGGCCGCACCATCTACGCCAGCGGAAAGGGCGCAACGCCTGAGTATGCACTCAATTATATTCTCACCGAAAACGGCATTGATCCGATGAACGACGTCACCATCGAGTGGAAGAGCGAGCACGCGGAGTGTCTCGCTGCGCTGATGGCTGACGAGAGCGCCATTGCTATGCTGCCGCAGCCGTTTGTCACCACGGCGCAGACCAAGAGCGAAAGCATCCGTGTGGCGCTTGATCTCACAAAGGAATGGGATGCGCTGCAGGAGGGCAGCGAGCAGCCGTCTGCGATGCTGACGGGCGTGCTGGTGGCGCGGCGTGAATTTGTCGAGCAGAATCCCGAGGCGGTGCATGCGTTCCTGCAGCGCTACCAGGCATCGGTCGAGCAGGTCAATGCCGACAACGAGATGGCCGCCAAGCTGATCGGGGCGTATGACATCGTGCCGGAGGCTGTGGCCCTCAAGGCACTTCCGGCCTGCAATATCGTGTATATCGACGGTGCGGAAATGCAGCAGAAGCTCTCAGGCTATCTCTCCGTGCTGTTTGAACAGAATCCGGAGGCCGTCGGCGGCGCGCTGCCGCAGGACGACTTCTATTTTGCCGGCTGAGATGAAGCAGACGCAGGGCCTTCGTCTCTGGGCGGTGCTGTTCTGGCTGTGCGTATGGCAGCTGGGCAGCATGGCGCTGGGCAGCGAGCTTCTGCTGGTGTCGCCGCTGCGGGTACTGCAGCGGCTGGGGCAGTTGGCGATGACGGAGCCGTTCTGGCAGTCGGTCTCCTTTTCTCTGATGCACATCGCAGGCGGATTTCTGCTGGCAATGTGCGCCGGCGTTGTGCTGGCGGCGCTGTCCGCGCGCTTTCGCGCGGTGCGGGAGCTGCTGGCGCCGGCCATGCTGACGGTAAAGACTGTGCCGGTGGCGTCGTTCATTATTCTGGCGCTGATCTGGTTTTCAACGAAAACGCTGGCGGTATTTATCTCGTTTCTCATGGTGCTGCCTGTCATCTACACCGGCACGCTCGGCGGCATCTGCGCGGCCGACCGGCAGCTGCTGGAGATGGCGCAGGTATTTGCGGTACCGCTTGGCCGGCGGCTTCGGTGCGTGTATCTGCCGCAGGTGATGCCGCAATTTCGCGCCGCATGTACGGTTGCACTGGGACTGTGCTGGAAGGCGGGCGTGGCGGCTGAGGTCATCGGTATGCCGCGCGGATCGGTTGGCGAGCGGCTGCAGCAGGCAAAGGTCTATCTCAATACGCCGGATCTGTTTGCCTGGACGCTGACGGTGGTGCTGCTGAGCCTGATGTTCGAAAGGCTGTTTCTGGCGCTGCTGCGGGCGCTGTCGGCGCGTCTGGAGAGGGTATGAGCCATGCAGGATATCGTGATTGAAAACCTGTCCAAGGCCTACGACGGCAGGCCGGTGCTGCAGGCGCTGTCGCTGACGTTTCCGGCCGGACAGACAACGGCCGTCATGGCTCCGTCCGGCTGGGGAAAGACAACGCTGCTGCGCATCCTCATGGGGCTGGAAGCGCCGGACAGCGGCACGGTACGCGGGCTGGCCGGTCTGCGGATAAGCGCTGTGTTTCAGGAGGACCGGCTGTGTCTGCAGCTGGACGCTGCAGACAACGTCCGTCTGGTGACGCCGGGGCTGACGCGCGCGCAGGCGCAGCAAGCGCTCGACGCTGTAGGCCTGCAGAGCTGCGCCGGGCAGCCGGTGCGCGAGCTGTCCGGCGGGCAGCGGCGGCGCACGGCCATTGCGCGCGCGCTGCTGGCACGCTGGGACGTGCTGTTTCTCGACGAGCCGTTCCGCGGGCTGGACGCCGATACGCGCCGGCTGGTACTGGACGATACGCGCCGGCGCTGTGTCGGGAGAACGGTGATTCTCGTTACGCACGATGAGACCGAAGCTGCGGCCATGGCGGCCTGCAGCGTGCTCCGCCTGGGGACGGGCGTGGATACGCAAAACCATTAGCCGAAGGGAGTCATACTGCATGTATACAAAGGACGGCATTTACATCGGACTGTCGGACGGACAGCGCATTGTGCTGCCGCTGCGCATGTGCAACCGTCACGGTCTCATCACCGGCGCAAGCGGCACCGGCAAGACCATCACCATGAAGGTGCTGGCAGAGTCGTTTTCCGACGCGGGCGTGCCGGTATTTCTGTGCGATGTCAAGGGCGACGTGTCCGGCCTGGCGCAGCCCGGCGTGGCGAGCGACGGTATGGAAAAGCGCATTGACAAGTTCGGCATCCGGGATACGTTTTCGTACCGGGCCTATCCCGTCACCTTCTGGGACATTTATCAGCAGCAGGGGCACCCGCTGCGTGTGACGGTATCGGACATGGGGCCGGAGCTGCTCTCTCGCATTCTGACGCTGACACCGGCACAGCAGGGCGTACTCAACATCATCTTCCGCATTGCCGACGACCGGGGGCTGCTGCTCAACGATCTGGCCGACCTGCGCGCCATGGTGCAGTATGTCGGCGAGCACCGGGCGGAATTCACCCAGTCCTACGGCAACATTGCCGCGCAGTCGATCGGCGGCATCACGCGCGCGCTGCTGCCGCTGGAGATGCAGGGAGGCGAGCTGTTTTTCGGCGAGCCGGCGCTGGATATCCTCGACTGGATGCGTACCGACGCTGAGGGGCGCGGACAGATCAACCTGCTCCACTGCGTGCAGCTGGTGCAGAACCCTACGATGTATGCCAGCTTTTTGCTGTGGATGATGTCGGAACTGTTTGAGCGTCTGCCCGAGGTGGGCGACCCGGAGAAGCCGCGGCTGGTGTTCTTCTTTGACGAGGCGCACCTGCTGTTCACCGACGCGCCGCGCGTGCTGATCCAGAAGGTGGAACAGCTCGTCAAGCTCATCCGTTCCAAGGGTGTGGGCATCTATTTTGTCAGCCAGAGTCCCGGCGATATTCCCGGCGGCGTGCAGGCACAGCTGAGCCACCGCATCCAGCACGCGCTGCGCGCCTACACGCCGGCTGAGCAGAAAATTGTGCGCGCTGCGGCGCAGTCGCTGCGGGCAAATCCGGCGTTCGATACGCAGGAGAAGATCATGGAGCTGGGTGTGGGCGAGGCGCTGGTCTCCGTGCTGGATGAAAAGGGAGTGCCCGGCATGGTGCAGTGTGCCTCGATCCTCTGCCCGCAGAGCCGGATGGCTCCGGCGGATGAGACGCATGTTCAGGCGGCCATCGCCGCCGACGGCATGCAGAAGTACGACAGGACCATCAACTACGAGTCGGCCGAGGAACTGCTGGCCGCGCAGCGCGAGCGCGATGCCGAGCAGGCACGGCTCGACGCCGAACGCGCGCAGCTGGAGAAGGACAAGGCTGCCTTCGAGGCGCAGCAGCGCAAGACCGAGGAGGCAGCGCGCAAAAAGCAGGAAAGGGAAGCGGAAAAGAAGCAGGCTGCCCGGAATCGGACGGCTGAGCGCCGCAAGGCGCAGATCGAGCGTCAGCTGATCAGCTTCGGCGCGCAGGCGCTCAAACGCGGCCTGTTCGGAACAAAGCGGCGCTGAGGCGTATCACCGAAAACGCACGCAGCGTGTGGAGGGAGGATCCATCCGCACGCTGCGTGCGTTTTGATTTGTCCAGCCGTGCCGCAGCGACGGCAGCTATTCAGAGGACGACGCGTCCCCGTCGTCCCATGCGGTGTGCCAGCAGTCCGGCAGCGCATCTCTGTTTACATAATATATATTACCGTCAATCTCGGTCAAGTCAATGCCGGAGGATTCGCTCGTACCGTCGGCATAGGTCAGTGTGATTGAAAACGAGTTGAGTCCCGGCTCCGGCGTGTCCCGGTCGGAGAGCGGCCTTCCGCAGGTAAAGCTCTGCGCCCAGGCGGCAAGCTCCGGCACATACTGTGTGTCGGCCTCGGCGTCTCCGCTGCCGGAACTGTGCAGCGTGACGGCAACCACGTCATCCCGCGCGGAAAACACCGGCTCGCCGCCGATCTCATCCTGTGCGCCGGTAAACCCGCAGCCGACGGCAAACACTGCAGCCAGCAGCACAGCGGCCAGCGCCAAAGCGATCGTTCCGGGCTTTTTTATCAGCATCGTGAGTCACCCCTTGCAACAAAACGATGGTGCATTCCTGTTACATAGTCAACAGGAATGTGTCGTACTCACACTGCGCCCGCACATGGTCCAAAAACCCGCTGCCGGTAAGGCAGCGGGTCAGAGCGGCCTTACGATACGTTATCGTGTGAGCTTTTTGATCCACTTGTTGTAATGCCGCGCACGCACAAAGGTGGGCAGGCATTTGAAAATCTGATCTGACTGGATACAGATCACCACGGCGGCCACCGGCCATTTCCACCAGAACGCGCTGGCAAACGACAGCGGCATTACAATGGCCCAGGTACTGATCATGTTCATCGCCAATACAAATTTGGTGTCTCCACCGCCACGCAGGCAGCCCATACAGATCGGCATTTCATACCCCATGCCGACCATGACAAGGCATAAAATGACAATCAGACGGTCGGCCAGCGCCAGCGCCTCGGGGGTCAGCTCGTACAGCCGAAGCAGCGGCGTGCGGATGAGGTAGAGCGTGCCGCCGAGGATCAGCGCAATCAACAGGCTCATCAACTCCAGCGTGCGCATGGCCGCCTTCACCTCGTCGGTCTTGCCCTTGCCGATGGTCATGCCGATCACCACGCCGAAGGCGGACGATTCCGCGATGACCACCACCTTCAGATACTGATAAAACGTGGTAGCCACGGAATTTGCCGCGATGGCGTCGGAGGACAGATGCCCCAGAATGGCCGTCTGCATCGGCACGGAGATACCCCAGAGCACCTGGGAAAGGATGACGGGAACAGCCGTTTTACGGAAGTCCGAAGCCAGCAGGGGGTCGGGATGCCGGAAACCCGGGCCGAATAAATGGAGCTTTTTTCGGTCGTGTGCGGCATAGCCAAGTACGATCGACAGCTCGAGCAGGCGTGCGGTCAGCGTACCGATGGCCGCGCCGCGCACGCCAAGCTCCGGCGCGCCGAAGCGTCCGTAAATCAGCACGTAGTTGATGCAAACGTTTACAACGAGCGAGACAATGGACGTGACAAATGCAATGCGTACCGTCTCCACGCTGCGCAGAATGGCCATGACCGTTGCAGAGATGAAAAAGGGGATAAAGGTGTATTTCAGAATGCGCAGGTAAGCCACGCCCTGCAGGAGGATCGCTTCGTCCTTTGTAAACAGCCGCAGAATGCCGCGCGGGGCCAGCGCGCAGGCAAAGAAGAACACCGCCCCGCAGACAACGGCCCACCGCAGCGCGGCCGCAGCCAGCCCACGGATCGGCTCGGTGCGGCGTTGTCCCCAATACTGCGAGCCGAGCACGATGAACGCATCGCCTACACCCAGCGAGAGCTGCTGTACGAGGAAGAAAATCTGGTTGACCGTTGCAGCGCCGGAGAGGGCCGGCTGGCTGTAGCTGCCGAGCATAATATTGTCTGCCATGTTGACACTGTAATTGATGACATTCTGCAGCGCCACCAGCGCAAGAATATGAAACAGCGAGCGGTAAAACTGTCGGTCATGCAGGAAAAAGCCGCCCGCGCGCGCTGTATTGTTCATGCGTCTGTTTCGCTTTCCGCATCCGTTTCGGAAAGGGCGAGCTGGTACAGCTCGTTTTTGGAAAAGCCGGTGTCCTCCGCAGCCCTGCGCGCGGCCTGCCTGAGCGGCATGCCCTGCGCGCGGTATTGCGCGACGAGCGCAGCCGCCTGCTCCTGTGTGAAGGCCGGCTTTTCCGGCTCCGGCGCTCCGGCGAGAATCAGTACAAATTCACCGCGAGGCGGCGTCTGTGCAAAGCGGGCGACGGCTTCGGACACCGTGGTGCGGATGACCTCCTCATGCACCTTTGTCAGTTCGCGGCACAGCGAGAGCGGCCGGTCGCCGAAATACTTGAGAAAATCGTCCAGCGTGCGCTGGAGCTTGTGCGGCGCTTCGTAGAAAATCATAGTGCGGCGCTCCGTGCGCAGGCTCTCAAGGTGCTCCATGCGGCTTTTGTTGGCTGTGGAGAGAAAGCCCTCAAAGCAGAACCGCTGCGTCGGCAGCGCCGAGAGCGCGAGCGCGGACACGGCGGCACACGGCCCCGGCACGATGACAGTCTCCACGCCGGCCCCGGCGCACAGGCACACCAGATCTGCGCCCGGGTCGGAGATGGCGGGCATGCCCGCGTCGGTGACGAGCGCGCAGCTCTCTCCGGCAAGGAGCCGGTTGAGAATCCTCGGCCCGCATTCGGCTCGGTTGTGTTCGTTATAGCTCAGCAGCGGCTTTTTGACGCCGAAGTGGGTGAGCAGCTTGAGCGTGACACGCGTGTCCTCTGCAGCGATGAAATCCACGCGCTCCAGTGTGCGCACCGCGCGCGGGGAAAGATCGCCCAGGTTCCCGATGGGCGTGCCGACCAGATAAAGCTTGCCTTCTGGCATAATGACCTCCTGCCGCTCTGCTGCGGCTTATCTGTGATAGATCGACCGAAGCTCATCGGTCTCTTTTCCGTCGTCCCGTGCGAGGACAAGCGGCGGCTGCACGGTCAAGCCCGGCTTTGCGCCGCGGCGGCCCTCCATCAGGATCAGGCTGGGCGCGGCCCCGGCCCGGCTGCAGACAAAGCGCAGGCGCTTCGGCTCCAGCCCGGCCTGTGTCATACATACACACAGCTCGCTGAGCCGCTCCGGCTTGTGCACGAGGCAAAACGCCCCGCCTGTTCGGCACAGCCACGCCGCCGCCGCGCACAGCTGCTGCAGCGTACAGGTACGCTCGCTTCGGGCGGCTGCACGGGCGGAATCTGCTGCCGCCGCGCCGCTGGCAACCGGATAATATGGGGGATTGGCAATGACAAGATCAAACCCGCCGGCAGGAAGCAGCGCGCGGTGCTGCCGCAGATCGCCGGTGAGAATATGGGCGGAATGTCCGTTTGCGGCCAGGTTCTGCCGTGCGACCTCGGCGGCATCTGCGTTCAGCTCGACGCCGGTGAGCCTTGCCGCAGGGCATCGGCTGCCCAGCAGCACCAGCAGCAGACCTGCGCCGCACCCAAGGTCGGCGCACCGCGGCGCGCCCTGCAGGCGCGCGAAGGCTGAGAGCAGAACGGAATCGGTGGATATGGGAAAGCCCGCAGCCCGATAGACCGGTCCGCCGGGCCAGAGCTGCGGCGTTTGTTCCTTCATAACATAAAAAAGCGATATGCTTGCCGCCATACCGCTGTCGTCTCCTATGCAGCTGTGTCCGAAAAAATGCCATTCCGGGAGAACAGGCGTTCTCCCGGAATGGCAGATATCAGATTATTCCTCGACGATGGCAGAAACCGGGCAGCCGGCTGCGCATGCGCCGCAGGAAACGCACAGCTCAGCGTCGATGACATAATCGTCACCGTTCATGCTGATGGCGGAGACCGGGCAGTTCATCGCGCAGGTACCGCACTTGATGCAGTCTTCAGTAATCACGAAAGCCATTGATATACCTCCATTTGCTTTTGCCGCAGGGGCAGATACTTTAATCGCTATCAGTGTAACATATTTCTGAAAAAATGCAATTCCAAAAATAAGAATTTCTGTTATAGGCATGAAAGCGAAATCACCGCCGCGGAAAATTGAGCATTTCAGAGAGAATTTGCGCGTTCCGGAGCCGGACAACTGCGCTGTGCGCCGGTATAAAAGCTGCGCTGCGGCTTTATAATGCTATGCACCGGCATATATTCGGCTTACCTGAGAGACGCCGGATTTCGAGCGCTTTTGCAGACTGCGCCGGTCTATAATGGCGCTGCGGCCCCATCCGGCCGCCCCATGGAGGAGGACGTACATGAGAAATGCAAATATGTTTACCGACTGTGCCCGCAGCGCACTGGAAAAGGCGCAGCAGGCGGCTTCCGCGCTCGGACACAGCTACGTCGGAACGGAGCATCTGCTGCTCGGCCTGCTGCGCGAAGGCAGCGGTCCGGGCGTAAAGGTGCTGTGCGCCAGCGGTCTGGACGAGGGCGCGGTGCGCGAGCTGGTGGAATCGTCCGTCGGCCGGGGGGCTCCGGGCGCGCCCGTTCAGGGGCTGACGCCGAACGCGCAGCGCACCATTGAGCTGGCGGCAGCGGACGCCGGACGGCTCGGCTGCCAGTGCGTCGGCACAGAGCACCTGCTCATGGGCATCCTCCGCGAGCCGGAGTGCACGGCGGCGCGGCTGATCACCCACGGCGGGGGAGAACTGAACAGACTGTACACCGAGCTGCTTGGTCTGCTCTCAGGCGGAGACGATGCGCGGCCCTCCGGCCGCTCGGCGCCCGGTACGGGCAGCCGCATCGGGCGCAAGGGAGACACCAAGACGCTTGACCAGTTTGGCCGTGATCTTACGGAGTTGGCGCGCATCGGGCGCATCGACCCTGTCATCGGACGGGAGGATGAACTGACCCGTGTTCTTCAGATCCTTTCACGCCGCACAAAGAACAACCCCGTACTCATCGGCGAGCCGGGCGTCGGCAAAACGGCTGTAGCTGAGGCGCTGGCGCTGCGCATTGCATCCGGCAACGTACCGGAGGAGCTGCGCAGCCGGCGCATCATTTCGCTTGATCTGGCCGGCATGGTGGCCGGGACAAAATACCGCGGCGAATTTGAAGAGCGTGTCCGCAGCGTCCTGCGCGAGGTACAGCGCGCAGGAGACGTTATTCTGTTTCTGGATGAGCTGCATACCATCGTCGGGGCAGGCGGAGCAGAAGGAGCCATTGATGCAGCCAATATCGTCAAGCCCGCGCTCGGACGCGGTGAACTGCAGGTGATCGGTGCAACGACCCGGGACGAGTATCGCCGTCATATTGAAAAGGATGCGGCGCTTGAGCGCCGTTTTCAGCCTGTTACGGTTCCGGAGCCGACGCCGGAGCAGTGTGTGCGGATCCTGCATGGTCTGCGCGGCCGCTATGAGCTGCACCATCGCCTTGCCATCAGTGACGAGGCCATCGAGGCAGCCGTACGCCTGTCCGTGCGGTATATCGGAGACCGGTATCTCCCGGATAAGGCCATCGACCTGATCGACGAGGCGGCCAGCCGCGTGCGTATGGCCAACCGGATTGCGCCTCCCGACCTCAAGGCGCTGGAGTCGCAGCTTGCGGACCTGGCTGCCCGGCGTACTGCCGCAGCAGAGGCGCAGGATTACGAGCAGGCAGCCGGCTTTCGTGATGAGGAGCAGATGCTGCGCGCACAGCTCGATGAGGCGCGCGCCGGCTGGGCTGCCCAGTGCAGCGGCGTCGGCGTGAGCGTAACGGCGGAGGATGTGGCGGCTGTCGTCTCCGTGTGGACGGGCGTTCCGCTGACGAGCATTACGGAGGACGAGGGGGCGCGGCTTCTTCGGATGGAGGAACTGCTGCGCCGCCGTGTGGTCGGGCAGGATGAGGCGGTGCGCGCCGTTTCGCGCGCTGTTCGCCGCGGCCGCGTGGGGCTAAAGGATCCCGGGCGTCCCATCGGCAGCTTTCTCTTCCTTGGCCCGACCGGCGTCGGAAAGACCGAGCTGTGCCGGGCGCTGGCCGAGGCGGTGTTCGGCGACGAAAAGTCCATGATCCGCATTGACATGTCCGAATATATGGAAAAGCATGCCGTCTCTAAGCTCATCGGCTCGCCGCCTGGCTATGTCGGCTTTGAGGAGGGCGGTCAGCTGACGGAAAAGGTGCGTGGAAGACCGTATTCCGTGGTGCTGTTCGACGAGATCGAAAAGGCGAACGAGGATGTGTTCAATCTGCTGCTGCAGATCCTGGAGGACGGCGTCCTCACCGACTCACAGGGCCGCCGCGCAGATTTCAAAAACACGATTATTGTCATGACCTCCAACACCGGCGCGCGCAGCATCACCGAAACCGGGCGGCGGCTTGGCTTTTCCGGCGGCGGAAGCGCCGGGCAAACGCAGGAGGAAATTCGAAGCGCCGTGATGGGCGAGCTGCGACGCACCTTCCGGCCCGAGTTTCTCAACCGCATCGACGAGACGGTTGTTTTCCGCCGCCTGTCGCAGGAGGAGCTGCAGCAGGTTGCCACAGGCATGCTCCATCCGGTCGTGCAGCGTATGGCCGGACTCGGCGTGACGCTGGAGGTGACGGACGAGGCGCTCGAAAAACTGGCGGAGCTGGGCTATGACGAGCGATACGGCGCGCGTCCGCTGCGTCGTATCATCCGTACGTCCATTGAGGACGCTGTGGCCGAGCGCCTGCTTGACGGCTCGCTGCAGCCGGGCGGCACGGTTCGTGCCGTGGCGGCAGACGGTCATGTGCAGATCGAAACCATTTGAATTGCCTCTGGTAAAATCCGGTCGGATGTGATACACTGCTCAAAACACAATGGCACAGCCGCTGACGGCACAGGGCCGTCAGCGGCTGCTTTGGATGGATTTACTTTGGAGGTTATCATGGAAACGATCGAACAAATGATGCATCGGGCGGACACCATGCTCCGCGGATTTAACGGCTATGTCGGTATCCGGCCGGTTTCCTGCACCGCCGAGCACTTTGAGATCGAGGCGGAGCTGAAGGATGAGCTGTACAATTCCGAGGGCATTGCACATGGCGGCTTTCTTTTCACGCTGTGCGATGCGGCGTGCGGCTTTCTTGCACGTGCCGACGGACGCCCCACCGTGACGCAGAGCGCAAATATTTATTATCTGCGCCCCGGACGCGGCAGAAAGCTGCGCGCCATCTCCAGAATCATCCGTTCCGGACGGCGCACCGGCGTGTATGAGGCGCGGGTTTACGATGAGGAGGACAAGCTGGTTGCAGAGGCGACCTGCTCCATGTTTTTCCTGGAGACATCCTCCAGCGACGCGCCGGGAAAATAATGCGCCAGGATCGCAGCATAGTCCGCGCCCTGCCGTGCCATGACGTTTGCGCCGTACTGGCTCATGCCGACGCCATGACCGTAACCGGATACGGTAAAGCGAAAGTCGCCTCCGGCATATTCCAGCGTAAACATGGCGGATCGAAGAGAAAACAGCGTGCGAAGCGTCTGGCCGCTCAGGCACACGCCGCCGATGGTGAGCGTATCGACGCGCCCGCTTTCCGTCAGTGTCTGCATCCCCAGCCAGCCGGAGGCATCGCCTGAAAGATCTGCCTGCGGCGCAGCCTGCAGAATGGTTTGCCGGAAGTCCTCCGCAGGAACCGCAACCGTGCTGACATAATTGGGTACATCCGCCGCTGTCTCCGGAGAGGGGACGGAAATCAGGTACGGCAGCGCGTTCCACAGCTCGCCGGAGGCGGCGGTCTGCCCGGCGGAGGCGGCGTGAAACACTGCCTGGATCGGCTCACCCTGCCAGACAAGATACACTCCGGCCGTCTCCGACACGGCACGGCAGAGCTTTGCCCGGTTGGCTTCGTAATCTGTGCCCCAGCGCGCCTTCTGTGCGTCCTGCCCGCTCCACGCTGTGCAGCAGGCGGGATCGGTGCACACGTCGGCATCCGGATGGCTTCCGCTGCGGTGCGACATGCGGGAGAGCAGATAGGTGCGTGCGGCGACGGCCTGCGCCTTGAGCGCCTCCTGTTCAAAGGATGCCGGCATTTCCGCCGCCACAACGCCTATGAGGTATTCCTCCAGCGGCAGCGTGTGTACTTCACCGTCCATTTTCGCGGTGATGCTGCCGGAAAACGCCGGCAGGGAGGACGGCGCCTCCGGCGCGGCCGGCTCGCCGCGCGCCGTGCCGCTTTGGCTGGATCCGGCGAGTGCGAGCGCAAGCAGGATGATCCAGAGAAACGGCAGCGGAGTGCTTCGCTTTTTCATACGGCACCTTTCCCTTGACGGCGGTTGGAACTGGCGTTACAATGAGCTATAAATTTCTATGAAATCGAGGCTTACATTATGCGAAAAACAATGTGGACAGCGCTGGGTGCGGCCTGCGTGACGGGGGCGTTCGGCCTGTTTTTCCGCTGGCTGCAGCTGCTCAACCGTTTTGACGAGACAACGGGGCTGTACACGCCGGGCCTGTCCGGATATCTGTTTGCGTTGTGGTGCATCCTTGCGGCGGCGGCGCTGTATTTTTTCAGCCGGAGATGCTTTTCCGGACAAGCTGCGGTTCCGGAGGCAGCCGTTGCCTTCGGATGCGGAAGGCCCGGTCGTCTGATTGGGACGCTGTGCGCCGCCATACTGTGTCTTGGCGGCCTGATCGTGCTGTTTTCTTCCGGCTCGGCGGTTTATCCGCGTGCTGAGCGCGTTCTGGGCCTTCTGGCAGTGCTTTCCGGAGTTGGCTTTGCCGTACAGCTGCGGCAGGTCCGTGCCGGTGTGCGCAGCGCGGGAACGATGACCTGTGCGCTCATGCCGGTTATCCTGTTTTGCTATTGGCTTGTGCTCTGCTACAAAGAGCACGCGCGTGATCCCGTCATCTGGAGCTTCTGCGTGCAGATTCTTGCTCTGTGCGTGCTTGCCGTCAGCTTTTATTATGAGACGGGATATCTGGCCGGAAAGGTCGTGCCCAGTCGGGCACTGTGGCTGATGCTGCTGAGCGTGTATTTCTGTTTTGCCGTCATGCCCGATTCCATGCCGTTTGGCAGAAAGCTTGTGCTGTTTGCAGCTGGTGCAAGTCAACTGTATCTGGCAGGGCTGCTGCTCAACGGATGGGAGCCGTCACCGGCTGCGCCCGAGGATACGGCTCGGGTGTAAGCTGCGGAGAGAACACGGCAGAGGATTTGAAAAATTCTAAAAAACAGAATCATGGCAGGCACTTTCGTGCCTGCCATGATTTTTCCGTTTCAGCTGTTGGCAAACCGGTGATTGCTCTGCGCAGGCGCGCAGCCCGTCACAGCCAGAACCGGCCGGTGAGGCAGCCGCGTGCAATGGCAGCCGCGCCCTGCAGAATCAGCAGCAGGCCTGTCATCACGGTGAGGACAGCGGCGCCCGCCACGGGGTTGAAGAACGTGGAAAAGCCAAACACTGCCAGAAGCACGCCAAGTGCTGTGAGCCAGCCCCAGCCACGCATACCGAAGCGCTGCAGGTCGAAGGAACCCACCAGCATGCTGATGCCGGAAAACAGCAGCCACATACCAAGAATAAACGGCAGCGTCATCATGGTAAACATCCGGTTGCCGAGGATGAAGACCGACAGCAGCACAGTCAGAATACCGTCCAGCAGGAACCAGCCCGCACCGTACATCAAACGGCGCGCAGCGGCAAAGATGACAATATCCACAAGTCCGGAAAACAGCATCGCAAGACCCAGTGCAACCGACAGCCCGCCCAGGGTAGCGCCGGGGTGGGCAAAGCAAGCAATACCGACTGCGATCAGCAGTATGCCGGCGACAATCCAGAGCACACGGGAAACGGTTTTATTCATGGCAGCGGGACCGTCCTTTCTCAAATGATTCAGAGAATAAGAATGGCGTTCCCGCCGAAGCGGGAACGCCGGTACCGCTTACATCACGCGATGGTAATCGAAGTGCTCTTGGGCAGCTGCTTCGGAGCTTCCTTGGGGATGGACAGCTGCAGGATGCCATCCTCAAACTTTGCGGAAATCTCGGTAGGCTCCACGTGCTCGCCGATATAGAAGCTGCGGCTGCAGGCGCCCGCGTAACGCTCCTGGCGGATAAAGTTGCCCTTCTTGTCGGTCTCGTCCTTATCCATGCACTTTGCGGCATTGATGGTCAGGCAGCCGTCCTTCAGCTCAACATTGACCTCATCCTTCTTGAAGCCGGGCAGGTCAATGTCAAGCTCATAGGTGGTCTCGGTCTCACGCACGTCGGTCTTCATCAGGTTCTTTGCGTGCTTGCCGTACAGAGGATTGCGGCCCGTGGTCATCATTGCGAACGGATCAGAGAAAAACTCATCGAACAGGTTCTCGCCAAAAATACTGGGCATCATAATACTTACCTCCATTCAAATATCGGTGCTCCGCCGGACGGTTCCGGCTGGCACATTGTGTATTAGTTTGGTCCTTCGGAGAGCTTCTTAATCTCTCTCAAGAACAACTTCAGTATAGCACAGATTTTAGCACTGTCAAGCGGAGAGTGCTAAAGTTCACAAAAGAAGCACAATTTGTTCATAAAATATCCGATTTCTTTCGTGGCATAACCGAAAAAAACGCCTGCAGGCGTGCTCTTTTGAAAACAGGAACCGTTGGAGAGGCAGAAAACCGCCCCGGAGCAGGAATGGCCCGCGCCGGGGCGGAAGAAAATGCCTGAAATTTTTGACGGGTGGAGCAAGGAGCGTGGCTTACTCCCGGTTTTCGTGCGCCTCGTTGAGGTGCATATAATCGTCGTAGCTGCAGCGGCGGTCGATGATGGTGCCGTCGGGGCGGATGTCGATGATGCGGTTGGCGACGGTCTGGGTAAGCTGATGGTCGTGGCTGGAGAAAAGAATGTTATAAGGGAAGGCGGACATGCCGTTGTTGAGCGCAGCGATGCTTTCCAGGTCGAGGTGGTTGGTCGGCTGGTCGAACATCAGCACGTTTGCCCCCGAAAGCATCATCTTCGAGAGCATGCACCGTACCTTTTCGCCGCCGGAGAGCACCTTGACGGGCTTGTATACATCGTCGCCGGCAAAGAGCATCCGGCCGAGGAAGGTGCGCAGGTAGCTCTCGCGCTTGTCCTCGGAAAACTGGCGCATCCAGTCCATGAGGTCATACTCACAGGCATCAAAATAGCTGCTGTTGTCCTTGGGGAAGTAGGCCTGTGTGGTGGATACGCCCCACTTGATGGTGCCCTCGTCCGGCTCCAGCTCGCCGGCCAGAAGCTGAAAGAGCGTCGTGACGGCGATCTCGCTTGCGCCGATGATGGAAATTTTATCCTCCCTGCCCATGATGAAGCTGACGTGGTCGAGCACCTTTACGCCGTCGACGGTCTTGGATACGTCCGTGACAAACAGGCGGTCCTTGCCCGGCTCACGCTCTGCCTTGAAGCCGACCCACGGGTAGCGCCGGGAGGAGGCGGGCATTTCCTCGACGGTGATCTTTTCGAGCAGCTTGCGCCGGCTGGTGGCCTGACGGGATTTGGACTTGTTGGCCGAGAAGCGCTGAATGAAGCTCTGCAGCTCCGCAATTTTCTGTTCGGCTTTTTTGTTCTGATCCTTGATGAGCCGCTGCATCAGCTGGCTGGATTCAAACCAGAAGTCGTAGTTGCCGACATACATCTTGATTTTTCCGTAATCAATGTCTACAATGTGTGTGCACACCGTGTTGAGAAAATACCGGTCGTGGCTGACGACCAGCACCGTGCCTTCGTAGTCGAGCAGATAATCCTCCAGCCAGACGACAGAGGCCAGATCGAGGTTGTTGGTCGGCTCGTCAAGCAGCACGATGTCCGGATTGCCGAACAGCGCCTGTGCCAACAGCACCTTCACCTTCAGTCGCGGATCCAGTTCGCTCATGCGGCTCTGGTGCAGCGACGTGTCGATGCCGAGGCCCTGCAGCAGGCGGGATGCGTCCGATTCAGCCTCCCAGCCTCCCAGCTCGGCAAATTCTTCCTCCAGTTCTGCGGCGCGCAGGCCGTCTTCATCGGAGAAATCCGGTTTTTCATAGATGGCGTCCTTTTCCTTGCCGCAGGCGTACAGGCGGGGATTTCCGAGAATGACCGTATCCAGTACGGAAAGCTCATCATACATATTTTGATTCTGCTTGAGTACGGACATGCGGCACTTCGGGTCGATGCTGACGTGGCCGCTTGTGGACTCGATCTCGCCGGAAAGAATTTTCAAAAACGTGGATTTGCCTGCGCCGTTGGCGCCGATGATACCATAGCAGTTGCCCCGCGTGAACTGAAGATCCACGTGGGAGAACAGGACCTGAGAGCCGTACTGCAGGCTGAGATTTTCAACTGTAATCATTGCTGCTCCTTTATATAATCTCTGCGGCGGAACGCCGGCTTCTGCTTTTGAGCCGCTGCCTGTACGGAAGCGGCAATTCAAAATATTATAGCACAGGTTTCCTGTGCTGGATAGCCCCAAATTCGCAGTCCGTAAATTTTCAAAAAATTCATTCTTCGCATGTTTCGGCATGATATGATGTGCCTACGATTTACCTGGGAGGCTCCTATGAAAAAGAAAACGATCGCATTGCTTCTGACAATGGTGCTGCTGCTTGCAGCGCTCTCACCGGCTGCGCTGGCCTGGTCGGATGAGGAAATGACGGCGGCAGAAACGCTCAACAGCCTCGGCGTCTTCCGCGGGACCGGCTCCGGCTTTGCGCTGGATCAGACGATGACGCGACAGGAGGCTGCCATTTTGCTGGTTCGTCTGCTCGGACGTGAGAACGCTGCTTCCTCCGGACAGTGGGCGACCTCCTTCACCGATGTTTCCGGATGGGCTGCCGTGTATGTGGCTTATGCAGACTGTGCGGGGCTGGTCAACGGCTATGATCGGCAGCACTTCGGCGGCACGGATGCCGTCACCGGGGGGCAGTTTGTCTGCCTGCTGCTGCGCGCGCTGGGCTATCGGGACGGAACAGACTTCGTCTGGTCCTCGCCCTGGGCGCTGGCCGGACAGCTTGGCCTGACAGACGCAGGGGAGACCTATGCAGACGGCTTCACCCGCGGCGATGCGGCGCTGCTGTGCGCCCGTGCGCTGGATAAGACCATTCGCGGCACACGTCTGACCCTGCGCAGCCAGCTGGATGAGCAAAAGGCTTCCGGTGTGCTTTCGTCCACGCAGATCGCCGACCGGTGCAATCAGGCGGTGTTCCGGCTGACCGCTTACCGCGACAAGGACTGCCAGATCCCGGTCGGCAACGGCAGCGGCTTCTTTATCACGGCAGACGGCATTGCAGTGACCAACTATCATGTCGTGGAAAACGGCGTGACGGCACAGGCTGTCACGCTTTCGGGCGAGACCTACAACGTGGAAGGCATCATCACCGCCGACCAGAAGAACGATCTGGCCATTTTCCGCGTCAGCAGAACGTCGGTCGCCGGAAACACCGTCTCCTCTTTCCCGGTGCTGACGCTGGGCTACAGCAGTACCATGCGTGTCGGCAGCACGGTTTATTCCATCGGCTGCCCGCTGGGCTATTCCAACACGGTGGCATCCGGCATCATTGGCAGCATGTCGCGTGATTATGACGACGTTACCTACATACAGTTCAGCGCCCCCATCTCCAGTGGCAGCAGCGGCGGCCCGGTCATCAACGAGCAGGGCCGCGTCATTGCCGTGACGACCGCCACCTTTACCAGCGGCCAGAACATGAACCTGGCCATGCCCATCGAGCTGGTGCGCGCGATGGATTGGACGGGCGATGCGCTGCCCATCGATGAATACTTTGAAATGCATCCGAAAATTCTCGTGGATGACGAGGACTGTGTCATTACCGCCGATACGGAACGGCTCGACCTCACAGTCGGCCAGGCACGCCGCGTGCTCATTTCAACCGACTGCGACTCGGAGTTTTATTTCCATTATAACTGCAGCGACGAAGACGTGCTCAAGGTGGAGTGGGGCAACTGGGTCGGCAGCCGCAGCGCCTACCTGTATATCACAGCGCTCAAGCCGGGCATCGCCTCCGTGGAGATCGACTTCATGGACGGAACGGGCAACCCGGACGCCAGCATAAAGATCTTCGTGACCGTTTCGGAAGCGGAAACCAACACCGGCGCGCCGGGCGACTCCCCAAGCGGAGGCTGAGCGATACAGATACGCGAAGAAAGGGCTTTGCACGCAGCTTGCTGTGCAAAGCCCTTTCTTCATCTGTACGCTGTGTCACCGATTGAGCAGATATACGCCGAGATTGAGATATCCGGCAAACAGCAGCCACAGCAGGTACGGCGCGTTGAGCCAGGCCGCAGTCCGGGAGAGCCGCGCAAAGCTTCGCAGCATCCAGATCACTGCGGCAATCAGCGCCAGCAGCAGGAAAAACGCTGCCAGCCGCGCCTCCAGCAGGAAAAACAACACCGGCCACCAGAACGTCAGAACCAGCTGCACGCCGTAGCGCCAGAGCGGCGTGTCCCGGCGCAGGCGATCAGTGCGCCAGATGAGCGCTGCGGAGACACCCATCAGCGTGTACAAAATGGTCCATACCACCGGGAACAGCCAGCCCGGCGGAGCCAGCGGCGGCTTCTGCAGCGTTTCAAAGCGTGCCATGGCTCCGCGCGTGACCCATGCGCTCAGCCCGCCGACAGCCAGCGCCAGCAGCACGGAGAGCAGATAGGGACGGATCGTTTTAAAAAATCGTTTCATGCTTCCACCTCTGCAGTCAGTTTAAGTGGAGCGGCGTGAAATTATACTGAGCAGCCGGTATTCCGACTCCGCTGCGCGCTTGACAATTGCGGCGGATACCGTCATAATAAAATGAAAATCAATGCAGGACGGTGAGCGCGTGAAAAAAAGATGGAAGAAGGAGCTGGCCGGCGTGATCCTACTGATCGCGGCGCTGTACCTGTTCGTCACAGCGGCGACGGTGCTGCTGCTGCCAGAGCGGTCGGACTATGGCTCCACCTGGCGCGCCTATCTGCAGGAGCCGAAGGACTCGATCGACGTGCTCTTTTTCGGCAGCTCGATGGTCTACTGCGACGTTGTCCCAGCCGAGCTTTGGGATGAGACGGGCGCTGAGGCCTACGTCATGGGCGGCTCGGAGCAGACGATGCCCATCACGTACCGCTATGTGCGCGAGGCCTTCCGGACGCAGTCGCCGCAGGCCGTGTTCGTGGAGGTAACCGGAACATTTTACGATCGGTATATGAACTATACGGCCATCAACCTTGACTATATGCCGCGCGGGGCCAACTGGCTGGGTGCGGTTGCGGCTGCGTCCGAGCCGGAACAGCGCGCGCTGCGGCTGTTCCCGCTGGCGGCCTATCATGCGCGATGGGTCGAGCTGCCGATCTCGCAGCTTGCGTCCCCGCTGCGAAAGACCGGGCCGGATCTGCTGGCCGGATATACCTTTGTCTCCGGCGTCGGTGAGATCGGTGAGGTAAACACCCGCTCCGACCTTACGCTTGACAAAGACCTGTATGCGGAAAACCTTGCCTGGCTGGAAAAAATCTACGATTTTTGCCGGAAGCAGGGCGCAGCCTGTGTGTTTTATCTGGCTCCGTCTTATTCGCGCCTGCCAGAGGCATGGGTTTCCCTCTTGCAGGACGATCTGCAGGGGTACGGCGTGCAGCTGCTCGACCTCAATGGGCAGATGGATGAAATGGGCGTCGACCCGCAGCAGGATTTTTATGACTATCTTCACTTCAATTGCTTTGGCGCAGCCAAATTTTCCCGCTATATGGGAACGCTGGCGCAGCAGCTGGGCGTAACGCCGTCCGATCCGGATCGGGAAAGTCCGCTCTGGCAGCAGCGGCTTGCGTATTTCCGGCAGCTGTGTCAGGCGGCTGAGCAGCACACATAACAAAAAACAACACACTGTACTCTATGGAGGCGTCCCGTTGTCCGGGACGTCTCTGTTCTTTTTTCCCCTGCCGGAGCATATATCACGGACAAAGGGGGGAGGGACATGCGGTATCTGGGTGCGATCCTTGTGACGCTGGCAGGAGCCGGACTGGGTCTGCGTCAGCGTGGAGCTCTGTGGGCGCGGGTACGAACGCTTTCGGCGCTGTCCACGGCGCTGGAACTGATGCGCGCGGAAATCCTTGACCGGCTCACGCCGCTGCCGGAGCTGGCCGGACGAATGCAGCAGGCGGCGCCCGAGGCAATGCGGCCATTCTTCCGGGCGCTGAGTGCACAAATGGATGCGCTCGGCGAGGAGGAGCCGGGACGGCTGTGGCGGCAGGCGGCAGAAGAAACGCTTGCCCGGCAGCTGACGGACTATGAGCTGGCGCAGCTTTGCGCGCCGGGCGAGGCGCTCGGACGCTTTGAAGCACAGGAGCAGGGCGATGCGCTGCAGCGCGCACAGCGGTTTTTCACCCAGGCGGCCGAGGAGGCGCGCTGCACGGCGGTCCGAACCGGGCGGGTATATCTCAGTCTCGGCACGGCAACCGGCGCAATGCTGGCGATCGTGCTGCTGTGACATACCGGTGCGGCGGCGTGCATAGGATGCAGTGAACCCGGGGACAGGCTCTCGTGTTCGATCTCATACGCAGGAGGACGGGCCATGGACGTAGATCTGATTTTCAAAATTGCAGCGGTCGGCATTTTGGTAGCGGTGCTCAACCTGCTGCTGTCCCGGTCGGGCCGGGACGAGCAGGCGCTGATGACCACCATTGCGGGACTCATTGTTGTGCTGATCGTGCTGGTACAGGAGATCAGCGGGCTGTTTGACCTCATCAAGAGCCTGTTTGGGTTTTAACGATGGAGCTGCTCATCAAAGCTGTGGCCGCAGGAGCGGCGGCAGGCATTGCGGCGCTGCTGATCCGCCGGTCCAACCCGGAGCTTTCGCTGGTCATTGCGCTGGCGGCGTCGGCGCTGGTGCTGGTGCTGACCATGCAGCGCATGGGGGCGGTGGTTGAGCTGGCAGAACGGGCGGCGGAGCTGTCCACACTCTCCCCGGCAATTCTTGCGCCCGTGCTCAAGTGTGTCGGCATCGGCGTGGTCGCCCGGCTGGGCGGGGAGCTTTGCCGCGACGCCGGGCAGGGAAGCGTGGCCGCCTCGCTGGAGCTACTTGGCGCAGTCTGTGCGCTGTATACCGCCATCCCGCTGTTTTCCGCGGTACTGGAGCTGATCGGAGGTATGACATGAGGCGGCGTGCGTTCACAGCGGCATGTGCGCTGGCGTTGCTGTTTTTGTGCATCTGCCCGGCGCAGGCGCTGGACGAGCCGCTCCGGGAGGCGTTTGATCTCTCCGGTGTGGAGCAGGCTGTGCCGCCCGAGGCCCAGCAGGCGCTGAAGGGCGCGGGCGTGGATGAGGCTGCGGACGGCGGCCTGCTGCAGCGGCTGCTGCAGTATGCGCAGACGCAGCTGCATACGGTCCTCCGACGTGCCGTACAGAGTATGGTGCTCATTCTCGGGGCGGTGCTGCTGTGCTCCGTGGCCGGAGCGCTCTGCACATCGGAGGCCGCTGCGCAGTATATCCCGCTGGCCGGAACGCTGGCCATCGCCGGCGCGGCGGCAGGGGATCTGTCGTCCTTCCTTCGTGTAGGGCCGCAGACCCTGCAGACGCTTTCAGACTATTCCCGGGCGCTGCTGCCGTGCATGGCCTCGGCTGCAGCAGTGGCCGGCTCGGGCGGCGCCGCTGCGGCAAAGTACGCGGCCACGGCGCTGTTTATGGAGCTGCTGCTGACGGCGGCGGGGTGGCTCGTGATGCCGCTGGTGTGGGCGCACATTGCCTCCGTAGCGGCCAATGCCGCGCTTGGAACGGACACGCTCTCCAGCGCTGCTTCACTGACGCGCTGGGGCGCGCGCACAGCCATGACCGCGCTCGTCATCGCTTTCACGGCATATCTGAGCATCACCGGCGTGATCTCGGGCGCAGCCGACGCGCTGACGGTACGCATGACGAAAACAGCGGTGTCCGCGGCGCTGCCGGTGGTTGGCGGCATTGTGTCGGACGCGGCCTCCGCTGTGGCGGCCGGAGCCGGAATGGTGCGCAGCACGGTCGGTGTGTTTGGGCTTCTGGTGGTGCTTGCAGTGTGCATTGTGCCGTTTCTAGATCTGGGTCTGCGCTATCTGCTGTATAAGGCGGTGGCCGGGCTGAGCCTGCCGTTGTGCGATAAACGGCTGTCCGGCCTGATTTCCGGCATCGGAAGCGCCTTTGGCATGGTGCTGGCGCTGACCGGATGCGGCGCGTTCTTCCTGTATTTTTCCATTCTTTCCTGTATGGGGGCGATGACAGCATGACGCAATGGCTCAGGCAGTGGATCCTTGGTCTGGCCGGGGCGGCGGCACTGTGTGCCGCAGCGCTGGCGCTCACGCCGCCCGGACGGGTACAGAGGGTGCAGAAGCTGGTATGCAGCACCGTGATGCTGTTGGCGCTGATCTCGCCGCTGTATTCGCTGGATACCGGCGCGCTTGCACGCGCGATGGCCCGCAGCCGGGAAACGGAGCTGGCGCTTTCCCAGCAGGCGGAGCAGGCTGCACAGCGGCTGAGCCGAAGTATCATAGAGGAGGAATGCGCGGCATATATTTTGGACAAAGCGGCGGAGACGGGCATAACGCTGGATGCGGCGTCCGTCACCGCACGGTGGGACGAAGATGGCTTCTGGTATCCCTGGGAAGCGCGGCTTGACGGGGCGGACGGCAGCAAAAAGCAATTGGCCCCCGTGATTGAGGCGCAGCTCGGCATACCGGAGGCGCGGCAGTACTGGAGCTGTGATGAAGACACCTGATCTGAAACGGCCGGCCGCATGGCTGGCAAAAAACAAGCTGTTGCTGCTGGCGCTGGCGCTCGGCATCGTGCTTCTGCTGATGCCGGCGAGGGAAAAGCCGGCGCAGAAGACGGAGGGCCTGCCGCTGAAAAGCACGGGTGTGCTGCTCAGCGAGGAGGCCGGCCGTCTGGCGCTGACGCTCTCCAATATGCAGGGCGTCGGAGAGGCGCAGGTGCTGCTGTCGGAGAGCGGTGCGGTGATCCTCTGCGAGGGCGCCGATTCCGCGCAGGTGCGCCTGTCAGTCATTCGGGCCGTCAGCGCCTTCACGGGGCTTGGCAGCGATGAGATCGTAATCGCAAAATTGAAATGAATGTCTGGAGGGTAATCATGAAGAACAAAAAGCGGAACATTATGATTGCGGCTGTGCTGCTGGTGGTATGCGCCGCAGTCTACCTCAACTGGGCCTACAACAATCGCTGGGGCGCGGCAGATTCCGCCATGGCCCGTGCGGAGGACGCTGCCATGGAGGCGGCGGAGGCAGAATATCTGGATGCCATGGGGGCCGACGGTACACAGACGCCCGTCGACGCGAACAGGACGGTTCCGGAGTATTTTGCCGCCGCCCGGCTGACGCGTCAGCAGTCGCGCGATGAGGCGCTTACGCTGCTGGAGACGGCTGCAGCCTCGGAGAGCGCCTCGCAGGAGGTCATCGACAGCGCGATGGACTCCATTGCCGTCATGGCAAACTATCAGCTGCAGGAGGCGCAGCTGGAAAACGTGCTGATCGCAAAGGATTTTGCAGACTGTGTGGTCTTTCTCTCCGGTGACGGCATCACGGTTGCCGTGCCTGCGCCTGCGGAGGGACTTTCCGACGCGGCGGTTGCCCGCATCAGCGATACGGTGGTAGCTGAGACCGGGTGCGACCTGACCAAGCTCAAGATTATTGAGGTGAAGGACGTCGAATAAGCAAAACAGCCCGCGCGGGTACGGCTCGATACCGTACCCGCGCGGGCTGCTTTCTGTGATCTGTGCTCAGCCAAGCTCTTTTCCCGCGCCGTGCGCGCCGAAAACCGTCCAGCGGCCCTCACCCAGCAGGTCGAAGATCGCGCTTCGTTCCGCTGCGCAGAGCGCGGGATCGGTGTCGACCGAGGTCATGAGGATGGGCGCATATTTGTTGTACTGCTGCTGCTCCGGCGTCATGCCCCTGAGGTTGACAAATACGTCGCCTGTGAAGGCCAGCCGGTGCGTCCGGTCGATCAGCACGATCTCGCCCGGCAGATGACCGCCTGCGCCCTCGTATACCTGAAAATGCAGCTCGCCGAAGGAAAACGTGCCGATCTCGCTGAGCGGCGCGCCCGCGACCGGCTCCGTATCCCAGGGGACGGTGAGCTTTTCCGGTTGCGGAGGCGCGTAGGAGGTCAGCAGCTTACACATGCGGATATAAGGCTTGTGCAGCGGGTTCTGCTCACGGAAGCCATCCCGTCCGGTATACTCGTTTTTCAGACATTCGGCGCTCCGCCTGCTGGCGATGATGCGGTCGAACAACGGAAGCAGGCCGCAGTGATCCACGTCGGCGTGCGTGATGAGGACGGTTTTTTCCATTGCGTCATAGTCAGGCAGCAGCTGCCGGAACAGCGCCTGCATCTCATCCCGGTAGCAGGCATAGCCGCAGTCGATAAACAGCGTCCTGCCGCCGCTTTGAATGATGACGGTGTTGCTGCCGCAGGCCGGCTCAATGAGCGTGATGCGCGTATGCTCCGTTATGTCCCGGTGCGTGATACGCGGCTGAAACGCTGCGCCGCGGCAGGCCGCCAGCAGCTTTGCAAAGCAGAAGATGCTGTCGAATGTGCGGAAGGGGGACAGGCCGCGCTCGTCGAGCGTCTGCATGGCCAAATTGGCATTGACCAGCAGCTCCTGCCGCGCAGCGCCTCCGATGTGCATCATTTCCGCCAGACCGGATACGAACGAGCGATAGAAAATACTGTTGTCAAACACACGCTCGGACGGGTTATAGTCGACAATCTGCGCCGGGCAGATCTCCTGTGCCTGCCGGAGAAACGCCTCGATCCGTTCGCGATCCTCGACAAACAACCCCATCTTGAACGTCTGGTAGCCGCTGCCGTCGGCCTGCGAGCTGAGATAGGAGAGGTTGAAGCCGAACTGCTCGATGAGCGTGAGGATCTCCGTCACCGCACCCGGCACGTCGCGCAGGTAAAACGCGATGAGGATGATCTGCGGGGCGGTTTCCGTCTGCGGCAGGTAGCCGATGCCGCGCAGGAGCGTGTCGGCCTGATGCAGCTGCTCCTCTGTGCCCTCGGCGTCGATGAACAGCATATGCGAGTCGACCGCCTTGTTATAGCTGACGCGTGTGATGTTCACGCCAAGCTGCGCAAAGCAGCGGCTGGCCTGCAGAAAGGCCCCAATCTGGTTGGGCATTGTGGTGATATAGGTTTTCTTTTTCAGTTCCATGCTTTTCCTCAGCCGCGAAAGGCGATCCGCAGCTCGCACAGCGCGCGCTCCTGCATGCGGATTCGGACATACCATGCATCGGCTTCAAACAGCTCGACGTGCAGCGTCTGGCCCTCCTGCGCCTCGGACAGATAGTGCACCTCTACATCCTCAATTTCGTGTGTGTGCAGATACTGCGAGGGGAACAGACACATTGCCATACGAATGTACATGATGTTGTTGACGTGGTTGGACATGTCAATCAGCTGCGAATAGACCGGCTGGACAAAGGCGGCACGCAGCTTTTCCGGAAATTCAAAGCTCCGGAACGGCTCGTCATACACGGAGGGGGGAAAGCCCTCCGTCGGGTAGCCCAGCTCGGACAGACGAACGGCGCGGCGGCCTTCAAACGGCAGGGCACACAGCTCCTGCCGGGCCAGGATCAACGGCGCGCCCTGCCCGTCGAGCACCTCACAGTTGAGGTGTGTGCGCACGCGCACGCTGTCGACCGGGAAACACCGTAAGCAAACCCGCTCATCCCAGTCCGGACGGCGGAAAAAGCGCGCGCGCACCTTGGTGATGACCCAATAGGCGTTATGCTGCGCGCGGCAGACGGTGTTGTCGCAGCCGAGCGCGCCGAGACAGCAGGTAAAGCTGTCCTGAAACAGGCCGAAGGCCTCCGGAATGCCCAGCTTGACCGTGCTGTCGGTCAGCTGGGAGCTGATGCGGACGTCGTTTTGATAAATCATCGGATGCATCATGTTGTTTTCTCCGTACTATGCAGAAAATGAAGATGGCGCCGGCCTGGCAGGCACACGGAACGTGTTTGCCTGCCAGGTCGGCGCGGCTTGGTTCAGACGGTTACTCGCCGCTCTTCGGCGGGATGTCGCCCACGCCGTCGAGCACCAGCCGCGGCCGGTAGGGGAAGCGCTTGATATCCTCCCGGCTCGTCACGCCGGAAAGCACCAGTACGGTGTCCAGACCGGTTTCAATGCCGGCGACGATATCCGTGTCCATCCGGTCGCCGATCATAACGGCGTCCTCAGAGTGGACATCCAAAATGCGCAGACCGGTACGCATCATCAGGGGATTCGGCTTGCCGATGTAGTAGGCCGACTGCCCGGTCGTCATCTCAATGGGCGCGACCATGGCGCGGCAGGCGGGGATGATGCCGTTTTCCGAGGGGCCAGTCAAATCGCTGTTCGTGCCGATGAGCTTTGCGCCCCTCATCACGAGGCGGACGGCCTTGAGGATGTTCTCATAGTGATAGGAATTTCCCTCACCGATGATGACATAATCCGGGTCAACGTCGTTCATGGTGATGCCGGCGTCATGCAGCGCCATGATGAGGCCGGCTCCGCCGATGACGTAGGCGCTGCCGCCGGGACACTGGCTGCTGATGAACTTTGCCGTGGCCAGCGCGCTGGTGTAAAACCGGCTTTCATCCACGTCCAGCCCCATTCGTGCCAACTTCTGCTGCAGCTCTTTGGGGGAGCGCTCGGACGAGTTGGTCAGAAACAGAAAGTTTTTCTTTTCCTGATAAAGCCAGTCGACAAATTCCTTGACGCCGGGCAGAAGACGGTTGCCGTGATAGATCACGCCGTCCATATCGCAGATGTAGCCCTGCTTGTTTCTCAACAATTCCATCCTGATTGTTCTCCATTCTCACAATTCAAATCTTTTCTTCTTTACAATAAAATCTTATCGTCGTTTTGTCAAATCAAAAATCGCGTTTCTGTAAAATTGATGAAAAACCGCAGGCGCTTCAATGGGAAGCGTCTGCGGTTCAGACTGTCAATGCCTATGCCTGCCGGTGTGGGAAGCGGACCGTCATCGTCGTACCCTCGCCCGGGACGCTCTGCAGGCGGATGCTGCCTCCGAGATACTGCACTGCGTGTTTGACGATCGACAGGCCCAGACCGGTGCCGCCGGATTCTTTTGAATGACTCTTGTCCACGCGGTAGAAGCGCTCGAACACGCGGCTTTGATGTTCCGGCGGGATGCCGATGCCGGTGTCCTTCACGGTGAGAACCGCCTCATGTTCCCGGTCTTCCACGGTCAGCGAGACGGAGCCTCCCTCGCGATTGTACTTGACGGCATTGTCGCAGAGATTGACTGCGATTTCCGTCAGCAGTCGGCGCACGCTGTACAGCGGCGCGGTCTCTCCGGTGACGGTGACGCACACGTGCCTTGCCGCGGCCGAATCCTGCAGCGAGACGGCAGCCTCGCTGGCGATCTCATAAAGATCGACCTGCTCAAATGGGAGCGCTCCGCCCTCGTCCAGCTGAGACAGGCGCAGGATATCTTCAATGAGCGAGACAAGCCGCGTGGCCTCCTTGCGGATGTGACCGACGAAGCGCGGCAGGTCCTCCGGCTTTACCAGCCCATTTTCGATCAGCTCTGCGCTGCCTATGATCGATTGCAGCGGCGTCTTCAGCTCGTGAGAAACGTTTGCTGTAAACTCCCGGCGGTTGCGCTCGGCGAAGGCCTGCTCGGTGACGTCGAAGGACAGCAGCACCGCGCCGATGGGCGCGCCCTCCGATTCGATGCGGCTGATATCCAGCTGATACTCGCGGCCGTCGCGCTCAATGTGCGCCTCACAGTGGCCGACGGCCTGCGCGCGCTGGATGGCGCGGGTGACGTCCTGACTGCGCTCAATGGTGAGAAAGTCCTGCTCAATGCAGGAGCAGTCGGTGTGGAACAGCGCCTGTGCAGCCGGGTTGATAGAGAGGATCATGCCCTTGTTGTTGAGCAGAACGAGCCCCTCTTTCATGCATCCGGTGATCTGCGCAAATTCGTCGCTGCGCACCTGCAGGCGGCGCAGCTGCGCGTCGATCTGCCGTCGCTGCTGGTTGATGCGGTTGAGCAGGGGAGCCAGCTCTTCATACGTGTTGTTCTCCAGCGGCTTTTCCAGATCCAGTTCGTTGAGCGGCGCGACCACACGCTTTGCCACGCGCTTTGCCAGCACGCCCGAGAGGATCAGCGCCAGCACCAGCACCACAAGGATCGGCTGTACCATGCCCAGCACCAGCACGCCCGCCGTCGCCCGACTGACGGATATACGCAGTACGCTGCCGTCGTTCAGACGCTGTGCGCAGTAGAGGGTCTTTTCCAGCAGCGTGGCGGAATAGCGCGCGCTCTCGCCCCGGCCGGTCTGCAGCGCCTGCCGGATTTCCTCCCGGTCGGCGTGGTTTTCCATGCCGCTCCGGTCTGCCTGCGTATCGTAAAGCACGGTGCCGCTGCCGTCGACCCATGTCAGACGGTACTGCCTGGAATCGACGTTGGACAGATAGTCCGTCCCGCTCATTTCCACGCCGGCCACAGCCAGACTCAGCTCGTCCTGCAGCTGCTTTTCCTGGATGCCGCCGAAGTATTCGTAGATGCAGCCCAGAATGATGACAAAGCTTGCCAGCAGGACTGCGGCAGCCACGATGACAATGGACTTGAAAATCTTTTTTGTCATGTCTGCACCTCCAGACGGTAACCGACGCCGCGGACCGTCTCAATCAGTTTTCCGTATTTTCCCAGCTTCTGCCGCAGGGTGCGAATGTGCATGTCCACCGTGCGGGTCTCGCCGACGTAGTCCGAGCCCCAGATGTCGTTAAAGAGCTGATCGCGCGTGAAGGCGATGCCCGGATGCGAGAGAAACAGCTGCAACAGCGCAAACTCCTTGAACGTCAGGTATACCCGCTCGCCGTCGGCAGAAACAGTATGCTCGTCCTGATTGAGCACCAGACTGCCCACCTGTAGCAGATGCTGTACCCTTGACGGCCGGCAGCGGCGCAGCACGGCCTTGACGCGGGAGACCATTTCCATCATGCCAAAAGGCTTGACCAGATAGTCGTCTGCGCCGAGATCCAGGCTTTGGATCTTATCGTACTCCATCCCCTTGGCCGTTGCCATAATAACCGGGATCTCCGCCGTATCCGGCGTGCGCCTTAAGAAGCGCAGCAGCGACACGCCGTCCTCGCCGGGCAACATCACATCCAGAAGAATCAGCTCCGGCTTATCCTCCGTCTGCAGCGCCCGGCGAAGCTGCGCCCCGTCCGGAAAGCCCTTTGCCTCAAAGCCGGTGGAATTGAGCGTATAGACCTCAATATCACGGATGCTGTCGTCGTCTTCAACGCACCAGATCATTCCGTTGCCCCCTTACTGCTTTTATGCACGCCGGTCACGGAAAACACGACCCATTCTGCAATGTTTGTTGCATGATCGCCGATGCGCTCAAAGTATTTGGCAATCATCAGCAGGTCCACGGCATATTCACCGTCCTCCGGTTTTTTTGCAATCAGGTTGATGAGCGCATGCTTGACGCGGTCGAAATAATTGTCCACCACATCGTCGTGCGCGATGACGCGTTCAGCCAGCGCCGTGTCCTGTCTGACATAGGCGTCGACGCTGCCGGTGACCATGCGGATGGTTGCACGGGCCATTTCGTCGATACAGGCGCATTCCTCGCCGCTGCGGCCGTTGAGAAAGGTGATGATCTCGGCGATGTCTGCCGCCTGGTCGCCGATGCGTTCCATATCGGTGATCATCTTCAGCGCTGCAGAGATCTGGCGCAGATCCTTCGCTACCGGCTGCTGCTGCAAAAGCAGCTTCAGACAGATGGCTTCGATATTCCGCTCCAGTTGATCGATCTCGCCGTCCATGGGAATGACGGCGGAGGCCTGTTTCACATCGCCGTCCATCAGCGCCTTTGCCGCCAGCGAGATGACATTTTCACACATGGCGCCCATTTTGATCAATTCTTTGTTCAAAAGAGAAAGCTGCTCGTCAAACCGGCTCCTCATCATCCGAACCTCCCCGTAATATAGTTCTCGGTCCGTTTGTCCTGCGGTTGGGAAAAGATCTGCTCTGTGCTGCCGTATTCCACCAGCTCGCCCAACAGGAAGAAGGCCGTCTGATCGGAGATGCGCACGGCCTGCTGCATGTTGTGTGTGACGATAATAATAGTGTACCTGTCTTTCAGGCTGATTGCAAGCTCTTCAATTTTCGAAGTGGAAATCGGATCGAGTGCGCTGGTCGGCTCGTCCATCAGCAGCACCTCCGGCTCCACGGCAAGCGCGCGGGCGATGCAAAGGCGCTGCTGCTGGCCGCCGGACAGACCGAGTGCGGACTTCTTGAGACGATCCTTCGTCTCGTCCCAGATCGCCGCACCGCGCAGCGAGCGTTCGACGATATCGTCGAGCTTTGCGCGGTTGGTCACACCGTGGGTACGCGGGCCGTAGGCGATGTTGTCGTAGATGCTCATGGGGAAGGGATTCGGCTTTTGAAAAACCATGCCGACCTCGCGGCGCAGCTCGTTGACGTTGACCTCGGGGGCGAAGATATCCTGATCCCGGTAGGTCACCTGGCCGGTGATTTTTACGCCGGGCACCAGATCGTTCATGCGGTTGAGCGTTTTCAGAAACGTGGACTTACCGCAGCCGGACGGGCCGATCAGCGCGGTGATCCGGTTTTCCGGAATGTCCATACTGATGCTGCGCAGCGCCTGCGAGGCGCCGTACCACAGGCAAAGCTCCTTTGCGGAAATGATCGTACTCATACACTTCTCCTTTTTTTGCAGCGCGTTCCGACAAGCGCCGCCGCCAGATTGATGAGCAGGGCCAGCACCATGAGAATCGAGGCGATGGCGAAGGCCACGTCAAAGCGCCCTTCCTCCTTGGCGTAAACATACAGCGCAACCGTCAGCGTCGCGCCGGCGTTTTCCAGCCCCTCAAAAAAGCCGTACAGCGCATGGGCAAAGCCCGCCGTATACAGCAGAGCCGCCGTTTCCCCCAGAATTCGGCCGGCGGAAAGAATGCAGCCCGTAACGACGCCGTCGACGCAGCCGGGCAGCACCACCGTGCGGATGACGCGCCATTTCCCGGCGCCCAGGCCGAAGGCGCCCTCACGGTAGCTCTGCGGTACAGTTTTAAGGCTCTCCTGCGTCGTGCGCATGATGGTGGGCAGGTTCATGATGACCAGCGTCAGGCTGCCGGCCAGCAGAGAGGTCTTCATTTTGAAAAACTGACAGAAAAAAACCATGCCGACCAGACCGTAAATGATCGAGGGAATGCCGGAGAGCGTCTCGGCGGCATATTCGATGACGGAAACGATCCGGCGGCTGCCGGCATATTCCGTGAGGTAGATGGCCGCACCCACACCCAGCGGCAGCACAATGACCAGCGATGCAATCAGCACATACACCGTATTGAGAATATCCGGCAGGATACCGACGGTGTCCGACAGAAAGCTCGGTTTGGTCGTCAGCAGCGTCCATGAAAGATTCGGCAGCCCCTTAATAAGCACATACCCGATGAGGAATACAACCAGCGCGCACATCACAAGCGCCGAGATGAGCATCAGCGCACGCAGCAGGCCGATACAGGCTCTCCGCCGCCTGGAAATGGATCTGTTCTGCACGGTCAACCCTCCTTACTGCGCTTGAGAAAGAAATTCAGCGCGGCGTTGATGAGCATGATAAACAGAAACAGCACCAGCGCAATGGAAAACAGCGCCTGCCGCTGCAGGCCGACGCCGGCATAGCTCATTTCGCTGGCGACAGCCGTGGTAAGAAACCGGACGCTTTGAAACAGGGAAGGCATGTTGGCCACATTGCCGGAAACCATCATCACCGCCATGGCTTCGCCGATGGCGCGGCCCACGCCGAGCACCACCGCCGCGGCAATGCCGCTTCTTGCCGCCGGAACGGACACGCGGAACCAGGTCTCCACCGGCGTCGCGCCCAGCGCAAGCGAGGCGTCCTCATACTCCTTCGGCACGGCCTCCAGCGCCGTCATCGACACCTTGACGATCGACGGCAGGATCATAACCGCCAGCACAAGAATTGCTGCCAGCAGGCTGGAGCCGTCCGGTACATGGAAGACCCGCCGGATACCGGGCACCAGGATCAGCATACCCACAAGGCCGTACACAACAGACGGGATGCCGGCCAGCAGGCTGACCGCACCCTCCATCACAGCGCGCACCTTTGGTTGGGCCGCCTTGGCCAGATAAACCGCCGTAAAGAAGCCGACCGGTACGCCCAGCACGATCGCGCCCGCCGTGCCGTAAACGCTGGTGAGAATAAACGGCAGGATGCCGAACTTCGGCTCGGACGTTGTGGAGGCCCACACCTTACCGAGCAGGAAGCTGCCCAGCCCGATCTGCCGGATGGCCGGGATGCCGGAAATCACCAGATACATCGTGATGAGCAGCACACAGCCGACCGTGATAAGACCAAGAAGCAGGAAAACGCCGTGTACGCAGGCCTCGAACACCCGCCCGCTTTGATTCTTCTTCATATGATCCGCCTTTCCCATTTCAAAGCGGCGGCATTCCCTGGAAGGAATGCCGCCCAAGCTGCACAGGCTGTTCAGACCGCGGGGACTGCGCCGGCGGCGGAGATGATATCTGCCGCGTCGGCCGAGGTGGCGAAGTCATAGAACTTCTGCGCCGTTTCGGAAAGCGCCTCGCCCGTTCTGGTCACCAGGACGAAGGGACGCTGCACCGCGTAGCTGCCATCCTTGACCGCAGCCTCGCTGACCGTGACGCCGTCGACGGAAACCGCCTTGACGCTGTCGTTGAGCGCGGCCAGGGAGGCATAGCCGATGGCGTCGGGGTTCTGGGAGACGGTGGCAATGACGTCGCCGGTGGAGGTCAGCTCCTGACGGTACCGGCAGGCGTCCTCCGTGCCGGTGATGGACTCAAAGCCGTCTCTCGTGCCGCTGCCCGCCTCGCGTCCGATCAGAACGATTTCCGCGTCATTGCCGCCCAGCTCGCTCCAGTTGGCAATCTCGCCGGTGTAGATCTTTGCAATTTCTTCCAGACTCAGATTCGCGATCGGATTCTCCGGATTGACGATGATGGCGATGCCGTCATAAGCCAGGACCGTTTCGGTCAGGCCGGCCGACTTTTCGTCATCCTTGAGGCTTCGGCTGGACAGACCGATATCGCAGCGGCCTTCGGACACAGCGGTGATGCCGGAGCCGGAGCCGGTCGGGTTGTAGGTAAAGGTCGCGCCGTCGTTGTTCTGCTCAAAGGCTTCGCCCAGCGCGCCGATGACCTTCTGCATGGAGGTGGAGCCGTCGGTGGCCACCGTACCGCCCTCCGACGTGCTCTGCTGTCCGCAGGCAGCCAGGGTTGAGACCGCCAGTGCGGCGGTCAGAATGAGACTGAAAATTCTTTTCATGGAAACGCTTCTCCTTTTCCTTTTCAGGTTGTTTTTTGCTTGAACGCGGGGTTCTTTCTCTTTACAGTTTTCAGAATACCGGCCGGCTGTAAAATGGAAAAGGCAGCTTTTGTAAAACTCATGTCAAACCGGTACTGCGGCACAGAGATTCAAAACGGCCGGAGGCAGCTGCTGCCTCCGGCCGTCGGACTCTTCCGGGATATGAAATTCAGTCGAGGGTTGTTACCACAGAACCGGACGCGCCGTCTGAAAGCGTGCCGTCTGTAAACGGAAGCACCACCTCAAGCGGGCCGTAGGCGTAAGGCGCGATCATATAGACGGAGAAAACGATCGTCAGCGTATCCTCACCCAGAAGCCAGGTCAGCGTGTCGTCCTCGTTGGTATAGAACATATCATAGACCGTCCCGGCGTAGTCTTCAAAGAACGCTTCCCGGTCTTCATAATGGGCGAGCGCATCCTGCGTGGCCTGGTAGACGGCGTCGTAGTCTTTGGCAATGTCCCTGAGCTGCAGCTGGCTGCCGGTCTGCGTGTCAAAGCAGACCGAGCGGGTGGCGGTGAAGGGATGCACGCCGCCGAGGCTGGAATAAGACGTGATCGCAAGGCAGACATACTGTGCATCGGCGCGGACAATGGCAACGCTGTTCTCCAGCGCATAGCTCGTATCCTCCGAAACCACACCGTTCAGCTCCTCAAGATCGGGCAGCACATTTTTTGCCGCGGTACTCAGATCATCGGCCAGGCTGCGGCTCCACGCATCCAGAGCACGGTTGAGCGCATCAAACCCGTCGCCGTCGACTGTAACGGCATCATACTCCACGTTCAGCCGGGCTGCCTGCATGGCCTCGTCCGTCAGAATAATCCGCTCCGTCCTGAGAACCGGAGCCTTCGGCTGCTCCGGCTGCCCGGCAGGCACAGGATTGTCCGGCTGCTTCGGCTCGTTTGGCGTGGTTGTGCCTGTGCATGCGCACAGCAGCATGCACAGGCACAGAGCGAGTGCAAAAATTCGTTTCATCAAAGCATCCTCCGTAAAACCTGGTTTTTCAGTGATACACATTATTTGTTATTGATGTATGAGCTATGCTACCAGACCCCGTGAAAAAATGCAACCGTTCCGCACGCCGAGAGGAAAAAGTTGACTTCTGCCGCAGATCATGCTTGTGTTCCGGTGCAGTACGGGTTATAATGCTCCATAAAGCCTGATCGATCCGAAACCGTGTGATCGGAGAACCCCCGATAAGGACGGCTGCTCGCTTCGAAACGATACCGGCTCTCCGGGCGATGCCCCGTCTCCGCAGATTATGACGGAATGGTAAGAAAAAAGGTTCCCGGAGGGAATTGGATATGCAGTGGAACTTCCTGTTCGTACTCAACAGTGCGCTGCTTGGCATCGGACTGGCAATGGATGCTTTTTCCGTCTCGCTGGCAAACGGACTGAGCGAGCCGCGGATGCGCGCGGGAAAAATGTCCGTGATCGCCGGCGTGTTTGCGCTGTTTCAGGCTGTCATGCCGATGATCGGGTGGGTGTGCGTACACACTGTGATGCGGCTTTTCCGCTCGTTTGAGCGGCTGATTCCGTGGATTGCGTTGATTTTACTGGCGTTCATCGGTGGAAAAATGCTCATCGGCGGCATTCGCAAGCGCGGGCAGGACGAGTCGCCCGAGGCTGTGCTCAGCTTCGGTGCGCTTCTGGTGCAGGGCGTGGCTACGTCGATTGACGCGCTGTCCGTCGGCTTTACCATTGCGGAATACAACTGGCAAATGGCGCTGGCCGCTGCGCTCATCATCGCTGCAGTTACCTTCGTCATCTGCATGGGGGGCCTGGCGCTGGGTAAGCGCTTTGGAACCAAGCTGTCCAATCAGGCGGATATTCTGGGCGGTGTCATACTGATTTTAATCGGAGTTGAGATTTTTCTCAGCGGCGTGCTCTGAAGCGCCGGATCGGAGGTTTTATGCTCGTCCCTGTTTTGCTGTTTCTCGTTGGCCTGGTGCTGCTCATTAAGGGTGGCGACTGGTTTGTCGACGGAGCCACCGGTCTGGCCCATCGCTTGCGTATACCGGAGCTGCTCATCGGCGCAACCGTTGTCTCAATCGGCACAACGCTTCCTGAGGTGATGGTCTCAGCGGCTTCCGCCGTTGGCGGACACGGAGAAATTGCCTACGGCAATGCCATCGGCTCGGTTATCTGCAACACGGCGCTCATCGCCGCGCTCACCATTGCCATCCGTCCTGCGGAGGTGACACGCAGCACACTGCGTACGCCGGTGCTGTTTTTCTTCGCCGCAGCGGTATTTTACGCAGCAGTTGCTTATGCTGCAGGCTTTTTCAGCCGTCTGGCCGGTGCGATCCTGCTGGCAATATTTGTGATTTACATGGTGTGTACCGTTTTGCAGACCCGTCGTGAGAGTTGTCTCTCCCGTCCGACGCAGCCGGAGGACACGGGGAAGGACGACGCCCCGCTGGCCAAGCAGCTGGCACTGCTGGTCGTAGGGGCAGCGCTCATTGCGGTAGGCGCGCGCCTGCTGGTAGACAACGGAACACTCATTGCACAGGCCCTGGGGGTCCCGGAGTCGGTTATCGCGCTGACATTTGTTGCATTGGGCACCTCGCTGCCGGAGCTGGTAACGGCAATCACCTCGCTGGCAAAGGGTCACGGTGCGCTGTCACTGGGCAACGTCATTGGCGCAAATCTGTTCAATCTTGTGCTGGTCAGCGGTCTGTCAACGGTTTTGGCGCCCTTTTCCATTCCGCAGGGGAAGCTGATTGCCGGCGTCAACGCCTCGTTGGCTGTAGATATCCCGGTGATGTTCGCGGTAATGCTGCTGCTGACGGTGCCCACGCTGGTGCGAGGAAAGCTCTCGCGTGTACAGGGCGTTGCGCTGCTGATTATTTATGCCGCCTTCTGTGTATTCCAGTTTGCGTTCTGATTTTCTGTGCAATAAAGCCCGGACCGCCTGCAGCGCGTTGCGCGCTGCAGGCGGTCCGGGCTTTTCTTCTTTTATCTCCATCTCACAGGCGTTTCAGAGGAAGGCGCTGCTCAAAGCTGATAGAGCAGACTGCCGTAGTTGGGATACGGCCAAGCGTCCTTATCAATCAGCATCTCGGCCTCATCGACGGCCTCACGCAGCGTTTTCATCGCCGGGCAGAGGCGGTCACGGCAAAAATAAGCCTTTTTGTCATTGGCTTGCATGGCCGTTGCCTCGGCTTCGGCCTGTTCCAGTGCGCGGCAGGCGTCATACACTGCGTCTCCCAGTTCGGCCAGACGCTGGAGCGTCTGCAGCTCGGCACGGCAGGGCAGTGTCTCGCAGACGGCCCGTTTAGACAGTATGCTGTCGGAGAGCGTGCGGCAGTAGTCGGTGATTGCCGGCTGAATGTCGCGCCGGATCATCTCAGACATGACGCGCGCTTCAATACACAGGCGCTTTGCATAGTTGCCGAAGGCAATATCCGCGCGCGCCTGCATTTCCACACGGCTGAGCACACCGTGGCGCTCGAAGAGGCTGACATTTTTTTCGTCCATGTAGTGCGCAAGTGCGTCAGCTGTGGTGGGGTAGTTGGACAGTCCGCGGCGCGCGGCCTCCTCATACCAGCTTTTGTCGTAGCCGTTTCCATTGAAGACGATGCGTCTGTGACGGTGCACCGTTGCATGCAGCAGCTCGTGCAGTGTTTCATTGAAATTCTCCGCGCCGCTGAGCGCATCTGCAAACATGGAGAGCGACTCGGCCAGAATGGTGTTCAGTACGGTGTTGCAGGCTGCGCCGGACATGGAGGAGCCGAGCATACGCAACTCAAACTTGTTGCCCGTGAACGCGAAGGGGGAGGTGCGGTTGCGGTCGGTTGTATCCTTGGGAATGGCCGGCAGCACATCCACGCCGATTTTCATCTGCTCGGCCTGGGCCCGGTCCGGCATCACCCCGGTGTCGAGGTATTCCAGCACAGCCTCCAACTCATCGCCCACGAACATGGACACGATTGCCGGCGGCGCTTCGGCTGCACCGAGACGGTTGTCATTGCCGGCTGAGGCAATGGAGATACGCAGCAGGTCCTGATATTCGTCCACAGCGCGGATGACTGCGCACAGGAAGGTGAGAAACTGCGCGTTTTCTTCCGGCGTGTCACCCGGTTCAAACAGATTGAGACCGGTGTCGGTAGACAGCGCCCAGTTGTTGTGCTTGCCGGAGCCGTTGACGCCGTCAAACGGCTTTTCATGCAGCAGGCAGGTCATGCCGTGCCGTTCTGCCACCTTGCGCATCATCTCCATGGTCACCTGGTTCTGATCGACGGCAAGGTTGGCCTTGGAAAAAATATTGGCCAGCTCGTGCTGAGCCGGGGCGGTTTCGTTGTGCTCGGTTTTGGCCATGATGCCCAGACGCCACAGTTCTTCGTCCAGGTCCTTCATGAAGGCTGCAATGTTCGTTTTGATCGAGCCGAAATAATGATCGTCAAGATCCTGACCCTTGGGCGGGCGGGCGCCGAAAAGGGTACGGCCGGTGTAAATCAGGTCGATACGCTCATTGAATTTTTTCTGATCGACAAGGAAATACTCCTGCTCCAGACCAACGGTGGGGTAAACACAGCCGCATTTGACGCCAAACAGCTGAAGCACACGCATTGCCTGCACGTTCAACACTTCCATTGAGCGCAGCAGCGGCGTTTTCATATCCAGCGCGTGGCCTCCGTAGGAGCAGAAGGCCGTGGGGATGCACAGCACGTTATCCTTGATGAAGGCATAGGACGTCGGGTCCCATGCCGTGTAGCCGCGGGCCTCAAATGTGGCGCGCAGACCGCCGGAAGGGAGGCTGGAGGCGTCCGGCTCGCCCTTGATCAACTCCTTGCCGGAAAACTCCATGATGACCCCGTCGCCGTCCGGTGTGATAAAGCAGTCATGCTTTTCCGCAGTGACAGAGTTTTGCGGCTGGAACCAGTGTGTGAAATGCGTGACACCCTTGGAGATGGCCCATTGCTTCATGGCACTGGCAACCTGGTTTGCCAGCGTCAGATTCATCGTTGCGCTGCCGTCCATGGCACGCTTGAGTGCGGTAAAAGCTTCCTTTGAAAGATACTGCTCCATTGCGGCTTCGTTGAAAACCATGGAGCCAAACATCGCGGGAAGGTCGGTCATGACTGCTCCTCCAATCAGAGTGGTGATTTTTGTATTTTTGCAAAACGTCGGGGATAAGCCTTCGGCGTCGGTGCGGTTTTTTCAATGAGAACGGCGCAGTGTCGCGTATCGGTGCCGGGAATATCATAATCGTAAATGCCTCGCAGCGTGCCGCCGAGCGTTTGAATGGCGTGGGCAGCCTCCTCGGCCTCCTCAGCCGCCCCCGGCCCCTTCATGGACAGAAACAGTCCGCCCGGCCGTACAAACGGCAGGCACAGCTCGCTGAGCACGCTCAAGCGTGCCACCGCACGGGAGACGGCAAGATCGAACTGCTCACGGTACTGCGCCGCTTCTTCGGCACGGGCGTGGACACATTCGATCTCCTCCAGCTGCAGCAGCGCGCAAGCGCGTTGCAGAAAGTCAATGCGCTTTTGCTGACTGTCCAGCAGAAGCAGGGAAAATCGCGGCCCGAGAAGCTTGAGCGGCATGCCCGGAAAGCCGGCGCCCGTTCCAACGTCGATTACGCGCTTTCCGGAGAAGTCAACCGCCTGCAGCAGCGCTGCGCAGTCGAGAAAATGCAGCCGCGCCGATTCCTCCTCGCCTGAGATGGCCGTCAGATTCATCACACGGTTCTGCTCCTGCAGATATTCGTAAAATCTGCCGCACTGCGTCACGGCGTCCGGAGCAGCAGGCAGCTGCATCTGCAGCAGGCCGTCCGCAAGCGTACTTTCAAATCGTTCCGCCATGATTCACCTCAAAATGAAATAACAGGATGTGCAAGCACATCCTGTTATAACATAATTTGCATCAAAAGTCTATTGCAAATTCATCATGCGTAGAAGTCGTGGTTGCCAATGGTTACAACGTATGTGCGCGTATTGGCAAACCAGTCGCTTGCACCGCTGTCGGGATTCAGGAAAAACAGGCTGGCGCCAACGGTCTCATATCCCTCAAGGCAGAGCTTTGCTGCGGCAACGGATTCTTCTGACGGCTCACAGTAGATCGTTCCGCTCTCCGTGGGTGAGAACTGCACGCCGTACCGGTTATCGAAAATGACCTCGTAAACGCTGTTCGGGCAGGTCGGGTCTGCAACGCGGTTGAGCACGACGTTGCCCACGCCGATCTTGCCGTCGATAGACTGATTACCGGCCTCAGCCTGAATGATACGCGAGAGCCAATAGAGGTCGTCGGCGTTATAAAACGAATCACCGGGGGCCAGCAGGGAAAGCTCTGTCATATCAAGATCGACACAGTCGCCCGCCTCGCCGTCCTGCCATGAGACACCGACGCCGAAAGCCTTTGCCAGAGAACGGATCGGGAAAATCAAACTGTCGCCCAATTTGTAAACTCCGCTGTCAAGATAGATGCAGCGGTCGTTTGCCAGCATGTAGCTGTTTCCGGCCGTGTACTCCATGTACATGCCGTCAAACCAAAGGCGATACTGCGCCGTTTCCTCATCCCACTCGGTCTCCGGCTGAAAGCCGAGTGCCTCACAAAAGGCAGGAAAAGCCATAAACGTGGTATCGTCAATCTTATATGCGCGGCTGACAGGCAGGCCGTTGACGGCTACCAGAACATCCGTACAGGGTGACGTGCGCGCATCCTCCTGCTGGGGAGGGGAAACGGCTGTAAAGCCGCACAGCATACACGTTATCAGGCAGAGGACGCATATGATGGCAATTCTGCGGGTTTTCATGTTGCTCATAATCGCTCCTGTTCAAACGTTTTTCGTATGCAGCAATTGGCTGATTGGTGGCGTTTAACTCTTTACTGCAAGGAATATTATAACCTATTTGTAATAGCCTGTGCAATGTGCGTTTTGCATAAAGGTCAAAACGTCATTTTATCACGCTTCAACAAAAACACACCATGTATGTGGTTTGAACAAGTATTTTATGAGTATGACACAATATATAGATTTGTCAATATGCCGAAAAAAGGGATTTTGACGCTTTTTCTGTCGCCCGCTGATGCAAAATGACAGTCTGGTTTCAGATAAAATTGAATTATGTTAATCTTTTTTTGCCGTGATTTCTTCCAGCGCATGGGCCAGCTGATCGGGGCAGGACGTCTGCTTTGCGCCGCATCGGATACCGCGCAGACGGCGGATGGCGTCGGATGCCGTCATGCCTTCCAGCAGGCGGCCAATGCCCTGCAGGTTGCCGCTGCAGCCGCCGAAAAAGCGGACGCCGCGAATCACATCCTGATCCATATCGATTTCGATCTCTCTGGCGCAGACGCCCCTGGGCTGATAATGATAAAGCATAATCTCCTCCGTGATGATTGCCGGAAGCCGGCAGATTTTCCGACTGCCATTATAACGCAGTCGGCAGAAAATGTAAAATAAATCTTGTATTTCAGGCGTGCACGGCGCATAGAAATCCCCATAGAGCATTTTCAGCGCAGACAGGAGGCGGAAGGATGAAAAAGCGCATTGCTGCCATCGCCGCGCTACTGCTTGGCCTTCGTCTTGGCCTGTTCGCAGCCGAAAGCGATACGTTCCGGTCGCTGACGCAGGGTACACAGCTACGGCGGCCCGTAACGATATCCGCATCGGCCGCGCAGGCAGAACAGGATGGAGAGCGGAGCTATGAGCCGGTTCCCGAGTTTGCCGCCGACCATACAGGGGCAGCCTCACAGGCCGTTTCCAACACAGAAGATACAATTTTAAATAATAATCGTGTTGATTCGACAGAGGAATCCGGAACAGAGATACTGGAAACAACAATCGCCAGCGGCTTGTCCATTAAAAATGCCACGCCCTATGCCATCGACATCCCGAAGCTGCTCAGCGAAGGGGTGCCGCAGCGTCTGACTGCGGGCCAGCCTCAAATACTGATCCTGCACACACACTCCAGCGAAGCCTACACCCCAACCGGAAGCGATCGCTACGAAGCGTCCGACAGCTATCGAACGGAGGATCTCCACTTCAATGTTGTCCGTGTTGGTGACGAGCTGGCTGCGCGGCTGGAGAGCTACGGCCTGCAGGTCCTGCACGACCGGAACGTTTACGATTATCCCAGCTACACCGGCTCCTACACACGTTCGGGCGAAGCTGTCTCGCAGTATTTGTCGCAGTATCCAAGCATCGCAGTGGTGATCGACCTGCACCGCGACGCACTGGGCAGCGGAGACGTCATTTACAAAACCGTGGCAGAGGCCGGCGGCGTCTGTGCTTCACAGGTGATGCTGCTGGTCGGCACGGATGCCAGCGGCCTGTATCATCCGAAGTGGCAGGAAAACCTGAAGCTGGCTCTGTATCTGCAGTCAGCAGCTGTCCGGAAATATCCAACGCTGGTGCGTCCCGTCAGCGTGGTCAGCGAGCGCTACAACCAACATCTGACGACCGGCTCCATGATTCTGGAGGTCGGCTCGGCAGGTAACACGCTGCAGGAGGCGCTGACAGCGGTCGGCATGTTTGCCGACGCGGTGGGGCCTGCGCTGGAAGCATTGGTTGAGCCGCAGGTATAACCGACCGGGCGATTGGAAATAATCCCCGCATCACCACATGCGAGGAGGTCACCTACATGAAGACACATGAGCTGATGAGCAGCAGCGTCATCTCCATCCATCCAGATGAGCCGGTTTCTGCTGCCGCCCGGCAACTGCAGCGCAATAACATCGGCGCGCTGCCCGTTTGTGACGACAGCGGACGTCTGCGCGGCATCATCACCGACCGTGACATTGTGATTCGTTGCATTGCCGCAGATATGGACCCGGGGGAAACAAGGATCCGTGAGATCATGAGCAGGGGAGTGGTGAGCGTTTCACCGGACGACTCCGTTGAGGATGCTGCGCGAAAGATGGCGGACCATCAGGTGCGGCGTCTGCCGGTCGTGAAAGAACAGCAGCTGGTCGGGATGCTGTCGCTGTGCGATCTGGCGCGGCGTTCCGGCTGCGATATGGAGGCGGCAGAGGCGCTCAGCGAAATTTCATCCAACTTCAGGCGGCTTTAGTGTGATTCCGGTGTTGTTTTGACATTTGTGAAAGCAGATTTCTGCAAAACGCTCGATTTTTGCTTTACAAATACCTGGTTTCGTGGTATTTTTATCTTATCAATAATAAGAATTATTATTATTAAGGTGAAATATGTCAAATTCAACGCGAAACAGTAAAAAACGGCAGGCTGTTTTTGAGGCCATTCTGGCATCTGAAGCACATCCCTCAGCGGAGATGCTGTACGCGGCGCTCAAGCCGGTCTGGCCGGATCTCAGCCTGGGCACAGTTTACCGGAACTTGTCCTATTTTCTCCAAAGCGGCCAGATTGTCTGTGTCGGTACCGTTGACGGACACGAGCGCTATGATGCGCGTACGGAACCGCACAGCCATTTCATTTGCAGCACATGCGGCCGAATTGAAAACGTGGAGCTGCCTGACCTTGCCCCCGGCGTGGTCTATCCCCGTGTGGAAAAGATGCTTGGCGGATGCCGTGTGCAGACGCACCGTCTGACATTTTCCGGCGTATGTGCGGCATGTGTCCGCCGGGAAAAGCGCATCACCTGCTGTCCCTACTGAGCATATCGTCAGATGAAATCAAAAGGCCTTCCGGCGCTGTTCCGGAAGGCCTTTGGTTTTTTTGTTATTTCCCGTCTTTTCCTCAGAGGCCGATTTTCTGCCGCATACGTTGTTCCAGCGCCTGCAGCCGTTCAGATACCTTCAGCCAGAGAAAAATGCGCGCACGCAGCAGCTCTGCGGCCGTACACGCCAGATAAATCACAAGCGCTGCGCCCAGCGCCTCCGGCAGCAGCAGCGCGGCCGGAGCAGCGGCCAGGCCGGCAAAGCGCCCCTCAATGCATCGGGTGAACACCAGAGGGTGGACATGGATGATATACACGCCCAGCGCGGCCGGCGCGATCCGTGCAAGGATGCGCCTGCCGGTCGTTGAAACGCGCAACTGTGCAAACAGCAGCAGAAGAAGCAGAGCCGCTGCCAGCACGGTCGGCGAAGTGTAGCTGACGAGCAGGTCGCTCACGCCGGTCTCGCCTGTGCGGCACAGCGCAAGGTATTCCGGGACGAGCTTGCTGCCCCATGTCAGCAGCACTGCCGCACAGAAGCCGAGCAGCGCCGTGCGTGTTCGGATACGCCCGGCTGCACCGCACTCGGCAAGCACACCGCCCAGCACGTACAGCAGACACAGCCACAGCATGCAGTACCCGCTGCGCAGATAAAAGGGGTCGGACTGCAGCAGACAGGGGAGCAGGGAATAAACGCAGAAAATCGCCGCGCCCAGCAGAGCAAGGCTGCGCTTGTTCAGATGTGTCAGCGCGGTATTGAAAACCGGAAGCAGGAAAAACAGTCCGAAATATGCGGAAAGATACCAGTATTGTTGCGTCATGACCGGCAGCGCCGCGCTGCGCCAGTTGAGTCCGGTAATGCTGCCCGGCTGAAGCACGGCGAAGGCCGCTGTAATGAGCACGGTATAAAATATCATCTGCAGCCACAACTGGGCCAGACGGCTGCAGCGAAAGCGCGAGCGCCGCCCAACATACCCGCTGATGAGCGCATAGCAGTCCACAGCACAATAGCAGGCAATCTCCACCAGCCACGCTGCCTGATAGCGTACCGAGAGCACGGGCACGGCGCTCAGCACGCCGCCCGGCCCCAGCACATGCAGCACGACGATCATAAACATGGATACGATGCGCAGCGCCTCGATCCCCATATTCCGTTCCGTTCTGACCGGTGTCTGTTCCAAGCCCGACGACGTCCTTTCCGGCGGCTCTGCCGCATGATGGATGGCTGCACGGCGCACCCGCGCGGCCGCCCGTCTATGATAAGGTCAACCGACGCGCTTGTCAATCGCAGCTTCCGACGGCAATAAAAATACAGCAGAGAGCGCCGTCCGGACAAACAGCGCTCTCTGTACAAGTGCATTATTTTGCAAAAACCTTCTTCAGCCGGGCATAGCGCGGCAGCGAGCATTCCAGCGGCAGCTTCGGCTCGCCCTGGATCAGAGGCAGGACATAGTCGATAAACGCATCCGTCACCTGGTTGCCGGCTTCGTTGATCCAGCTGCGCGGCACCTTGCGCTCCTGATTTGCGACATTGCTGAGCGGAACCAGCTCTGTAGTACAGCGGTATGCGCCGCCGTTTGTCTCGCGCACAAGGCCGACCATTTTATCGGTTTCGCCGGCGACGGCGCACTCCACAGCGGTCTTGCCAACAAGAAACGCTTCGTCGATGTCTGTCTGCGAAGCAAGATGAGCCGCCGCGCGCTGCAGCAGGCTCAACTCAATTCCGCGTACCTTTGCACCGTTGTGTGCCTTGACAGTGTGTGCCAGCGTCGTGGCCAAACCGCCGAGCTGCACGTGACCGAAGCCGTCGGCCAGGCTGGGGCCGCGGGCAGAGACAAAGGTGCCGTCGGCATAGCGGATGCCCTCGGAGACGGCGACGAAGACCTTCTTCTTCTCGGCATAAACGCGGTCGACGTCCGCCAGAAACCGTTCCATATCGAAGTCTACCTCAGGCAGGTAGATGAGATCCGGTCCGGAACCGAATTTTGTGGCCAGCCCTGCCGCGCCGGCAAGCCAGCCGGCATGGCGGCCCATGATCTCAATGACGGTGACCATGCCGGTATCGTACACGCTGGTGTCCTTGGCCACCTCCATGCAGGAGACGGTGATGTATTTGGCGGCGCTGCCGTATCCGGGGCAATGGTCACAGCCCCACAGATCGTTGTCGATCGTTTTGGGCACACCCATCACGCGGCATTCATAGCCGGCCTTCTGCATATAGCGGCTGATTTTGGCACAGGTGTCCATCGAATCGTTGCCGCCGTTATAGAAAAAATAGCGCACATCATATTTGCGGAAGATTTCCAGCAGGCGGCGGTAATCGCTGTCATCCGTCTCCGGGTCCGCCAGCTTATAGCGGCAACTGCCAAGCTCGGCCGCGGGCGTGTACAGCAGACGGTTCAGCTCCTGCGCGTCCTCCTCGCCCATATCGTACATCCGGTCATGCAGCACGCCGGTAATGCCGTTTTTCGCACCGAGCACCCGCGTGATCTCAGGCCGGTCAAGCGCCGTACGGAAGACGCCGTACGCACTTGCGTTGATGACAGCGGTCGGACCGCCGGATTGGCCGAAAATGCACGCGCCTTTTAAAACGTTTGCCATGTTTTTCCTCCCAGCTATATACAAATAGGCACAATGTGATATAATGAAGCTGCGGGCCGGCGTTGTGCAGCAAAACGGCTGTTTGGTGCAGACTATTGCGGAAAGCCGCAAAAAAGCCTTTTATTTTGCCGGGAATTATGCTAATATTTCCTCAACTTCCGGGTTCGCATACTTAATTCCAATCATAATACGAAGGAGAGTTGTTGTCAATGCCCATCGTAACATCCACCGAAATGTTCCGCAAGGCCTATGAAGGCGGATACGCTGTCGGCGCCTTCAACGTCAATAATATGGAGATCATCCAGGGAATCACCGAGGCGGCGGCAGAGGTGCGCTCGCCGCTGATTCTGCAGGTTTCCGCCGGCGCACGCAAGTATGCCAAGCATGTCTATCTTATGAAGCTGATCGAGGCAGCTGTGGAAGACACCGATCTGCCCATCTGCGTGCACCTTGACCACGGCGACAGCTTTGAGATCTGCAAATCCTGCATTGACGGCGGCTTCACCTCCGTCATGATCGACGGCTCGAAGCATCCGTTCGAGGAGAATATCGAGCTGACGCGCCGCGTCGTGGAATACGCGCACGACAAGGGCGTCGTCGTTGAGGGCGAGCTGGGCCGTCTGGCCGGCATTGAGGACGCCGTACACGTCTCCGAGGCGGACTCGAGCTATACCCGTCCGGAGGAGGTGGAGGAGTTTGTCAGCCGGACGGGCGTCGACTCTCTGGCCATCGCCATCGGTACGAGCCACGGCGCGTTCAAGTTTAAGCCCGGACAGAAGCCGCAGCTGCGCTTTGACATTCTTGAAGAGGTGGAGCGCCGTCTGCCCGGCTTCCCGATCGTACTGCACGGCGCAAGCTCTGTGATCCCCAAATACGTGGATACCATCAACTGCAACGGCGGCCAGCTGGCGGATGCCATCGGTATTCCCGAGGACATGCTGCGCCAGGCTGCGCGTATGGCGGTCTGTAAGATCAACATCGACTCCGATCTTCGCCTGGCCATGACAGCCGGCGTACGCGAGTATATGGCGCATCATCCGGCCGACTTCGACCCGCGCAAATATCTCACACCCGGACGCGACAACATCCGCGAGCTGGTCAAGGCCAAGATCGTCAACGTGCTCGGCAGCGACGGCAAGGCCTGATCGGGCACAGCCGCAGAGATGATCTGATCCATGGCAAAAAAGAGAAATCAAAATCGCTCTTCTGGCATTTTTGCACGAGTCTCTGCTGCCTCCGCCTGCTTTGCCGGGCTGCTCGGCTGTGTGGAGCACCGTCCCCGGCGGGAGTGGGAATCGGTCACGCCGGTTCTTGCCGTCCGCCTGATTGCAGCCACGCTGCTGTTTGCCGGAACGCTGCTGTTCTGCGCCAACCAGGCGATCTTCCGGCTGCTGATGCTTCTTCCTGCTGCTGCCGCAGCTTACGATGTGCTCTGGCGCGCCATCCGCGCTCTGACCGAACGGGACGTGTTCGCCCCTGAACTGCTGACCTGTACGGCGGCAGCCGCCGCGTTTCTGACCGGGCAAAGCGCAGCGGGCGCAGCCGCCATGCTGCTTTTCCGGCTGACGGGCCTTGCTGCAAACTATGCGGCCGGACGGATGGAAGCAGTCTTTTCCGGTCGGCTGCGCATCAGCACTGCGCCGGTTTCCATTCTCCGGGTCGGTGAACCGATGGACGTCTCTCCGGCAGAGATTTGCCCGGGTGACACCGTGCTCATTCCGCCCGGCGTGCAGTTTCCGACCAACGGCGTCATCAGCCGCGGACGTACCACAGTGGACATGACCGCACTGGCCGGGCAGGAGGCCTCCCGATCGGTTGCGCCGGGCGACGCGGTTTGCTCCGGCTGTGTCAACCAGGGCAGCGCCGTAGAATACACGGCCACCGCTGCTGCGCAGGACTCGCTGGCGGCACGTATACTCTGGGCAGGCCGGGCGGCGCTGCAAACGCGCGGCCGCGTTGAGGCCGGCGTCTCACGCCTGTTCCGTCTGGCCTCGGCCGTGCTGTGTACAGTCGCGCTGCTGGCCGCAGTCATCGGCTCGGCTGCGGCAGAGGTTTCGTTTGCTGCAGCGCTCGTGCGTGTGCTGCCGCTGCTCATCGCCGCTTCGCCAGCCGCGCTGGATACGATCGGTCTGGCTTATCATGCCGCAGTGTGTACTGCGCTTCGGCAGGGCGTTCTGTTCTCCTCGCCGTCTGTGCTCGACGATGCTGCAGCGACAGAAACCGTTGTTTTCAATCAAACCGGCACGCTCACAACCGGCGTGTTCCGCGTTTGCTCTGTCATCAGTCCGCGTCTGGATTCGGACATGCTCCTGCAGATTGCCGCACATGTGGAAGCCGGCTCGACGCATCCCATCGCCCGTGCCATACGCGCGGCATACGCCGGCCCCATCCGCCGCGAGTTGATCCGGGATTTCAGTGAGATTCCGGGCCGGGGCGCACAGGCCGTCATCGACGGCATTCCGGTCCGTGTCGGCAACCGGGAATTTCTGATGGAAAACGGTGTTGTGCCGGACGATTCGTCTGCCGGCGAGCTGGCTGTGTACCTCTCGTTCGGCGGGCAATATGCCGGGTGCATCATTCTGTCCGATTCGCTCAAGGAGCAGGCCGCCGGCGTGGTCAGCGAATTGCGCGGGCTGGGCATTCGCTCAATCATTATGCTCACCGGAGACAGCCGCGACGCAGCTGCCCGCACCGCAAAAACCGCCGGTATTACCGAATATGTCGCCGAGTGCCGCGTTGAGGGCAAGCCGGAACAAATCCGGCGTCTGCGCCAGAGATGTGCGCAGAAGGACGGTACGCTGATGTGCGTCGGCTGGGGCGCGCGCGATGCCGATTCCCTCGCCGCCGCCGACGTCGGCGTGTCGTTCAATACGCTGGGCCACGGAGACGACGATGTGCATGCCGATATCGCTTTGATGCAGGATGCGCTGTACGGCGTTCCGCTGTCCATTGAGCTGGCGCGTCGGACGCACCGGACTGTCGGGCTGAACCTGCTGGTGATGCTGGCGGTAAAGCTGCTGATTCTGGCCGGCGTGATGCTCGGCGCCGCGCCCCTCTGGGCAGCCGTCCTGCTTGACGGCTGCGCCTCCGTTTTTCAGACGGCCCGCTGTGCAGGTGCGTTCCGTGCCGTCCCGGCTTTGATAGCCGAAACGCAAAAATGAAGGTTTTGTTGCACTAAATTTTTGCTTTTTGCATGTAGTCCGTCTTTTTTTCCGCAAATGACGAATATTCTTGCGAATACCCGTCAGATTATCGCTGTTTTTGCAGATTGACATTCCGCATCCTGCAGAATATAATCGTTTCAAATGATATTGAGTTTTCAGAACAGGTTCAGGAGGCGGAGTATGAAGGAACTTTCCAGCATTGCAGCGGCAATACAGCCCTCTGCAACGCTTGCAGTCAACACACTGTTTAAACAGATGAAGGCGGACGGCCTTGACGTCGTCGGCTTCGGCGCAGGGGAGCCGGATTTTTCCACGCCCTCCAATATCAGCGAGGCCGGCGTCCGGGCCATTGAAGAAGGAAAAACACGCTATACGCCGTCTGCCGGCATCATTCCGCTTCGGAAGGCCATCGCCGCGCGCCTGAAGGCAGACTGCGGCGTCCAGTATGACCATACACAGATCGTTGTGGCAAGCGGCGCAAAGCACGGTATTTATATTACCCTCTGCGCGCTGTGCAACCCCGGCGATGAGGTGATCCTGCCCGGACCATACTGGGTGAGCTACTGTGAAATGATTCGCATGGCAGGCGCAGTTCCTGTCATTGTCACGGCAGGGGAAGCGCAGCATTTCAAGATTACGCCCGAGCAGCTGGAGGCTGCCGTCACGGAAAAGACCAAGCTGGTCATCATCAATAATCCCTCCAACCCCACCGGCATGCTCTACAGCGAGGATGAGCTGCGCGCGCTGGCCGACGTCTGCGTCCGTCACGATCTGTATATTCTTGCGGATGAGATCTATTATAAGCTGGTCTACGATGACAACCGCTTCGTCAGCGTGGCTTCGCTGAGTGAGGAGATCAAGGAGCGTACCATTCTCGTCAACGGCGTTTCCAAGACCTATGCCATGACCGGCTGGCGCATCGGCTTCACTGCCAGCAATCCGGAGATTGCCCGCGTGATGAGCAACTATCTCAGTCACTCCACGGGCGCGCCCTCCACCATCAGTCAGTGGGCAGCGCTTGAGGCTGTCAACGGCCCGCAGGAGAGCGTTGAGCAGATGCGGCGGGTCTTCGAGCAGCGGCGCACCTATCTGGTCGAGCATATGAACCAAATTGACGGTGTCTCCTGCCTCATGCCGCAGGGCGCGTTTTATGTGATGATGAACATTGACCGGCTCATTGGCCGCACGCTTGGCGGACGCGTCATCCACAACGCGGATGATTTTGCCATGGCATTTCTGGAGACAAGCCTGGTCGCTGTTGTATCCTGCACCAGCTTCGGCCTGCCGAATTTCGTGCGTTGGACCTATGCCTCCTCAATGGAAACCATTCAGGAGGGTCTGCGCCGCCTGGAAGCGTTTCTCTCTGAATAAAATCGGACAAACCGTCATCAATGACGCCCTCGCCTCATAGCTTACTGCAGAGGGGAGGGTGTCATGATATGTATATGACGATCCGTTTGTCCAGACTGATGAAATATCTGTTCGCCGCCGTCGGTTTTATCCTTCTCATCAGCGCCATTGGCGCCGTTCTGGAGCAGGAAGAGCCGGATACCGTCGCTGTTCTGGCACAGCAAACGCCGCAGGAGGTTCTCATCATCGATCCCGGTCACGGTGGAGAGGACGGCGGTGCTGTTGCACCCGACGGCACAAAAGAAAGCGAGATCAATCTGGATATTGCGCAGCGTATCGACGCGCTGTCTCGCTTTTGCGGCGTTCCGACCGTAATGACGCGCACATCTGATATGATCGAATATCCGGATAGTGCAAGAACCACCGCCAGCCGCAAGGCTGCCGATCAGAAGGCACGTGTCGCACTCATCAATGCGGTCGAGCACGGTATTCTGCTGAGCGTGCATCAGAATAAATATCCCGCCTCCGGTCCGCGCGGGCCGCAGGTGTTTTACGCTGCAACAGAGGGCAGCCGCCAGCTGGGTGAGCTGACGCAGCAGACAATGACCGACGTGCTGTATCCCCAGAACATCCGCACGGCCATCCAGATTCCATCAAGCATTTATCTGATGAAGCATGTGCGCTGCCCGGCCATTCTGGTCGAGTGCGGCTTTCTGTCCAATCCTGCGGAATGCGCACTGCTGCAGCAGGCAGACTACCGGCTGAAGACCGCTGTGGTGCTGACTGCTGCATGTGTGCAGTATTCCAGCCAATCACGGAGTGCATAACGCCATATGAAACAAAAGACCATTTTTTTCTGCTCGGAATGCGGTGCGGAAACGGCGAAATGGCAGGGAAAATGTCCGGCCTGCGGCGCATGGAACACCATGGAGGAAGCGCCTGTCCAGCCGGCTGCGCCCAAGGGCGCAGCGCGGAAGGCGGCGGTCGGCCCGCGGCCCGTGCCAAAACGGCTCAACGAGCTGGATGAAGGGGAGGAGCTGCGCTTCTCCACCGGCATCTCCGAGTTTGACCGTGTGCTGGGCGGCGGCGCAGTACGCGGCTCGGTCGTACTTGTCGGCGGTGCGCCGGGCATCGGCAAGTCTACGCTGTTGCTGCAAATGTGCGGTCTGGCCCAGCAGGAGAAGATCCTGTATGTCACCGGCGAGGAAAGCTGCCGTCAGCTGAAAATGCGCGCAAAGCGTCTGGGCGTAGCCTCAGAGCAGCTGTTCATTCTCTCGGAGACCAATCTGACAGACATCTGCACTGTGATCGACGATCTGTCGCCGACACTGGTCATCATCGATTCCGTGCAGACCATGTACGCTCCGGAGCTGGCCAGCGCAGCCGGCAGCGTGCCGCAGGTGAAGGAATGCGCCATGAGCGTGATGCGGCTGGCCAAGGTACAGGGCTTTACGGCGTTTCTCGTCGGACACGTCAACAAGGACGGCGCAATTGCCGGCCCGCGCGTGCTTGAGCACATGGTTGACTGTGTGCTGTATTTTGAGGGCGAACGCACCACCAGCTTCCGCCTGCTGCGCGCTGCCAAAAACCGGTTTGGCTCCACCAATGAGCTGGGCGTGTTCGAAATGGCAGAGCGCGGACTGCGCGGCGTGGAAAACCCGTCTGAGATGCTGCTGTCCGGTCGGCCCGGCAACGCGCCGGGTACCTGTGTGGCCTGTATCATCGAGGGCACACGACCGCTGCTGGCCGAGGTGCAGGCACTGGTGACGCCGTCGGGCTTCAACGTAGCCCGCAGGAATTCCAACGGCCTGGACTATAACCGCGCCATGCTCCTGCTGGCCGTTCTGGAAAAGCGCGGCGGGCTGGCGCTGGGTGGGTGCGATGCATATATCAACGTCATCGGCGGCCTGACGCTGGACGAGCCTGCGGCAGACCTGGCCGCCGTACTGGCCATCGCCTCAAGCGCACGGGACATCCCATTGGGAAACGATCTGGCAGCGGTTGGCGAGGTCGGTCTGACCGGAGAGATTCGCAGCGTTACGGCCATCAACCAGCGCCTGACCGAAATTGCCCGCCTGGGCCTGCGGCGTTGTGTCATCCCGGCGCATATCCGCAGCGAAGTAGCTTGTCCGGACAAGTTGACGCTTATTCCGGTCAAAAACATCCGCGAAGCGCTCGCCGCCGTCCTGAGTTGACAGGCGGGAGCGCCTCGTCTTATATTTAAAACGTTAAATATTTAACCTTCGATCGCAAAACAGCAGAACCGGCTGCAGGCAGCAGATCTGCAGATCCGGCTTCGTTTACAAAGACCGATATTCCTGTTATAATGTAATTTGCAGCTTAAGAACAATCTAAGAATCGTATGCAGCTGCAGCATCCTGGGCAGACAGAGGCCGCGCTGCAGACGATCTGAAGCATCGCACGCTGTCCAGCCCCCCTTGAATCCTTGCTGCACCCCCCTAAATTAAACAAAATTTTTATTTTGTTTAATTTTATGTGTGGCAGCAATTTGGCTTGCAGCCTCTCTCTTCCCGGCATCCACGCAGCGCGCCGACCACTCCATCCGATCAAACGCCACAGAAAAGGCGGTGAAATTCCCGTGCAGGATTATCGGGCCGATGCGCCCAGACTGTTGACAGACTTTTTGAATTATCACGAAACCATCAAGGGACACGCCAAAACGACGGTCGACGAATATTACCTTGACCTGCGCACCTTCTTCCGTTATCTGAAGCTGCACCGCGGCCTCGTACCCAAAGGCACGCCGCTCAGTGAGATCTCCATTCAGGACGTCGACCTCGCCTTCGTCGGCTGCGTCACCGTGACCGAGGTTTATGATTTTCTGGCCTACCTCAGCCGCGACCGTGTGCGCAACGCCCGCAGCCGTCAGCAGGAGTATGGCCTGTCCGCCGTTTCCCGCGCGCGGAAAATTGCTTCCATTCGCAGCTTCTATAAATACCTCACAACGAAGGCCCGCCTGCTGGATGAAAACCCGCTGCAGGATATGGATGCCCCCAAAATTCCCAAAACGCTCCCCCGCTGCCTCACGCTCGAGGAAAGCCGGCGTCTGCTTTCCTCCGTTGACACAAAAAACAAGGCGCGGGATTATTGCATCCTCACCATTTTTTTGAACTGCGGCCTGCGTATCTCCGAGATCGTGGGACTCAATCTGTCCGATATCCGCGCTGACCATCTGCGTGTACGCGGCAAGGGCGGTAAGGAACGGGTGGTCTACCTCAACGACGCCACAGCCGAAGCCATCAACGACTACCTCATTGAGCGCCGTACCGTTGCCGCTATCGACCAGAACGCACTGTTTCTCTCCAACCGCCGCACCCGCATGAGCCGTGAGACCGTCCACAGCATGGTGAAAAAATCGCTGCTGGCGGCCGGACTGGACGCAGAGAAATACTCCGCTCACAAGCTGCGCCACACTGCCGCTACGCTGATGCTGGGAAATGGCGTCGACGTACGAACGCTGCAGGAGCTTTTGGGCCATGAGCACCTCAACACCACACAGATCTACACACATGTCGACAACACAGAGCTGCGCATTGCCGCAAATGCAAACCCGCTGGGCAGCTTCCATCCCGACAATGACGAGCAAGAAAAAAAGAAAACATAATGGCAGCTCCGGTATCCTTACCGTATGGACAAGCACCGGAACGAATGGTATAATTTTGAAAATCCTTTCCGGAGTTGAACCATGAATACACGGATTCCCCAAAGTTTTTTTGAACGGGACTGCCTGGAGGTCGCCCCTGCGCTGGTCGGCAGGCTCCTCGTTCGCCGTCTGCCGGACGGAAGTACCGTTTCCCTGCGCATCAGCGAAACAGAGGCCTACCGCGGCGAGGAGGACACCGCCTGTCATGCCCACAAAGGCCGCACGCAGCGCACGGAGGTGCTCTATCGGCACGGCGGTACGCTCTATGTCTACCTCTGCTACGGCATACATCACCTGCTCAACATCGTTACCGGGCCGGTGGGCAGCCCGCAGGCGGTGCTGATCCGCGCCTGCGTGGATGCGGAAGGCCCCGGACGGCTCACCCGCCGTCTGCAGATTGAAAAGGACGCATTTAACCGCCAGGAGCTGAACGGAAATGACGCATTGCGGCTTGAGGATGATGGACAGCGCTTCGAAATTGTACCGCGTCCCCGGGTCGGCATCGGATATGCCGCCATCGAAGATCAGCAGCGTCTCTGGCGTTTTTGTATGGGGCGTCGCCTGCCGGATGCGACAGGCACAGAGGACAGCCCCTTTGAGGAATAACATAAAACTCCATTTTTATAAATTATGTAAACTTTCAGAAAGAGTTTGAGCTGATGGTCTTTTCCAGTATTTTATTTTTGTTCCTCTATCTGCCGATTGTTCTGGCAGTATACTACATTGTCCCCGTCAAATGGCGCAATCTCTGGCTGTTTATCGTAAACTTTGTGTTTTACGGATGGGGCGAGCCGGTCTACATCCTGTTGATGCTGTTTTCCATCTGCGTCAACTACGTCAGCGGCCGCCTGGTATACCGATACCGGCAGGAAGACAAAAAAGCGCGCCGAATCCTGCTGGTCAACACCGTGGTGAACCTCGGAATGCTGATGTTCTTCAAGTATTACGATCTGTTTGCCGAAACACTCAATCAACTGCCGTTCTGCAGCCTGCCGCTGCTGGCCCTGGAGCTGCCCATCGGCATCTCGTTCTATACGTTCCAGACCATGTCCTACCCCATCGACGTCTACCGAGGCGACGCTGACGTACAGAAGAACTTCATCAGCTTCGGTACGTTTGTCGCACTGTTTCCGCAGCTGATTGCCGGTCCGATCGTGCGCTACAAGGATGTGGCCGACCAGCTGGGCTTCCGTGCCAACAGCGCAGAGCAGTTTGCCTCCGGTGTGCGCCGCTTTGCCGTGGGGCTTGGGAAAAAGGTGCTCATCGCCAATAACATCGGTGCACTGTGGGACTTTTATGCCGCCAAGGCGCCGGGAGAGCTGACGTGTCTGGGTGCGTGGCTCGGTATTATCGCCTTCGCTCTGCAGATTTACTTTGACTTCTCCGGCTATTCCGACATGGCCATCGGTCTGGGCCGTATGCTGGGCTTCGAATTTAAGGAAAACTTTGATTACCCCTACCTGTCCTCCAGCGTTACCGAATTTTGGCGCCGTTGGCACATCAGTCTGGGCACATGGTTCCGCGATTACGTCTACATTCCCCTCGGCGGCAACCGTAAGGGCCGCGCACGGCAGATTTTCAATATTCTGGTCGTCTGGGCGCTCACCGGCTTCTGGCACGGTGCAAACTGGACCTTCCTTCTCTGGGGATTGTATTACGCGGTGTTTCTTATCCTTGAGAAGCTGTTTCTGCTCAAGTGGCTTAAAAAAGCGCCCGCCGTGGGTCATATTTACACGCTGCTGATTGCGGTATGCGGCTGGGTGCTCTTCCAGCTCAACAGCGTGGGACAGGCGTTTGATTATTACCGGGCAATGTTCTTCGGGGGGGCCGGCTTGTTTGCGCCGGAGGATCTGTTTAACCTCGGCGCGTTCGGGCTGATTCTTGCCATCGCCGTTTTTGCATCCATGCCGCTCGGCAAAAAGCTCTTTTCCCGCCTGCCGGAGAAGCTGCGCAGCGTGGCAGCGCCGGTTCTGGTCGTGCTGGTGCTGGTGCTGTCGACAGCATACCTGGTTGATGCAACGTATAATCCGTTTCTGTACTTCCGGTTTTAGGAGCCTCCGCCATGATGAAAAAATCGAACTGGATCCAGATCTTTTTGTTCTGTCTGTTCCTTGCGGGGTTTTTTGTGCTGAATCTCTGCACCCCCGATCGGGATTTTTCCGAACAGGAAAACCGCTATTTGCAGCTGCGCCCGAAGTTTTCCTGCCGCGAACTGTTTTTCGGGGATTACACCTCAAAATTTGAAACCTACACCACCGATCAGTTCCCCTTCCGCGACAGCTGGATCAGCCTCAAGGCCCGCAGTGAGATCCTGCTGGGGAAAAAGGAAAACAACGGGGTTTACCTCTGCCCGGGCAACACGCTCATCAAGCCCTTTTCCGAGCCGGATGAACAGCTGCTCGAAACCAATATCAATGCGGTCAATCTGCTGACGGAGCACGCCGGCTGCCCGGTCTATCTGACGCTGGTACCCGGCGCGTCTGAGACCTGGGCGGACAAGCTACCGAAAAATGCACCGAACGCCAGCCAGACCGCCGTCATCGACACCGTGCGCGCACGCACCGAGGCGCAGTACATCGACTTGACGGACGCACTGGCTGCCCATGCCGAGGAACCGATCTATTACCGCACCGATCACCACTGGACCACACTGGGCGCATATTACGGCTACAGCGCACTGATGCAGGCCATGGAACTCCAGCCGCTGCCCTTGGAATCGTTTCATCGCCGCATTGTCTCCGATTCCTTCTGCGGCACCAGTTGGTCATCCTCCGGCTTCTCATGGGTGCCGCCGGAGCAGATCGAAACCTTTGTTGAGGAGACCGACGCTGTTCACGTCACCAACTATCCGAGCGGCAAGCCGGTCGAAGGCCGCATGTATCACGACGAATTTCTCGGCCAGAAGGACAAATACTCGTATTTCTGGGGCGGCAACACCCCCCTGCTGCAGATCACGACAGCGCACACCGACGCGCCCGCCCTGCTGATCCTGCGCGATTCCTATATGGACTGCCTGTCCCCCTTCCTGACGGAACACTTCTCCCGGATCGATATTCTTGATCTGCGCTATTACCGCACCAGTCTGCAGACGTATCTGCAGGAGCACGACTTTGACGCCGTGCTCGTCTGCTACAGCGTTTCCAACTTCTGCACCGACTCCAGCGTCTATCTGGCCGGCCGCTGACCGGCACGCAATCAACGCCAAGCGCGCGTATCCGAAAAAACGGAACGCGCGCTTTGTCGCAGTCTGATTCAGAGGATGATACAGATCAGGCCGCCGCTGCCCTCATTGATGATGCGCTGAAGGGTCTCCTGCAGCTTGCCCTGCGCTCCCTCCGGCATTTTCCGGATCTTGTTGGTCAGGCCCTCCCCGGCGATATCATAAAGCGATTTGCCGAAGATGTTCGATTCCCAGATGCGGTTGACGTCGCCCTCAAAGCCCTGCAGCAGGAAATTAACGATCTCCTCCGAGGCCTTCTCTCCGCCCAGTGCGGGCGAGACTTCCGTCTCAATGTTGGCCATAATCATGTGAATCGACGGCGCGGACGCCTTGAGGCGCACGCCATACCGCCCACCCTGATGGACGATCTCCGGCTCCTCAAGGTGCATTTCCTCTGGCGTCGGCATCACAATACCATAGCCCTTGGTGCGCACGTCGTCGAGCGCTTCGCGAATGCGGTCATATTCGGTCTTGACCTCGCGCAGCTCTGTCAGCAGCGCCATCAGGTCCCCGTCGTCCCGGATCGGGAAGCCGGACTGACCGCTGATGGTCTGATAATACAGCTGACGCGGCAGCTCCAGCTCGGCCAACACACGTCCCGTACCCATAGCCATATCCCGAACGCGTGTCTGACTGACGATCTCCACACAGTCGAGCCGGTCAAGCACGGCGTAGACATCCCGGATGCGCTTCATATCCTTTGATGCGTCGGCAATGGCGTCGAACAGGCCGCGCTTGATCTCATGCTCCATCGGCAGCGCATCGACCCAGGACGGCAGGAAAATGCCCAGCTCCGTAATGGGGAACTCCTGAAGCACGCCCTGCATGATTTCGGTGATGTCCGCGTCATCCAGCGTAAGACAGTTGATGCACAGGCAGGCCACGCCATACTTCTGCGAAAGCTCCTCAGCCAGTGCCTGCGCCTGCGGCGACTGTGGCCGGGCGCTGTTGAGAATGAGTGCAAAGGGCTTACCGATCGACTGCAGCTCTGCCACCACGCGTTCCTCGGGCTCAACATAGTCCTCCCGCGGAATATCGCAGATGGTGCCGTCGGTCGTGATGACCAGGCCAATGGTGGAGTGCTCTGCAATCACCTTTCCAGTTCCCAGCTCCGCTGCCTCGGTCATACTGACCTCGCGGTCAAACCAAGGGGTCGTGACCATCCGCTCCACGCCGTCTTCAAACTGGCCCATCGCACCGCGTACCATGTAGCCGACGCAATCGATCAGCCGCACGGAAAGCCGCGCACCGTCCGGCAGGGCAATGCTTACCGCGTCTTCCGGCACAAATTTCGGCTCTGCTGTCATAATCGTTTTCCCCGAGCCGCTCTGCGGCAGCTCGTCGCGGGCACGCTCCTGCATGTAGACATTTTCAATATTGGGAATGACCAAGGTCTCCATGAAGCGCTTGATAAAGGTGGACTTCCCCGTCCGAACCGGTCCCACGATGCCGATATAGATATCCCCGTCCGTACGCAGGGCGATATCCTCATAAATCTGGCTGACTGCCACAACCATTCCCCCTTGCGAGATGTTTACTTCAATTTATGGGGGCAAGCTGTGGTTTATGCCGCTTCAGACGTAAAATTGTGCGGTCTGGCCATGCACCGAGGAAAGAATGACGCCGAGCTTTGGCCACGCGCTGCGCAGCCAGCGCCACAGCACGGGGATCACCACGTTTTCCGTGCAGAAATGGTCTGCGTCGATCAGATTGACGCCGGCCTCCTTTGCGCGCAGAAAGACATCATACTTGACGTCCGCCGTCACAAAGGTATCACACCCGAAACGGATGACGTCCTCCAGGTCGCCGCCGCCGGAGCCGCCGCAGACCGCCAGCTGCTGTACGGTACGCCCTGCGTCATGATAGCGCAGACCGTGGCCTGCAGTTTTTGTGCGGACGGTCTGAAGAAAATCGGCCAGCGGCACGGCCTCCGGCAGACGGCCCAGCCGGGTGATACCTGCGGGCGTACCATCCGGAAGCGTGCCGGTTTGGCGGAGGAAGCCGGCGTTTTCTGCGCCCAGCGCGGCCAGCAGAGCATCGTTGACGCCGCCGGGCGCACTGTCAAGGTTGGTATGCATGCAGATGGCAGCTATGCCATGGCGAGCCAGCGCCAGCACCTTCTCTCCGGCAGGCGTTTCACTCGTGACGCTCTTGAGTGAAAAAAACAACGGGTGGTGCGAGACGATCAGCTGCGCGTCGAGGCTGACAGCTTCGTCGATCACCGCGCCGGTGATGTCCAGCGCCAGCAGCACACGCTCGACCGGGGCCTGAGCATCTCCCACCAGCAGCCCTACGTTGTCAAAATCCAGCTTCAGGCACGAAGGCGCCTTCTGCTCCAAAAGATCGCGAATCTCACCCACGCTCGGCATCCTGTAACCTCCTGTATTCCTGTTCCATGCCGTCGATGACGGCCCTCATCTTCTCCAGGCGAAGCGCCGCTTCCTCCGAGGATGCGCAGGCCAGACCGGCTTCTGCATGGCGGAGCTTCTGCAATGTCTTTTCCAGATATTCCGGCAGCAGCGGGTCTGCCTCCAGCAGTGCGAAGCGGCCGGTCAACAGTTCAGCCGGTGTATGAGGAGCCGGCGTGCCGCCGCGCGCGGTCAGTACCTGATAAAGAATACCGCCATCCTGCACCAAATGCTCCGACACAATGGCATACCCATGCTCCGTCAAAAAGGCACGCAGCACCTCCTGTCTTGACATCGGCTGCAGAATCAGCAGCTTCTCCCTCGTCCAGGGGGCACGCTCCAGAATCCCGGCAATGTTCTCACCGCCCATGCCTGCAATGATGACCGTGTCAACTTCCCGGGGTGGGCAGTCCTCCAGTCCGTCGCAGAGAAAAAAGGTGATCTGTCCGGAAAGCCCTGCCGCCTGCGCCGTGCGCATGGCGCTTTCCAGCGGCTTGGAACGGAGATCCGTGGCATAGGCCCGGCTGCAGACGCCGTTTTGCAGCAGCCATGCAGGGAGATAGCCGTGATCCGTTCCCACGTCGACAGGACAGCTGCCCTGCGGCACCAGCGCGGCCAGCGCAGCCAACCGCCTGGATAGTGTTATGGTTTCCATATGATTCATATCATAAAAAAACAGCCGGGCAGATGCCGGCCGTACCGTAAGCGCTTCAACCTGTCCTACAGAGAACAAAGGGACGCTGTACAGCGTCCCTTTGTTCACGCAGACCGTTGATTAGCGGCCGGCTTCCTCTCTCATCTTTGCAAAGCACTCGCTGCAGTAGACGGGACGATCGCTCTTCGGCTCAAAGGGCACGCGAGCTTCGCCGCCGCAAGCTGCGCAGGTGGCAGTGAAGTACTCACGGGGACCGCGGGCAGCGTTCTTGCGTGCGTCGCGGCATGCCTTGCAGCGCTGAGGCTCGTTCTGGAAGCCGCGCTCGGCATAGAACTCCTGCTCACCGGCGGTGAACACGAACTGCTGGCCACACTCTTTGCAGACTAAAGTCTTGTCTTCGTACATGGGTTGTTCCTCTCTTTGAAAAGACTCGCCCGTTTGGGCTTTATATTGCGAACAGCACTCTTAGCTGTCATCGCCTGAATCAAGGTACCGCTCCAGCTTACGGCGAATGCGCTGCACGGCGTTGTCGATGGATTTCGGTGAGTGTCCCAGCTCTGCGGCGATCTCATTGTAGGACAGGCCTGCAAGATAACGGGACAAGGTTTGCGCTTCCAGATCGGACAAGCGCCGTGTAAAGGTGGTAGAAAACTCAAGTTCGCTCTCTCTGGCCAGAACCTGCTCCTCAGGGATACGCCGGTATGTGCCGGCAATGTCAGCCAATTGGGTCTGGGATTCATTGGAGAGGAGATCATCCAACGACAATCTGTCGTTGAGCGGCATATGCTTCCTGCCGGATGCCAACTTGATGGCAGAAAGCAAGCGTCGGCGGATGCACAGCTCCGCATAGGAGCGAAACTCAGCACCGGCATCAGGATCGTACGTTCGGATCGCGGAAAGCAGGCCGAGCATGCCTTCCTGCATCAGGTCTTCCCTGTCGCCGCCTGCCAAGAAAAACGGGCGCGCACAGATGCGAACCAGGCGGCTGTATCGAACGGCAAGCTCTTCTTCGGCTGTGCCGCTGCCCGCGGCAGCCATGGCCTGAAGCTCGTCATCATGGAATGCAGATAAATCCAACATAAAAAATATCCATTTGAACGTTATTTATTATAACGCAACCCACAAAAAAGTCAACACTTTTATTGAAAAACTCGCAGAGAACCTGTGCCTGTATCAGCGTATCGCCTATAATTCCAGCTGTTGCTGCAGCTCCGGTACAGCCATCCCCAGATGTGCATACGCCTTGGGCGTGACGCAACGGCCTCTCGGCGTGCGCGTAAGATAACCCTGCTGCAGCAGATATGGCTCGTACATGTCCTCCAGTGTAACAGCTTCCTCACAGATGGTAGCCGCCAGTGTCTCCAGGCCGACCGGACCGCCGCCGTAATACTCAATAATGCTCCGCAGCATCCGGCGATCCTGTGCATCGAGGCCCTGCTTATCGACCTCCAGCCGCGTGAGCGCTTCGTCTGCCACCGCTTCGGTAATCACACCGCCCGCGCGCACCTGCGCAAAATCACGCACGCGGCGCAGCATGCGGTTTGCGATACGCGGCGTGCCGCGCGAGCGCATGGCGATCTCCCGTGCCCCGTTTGGCTCGATCTCGATGCCGAGGATGCCGGCAGAGCGTGTGACGATCTGCTGCAGCTCCCGCGGAGTGTACAGCTCCAACCGGAGGCTGACGCCGAAGCGGTCGCGCAGAGGCGCGGTCAGCTGGCCGGAGCGCGTCGTGGCGCCGATGAGCGTAAAATGCGGCAGATCCAGCCGGATGGAGTTCGCCGACGGCCCCTTGCCGATGATGATGTCGATGGCATAGTCCTCCATCGCCGGATAGAGAATTTCCTCCACCGAGCGGTTGAGTCGGTGGATCTCATCGACAAACAAAATATCGTTTTCCTGCAGGTTCGTCAGAAGCGCGGCCAGATCACCCGCCTTTTCAATGGCCGGGCCGGAGGTGATGCGCATGGACACGCCCATCTCGTTTGCAATGACCGAGGCCAGCGTGGTCTTACCCAATCCCGGGGGGCCGTGCAGCAGCACATGATCCAACGCTTCCCCGCGCTGCTTTGCCGCCTGGATGAAAATTTTGAGGTTTTCCTTTGCTTTTTCCTGGCCGATGTATTCGTCAATCGTACGGGGACGCAGCGAGCCTTCCGGCAGATCCTCCGGCAGGCTGGTGGCAGCAGTGATGGGCTGCTCCTCACCGGAATAGCTGATGCTCATGTGTGTCCCTCCTTATCGCATCATGTTTTTCAGCGCCGCTTTGATGATGGCCTCCAGCGGCAGCGCCGCCAGGTCAATCTGGCGCAGCGCCTCGTGAATCTCCGCTGCACTGTAGCCAAGCGTGGTGAGCGCCTGTGTGGCGTCGGCCAGCTTCCGGTCATCCTGCGGCGGAGAGACAGGCTGCAAGCCGGAAGCCGCAGCTCCGTCATCAGCAGAGACGCCGAGCTTGTCCTTGAGTTCCAGCAGCACGCGCTGGGCAATTTTTTTGCCGATACCCGGGACGACTGTCAGTGCCTTCTCATTGCCCGAGGCAACCGCAAACGCCAGACCGGCCGGGGTGTTGTACGACAAAATAGCCAATGCAGCACGCGGACCGACGCCGGATACGCCGATCAGCTTTTCAAAACAGGCCTTCTCCTGCCGGTTGAAAAAGCCGAACAGCTCCATAGCGTCCTCGCGCAGATACAGGTACGTATACAGCCGCGCCCGTTCGCCGGGGCTGAGGCCGGTCAGCGTGTTGTTGGACACGCTCAGGGCAAAGCCAATGCCGCCGCAGTCTATGACGGCCAGGTTGGGGGCAAGAGAATCGACCGTGCCTTCTATGTAGTGGAACAATGTGACGTACCTCCCTGCTTTGCAATGAGCGACGTACTGCTGCGCGCGTGACATAGCGCAATGGCCACAGCGTCGGCCGCATCGTCCGGCTTCGGCGGCGCAGCCATATTGAGGATACGGCGCGTCATATCGATGACCTGGTGCTTCTCTGCCCGGCCATAACCGACGACCGCCTGCTTCACCTGCAGCGGCGTATATTCAAAGATCGGCAGCCCGGCACGGTAGGCAGACAGCAAAATGACCCCCCTGCCGTGTGCCACGGCGATGCCTGTTGTGATATTGGTATTGAAAAACAGTTCCTCAACCGCCATAACATCCGGAGAAAACGATCCGATCAGTTCATTCATATCCCGAAAGATCTGGTCGAGCCGGCAGGAAAGTGCCTGCCCGGCCGGCGTGGTGATGACGCCGCAGGTCACAAGAGACGGCTTGGAGCGAACCAGATCCAGCACGCCGAAGCCGACGGTGGCGATGCCCGGATCAATGCCTAAGATGCGCATAGAACAACTCCCTGTTCCGCAGGGCCATACATCGTTTTCTGCTGCAGCGCCTGCCATAACGGATACATCATACCCCGTTCCGGGCAAATTTTCAACCATCTGCAGAAGAAATACAGAATTTTTCCCCGATGCGGGGCAGGCGCAGCGCAGCTTTACCTCCATGTGACAAAACAAGGGGCACCCAGCGGCCGCTGGATGTCCCTTGCGCTTTTCTCTCTGCCTCCGGTATCCCGGCACATCATGCGCGGGGATGCGCCTTGCGGTAGACGTCCTTGATCTGCTTTTTGATCAGCTGCGAATAGATCTGCGTGGAACTGATATCCGCGTGTCCGAGCATCTCCTGGATCGAGTGCAGATCTGCTCCGTTTTCCAGCAGATGTGCGGCAAAGCTGTGCCGCAGGGTATGCGGCGTAATGGTCTTTTCGATCCCCGCCTTGGCCTGGTAGGACTTGATGATTTTCCAGAAGCCCTGACGGGACATGCGCTCGCCGCTGATGTTGACAAATAACGACTTCTCGTCGGGCGAGGCCAGCATCTGCGGGCGGATGAATTCAATATATTCGGTCAGCGCCCGGATGGCGGCAGGGTACAGCGGGATGACTCGTTCCTTATCCTTGCTGCAGCAGCGGATGACGCCGACATTGAGGTTGACGTCCGGCACATTGAGCGCAATCAGCTCGCTGACGCGAATGCCCGTGGCGTACAGCAGTTCAAGCATGGCCTTGTCCCGGTAGCCCTTCATGTCGACGCACTTGGGCTGCTCAAGCAGCAGCTCGACCTCCTTGCTGGTGAGAATCTCCGGCAGCTTATGCGTGGCTTTATCCGGCACAAGACCGACGGCAGGGCTATTCTCCACGCAGCTGCGCATCACCAGAAAATGATAGAAATTCTTGATCGACGCGATGGCGCGCGACACGGTGGCCACCGACTTGCCGTTGGAACGCAGATAGGCAATATAGCCGGACAAGTCCTCCTCCGTCGCCGTGACATACTGTTCGTCGGTATGCGAATCCAGGTATTCGCCGAGCTGGCGGATGTCGCGCAGATAGGAGCTGAGCGTATTGGCAGAAGCCTTCTTTTCATTTCTGAGATAGTCTTCGTAAAGACCATAAACCTGCTGATTATCCAATACGGTCGTCCCTCCTTTCTGCGGGCTGCGAATCTGCTGGCTGCGAAAATAACAAGGCACTTTACATAATCATAATGCATGCACAATATATTACAAATTCAAGCAGTTATCAAGTGCTTTCGCAGAATTGGCGCAATTTTGTTGATTATGCATATATGTTATGTAAACAATATTATGTTAACAAATAAAACCTTCCGGTAAATTATCCTGCGTTTTGCTTGTATTTCCGCCGATATTGTGATTGCAATGCGGAATATACGCAATATATAGTCGATTCCTTTTTCAGTTATGTAAACGCCCTGGATGATTACGATTCGTTATATCACTTTTTCCTGCGCAGCTTTTTGGGGCGCTTTGCCCTCGCTGTCAGAACGCCGCCGACGGTACCTCCGACAACCGCAGCCAGCAGCAGCCTCAGCGTATAGCCTCCGAACTGTCCGGCGTCATTGAGCGCCCCCAGCAGCAGGATCGGTACGAAGAACAGAACGCCGCACACAGCGCCTGTTACCGCCACTCCCCTCCCCTGCCGCCGGGCTGCGTGCACCCCGCCCGCCAGCGCACTGAAGAACACCGCCGCAATGATGTACTCCCGCATCAGCCCGGACGGCAGATATTCCTTCACCATCAACAACGACAGCACCAGAAACACGCACACCGTCAGCAGAACGGCGCGCAGCGCCCCCCGCCCCGCATTCACCAGCAGCACACCCCGGCCGCCGGAAGCAGAATCCTTTCCTGACAAAAAAATCCCCCCTGGCAATCAGATGTTTGTACATCCTATTGCCAGGGGGGATCATTCATGACAGCATTGCGATTATTTGCCCGGAGTCACATTGACAGCACTCTTCTGGATCTTGATGCGGACGCGGTCTTCACCGGTCTCAAAGACAACATATTTGTCATCGACGTGCACGACCTTACCGACGAGGCCGCCAATGGTGGTGATATTGTCACCGACCGCCATCTTGCTGCGCATCTCCTCCGCCGCTTTCTTGCGCTTGTTTTCCGGACGGATCATCAGAAAATAGAAGATCGCCAGGAAGAGAACAAGAATAATGATCGGGGCAAAGCTGTTCATATTGTTCATGTTTTCCCTCCGAAGAATAATATCCCTATGATTATACTTGCTGCACCCGTGGAATGCAAGTCTTTTATATCCGCCGGTCCAATTTTTCTGCATACTCCGCACGAAACGCGCCGTAGCGTCCCTCGTCCAGCGCCTGACGGATGCGCCGGGTAAGCGTGTTATAAAAACTCAGATTATGCATGACCGCAAGGCGCAGAGCCAGAATTTCCTCAGCCTTGAAAAGATGACGGAGGTAGGCGCGGGAATAGCGCCGGCAGACCGGGCAGTCGCACGTTTCGTCGATCGGCCGTTCGTCCCGGGCGTATTTCTCATTTTTCAGATTGATGACGCCGTTCCAGGTGTACAGGTGCGCATGGCGGCCATTGCGGGCCGGCATCACGCAGTCGAAAAAGTCAATGCCGCGGTAGACGCCTTCTATGATGTTGCCCGGTGTGCCGACGCCCATCAGATAACGCGGCCGGTCCTTCGGCATATACTCCGTCACCAACTCGATCGTATCATACATTTCTTCCTTCGTCTCACCGACAGCCAGCCCGCCGATGGCGTAGCCCGGCAGCTCCAGCTCAGCGATGCGCAGCATGTGCTCCCTGCGCAGCTCCGGATAGACCGCCCCCTGGTTGATCCCCCACAGCACCTGCCCGGGGTTGACCGCCCCGTCCTCCTGCGTATACGCCGTCAGGGCGCGACTACAGCGCTCCAGCCAGCGCACCGTCCGGTCGCAGGACGCTTTCACGTAGGCATAGGGCGACGGGATCTCAATGCATTCGTCAAAGGCCATGGCAATGTCCGAGCCGAGGTTTGCCTGAATGCGCATGCTTTCCTCCGGCCCCATAAAGATTTTCCGACCATCGACATGAGACTGAAAGTAAACGCCCTCCTCGCGGATCTTGCGCAGTGTAGCCAGCGAAAAGATCTGAAAACCGCCGCTGTCTGTGAGAATGGGGCCGTCCCAGGTCATGAATCTGTGCAGACCGCCCATCTCGCGGATGAGCGCATCGCCCGGTCGGACGTGCAGATGGTAGGTATTGGACAGCTCCACCTGGCAGCCGATCCGTGCAAGATCCTCCGCAGAAAGCCCGCCCTTAATGGCTGCCTGTGTGCCGACATTCATAAAGACCGGCGTCTGCACAACGCCGTGCGGCGTGGTATATTCCCCGCGCCGCGCATTGCCCTCCTGGCTCAAAAGCTTAAACATGGTCTCTCCCTATCTGTTTGTAATGCTGCCGTGCAGCTGTGCGCCGAATCTGTTCCGACGAGGCCGGCGGAACACCGGTTCAATGTATAAACATCGCGTCACCGAACGAGAAGAAACGATACCGGTTCTCCACCGCCTGCCGGTAGGCCGACAGTACGTGCTCGCGTCCGGCCAGCGCCGAAACAAGCATGATAAGCGTGCTTTCCGGCAGATGAAAATTTGTGACAAGCGCGTCAACGCATTTGAAGCGGTATCCCGGATAAATAAAAATATTGGTCCAGCCCGAGGCCGGCTGCAGCGTGCCGTCCGGCTGGGCAAAGCTCTCAAGCGTACGGCAGCTGGTTGTGCCTACGGCGATCACCCGGCCGCCGGCGCGCCTGGTTTCGGTGACGATCCGCGCGGTTTCCTCCGGGATGATGCAGAATTCCGAGTGCATCTCATGCTGCTCCAGCTGCTCGGCCTTGACCGGGCGAAACGTTCCCAGACCGACGTGCAGCGTGACAAAGCACTCCTTCACACCCATTGCACGGATCTGCCCCAGCAGCTCCGGCGTGAAATGCAGCCCGGCTGTAGGCGCCGCGGCGCTGCCCGGAACGCGGGAGTACACCGTCTGATACCGTTCGGCGTCCTGCAGCTCCTCCTTGATATACGGCGGCAGCGGCATACGCCCCAGCCGTTCGAGCACCTCAAGGAAGATGCCCTCCCACGAAAAACGCACCATGCGTTTGCCGTCCTCGGCCAGCGCCTCCACGGTAGCCGTCAGCTCGCCGCCCCCGAAGGAAAGCTCCGTACCAGGCTGCGTTTTCCGACCGGGACGTGTCAGGCACTCCCACAGGCCGTCCCCGTGGTCGCGCAGCAGCAGCACCTCCACCGCGCCGCCGGTGCTGCGGCAGCCCAGCAGGCGAGCCGGCAGCACACGGGAATCGTTCATTACCAGGCAGTCGCCCGGGCAGAGAAACGACGGCAGCTCATAGAAATGCCGGTGCTCCACTTCCCCGGTCGTTTTGTCGAGCAGCATCAACCGGGAAGCGTCCCGCTTCTGAAGAGGGGTCTGTGCAATCAGCTCCTCCGGAAGGTCAAAATTAAAATCACTGGTCTTCATTCGCTGAATATCCCTTCTGCCAGTCCAACGCCTTCATAATAGAAAGAAAGAATCTGATCGTAGCGATAGCCATAGGCATCTGCCATGGCATATGCGCCGAACTGGCTCATGCCGACGTTGTGACCCCAGCCGCCGCCCGTAAAAGTAACGGAGCTGCCGTTGTCCTGCATGGTAAAATGAATGCTGGGCAGTCCGAGACCGGAGCTGTAGCAGGCAAAGGTATAGCAGCTGCTCTGGGTAACCGATACGGTTTTTCCACTGGCGCTGACAAACGTCATACCGACGGCGTTTCCGAAATCAGAATACTGTACCTCAATGCGCTCCACATCCGGAATTGAGCGGCCGGAGCGCGCAAGCCGTCCGGCGATATCCGCCTTGCTCCAGGTGCGGGTCCACTGACTGTAGCTGTTGATGGATGCGGCAGCCTGCTCATAAGGGTCGGCAGTGCCGCGCAGGTATGGGTATGCGTTGTAAAACACGTTCTCGCTGTCCTCGGTTCCGCCGCCGTCTGACGAGAAGTACAGCGCCGTCACCAGGCTGCCATTGTAGGTGATGAATTTGTTTGCCGTTTCATCGACAGCACGGTTGGAGGTCTCCGTCGCGCTGACCGTACCGCGATAAGCCTGTGAATAGGTATCGCACGTCACGTCAAAGCCGTAGCGGCTGTAGGCGTCAAAGTTGGCCGCCACATAAGTGCGCGCACACATGGCCTGCGCCTTGAGCGCCTCCAGCGGCCAGGAGCCGTTCATCTCATAGGGAATAACGCCCTTGATATAATCCTCCAGCGGCAGGACATTGACGACCGTCAGCTTGCCGCCGTTGTAACGAAGGTATTCAAAATCACCGTAATAGCGGTAGCCCTTGAACCAGGTCTCCGCTTTTCCGCCGGAATTGAGCGGGCGCACGGCAAGGCTTCGATCCGTGCCGCAGTCGAATTCAAAGAGGATCCTTGCATCCGAGGTGCGGGTCACGACGATACAGCGATTGCTGGCGCTGTAGGCCGAGCCGTTGACGCCGCGGGTCGAAGCGGCAGCATCCGCATCCGCAGAGGTATCATAGCTGCCAAGCAGCACATAGTATGTACCATTGTAATAGGCAGGAAAGCCGTCTGTATAGGCGGCAGCCGCAGCCGAGGCGGAGTCGAAATCCGCATAGCTGCCGGACAGGCGAATGTGGTAGCAGCCAACGTGTCCGCCGGAAAGATCAACATTTTTGTCGATGGCCATGGTCAGCTTGGTCTCCCCCGTCGTTCCAAGCTGGCAGAAGTTGCGGCTGTCGTCGTAGTAGCCGAAGGCGTAGCCACGGCCGGCATAATTCTGCAGGTTTGCGGAGGTGAGCGAGGTATCCCGCGCATCGCTGTAATAGTAGTACAGGCCGACGCGGACCGTGTCGTGCGCAACCGGCACCGTGCCCGTCACAGAGAGACTCTGCGGCTGGCGCTGCACCGTCGGCTGTGCCTCGCCCAACTGCGTGAGACCGCTCGCCGTCATAACGTAGGGCGCGTCCGTACCCAGCTGCGTCATACCCGACCGACCGGTGACATAGCAGTCTCCCAGCGCGCCGGAAATCGTCTGCCGGCCGTCGTTTACAAAATACTGCTGCGCTGCAGCACCGGCGGGTACGCAGATGCACGCAATCAGCGCAACCAGCACCAATCCGGTACAAAAGCGTTTCATATTCGTGTATTTCATCAGCGATGCTCCTCATGGCAGTCGGTAGGATTGGGCGGCCTTCTGATTGACGCTGTCGTTGGGGTGTGTTAAAATGTAATGCATTAAATGCTTGAAGGCCGCATGTTCCGGCATACGTGCCGGCATACGTGCAGGGTTAAATGTTATTATACAAATGATTCGCCTCTTTTTCAAGCATTTTGTCGAATCGCCGTGCGCAGACCCACACGATCACAATGGCACGATGGAAAGGATGGACAGGATATGAAGAAATTCAAGGTAGGTATTATTGGCGCCACCGGCATGGTCGGCCAGCGTTTCGTGTCCCTGACAGACGGGCATCCCTGGTTTGAACTCACCGTGGTCGCCGCCAGCGCCCGCAGCGCGGGAAAGACCTACGAGCAGGCCGTCGGCCCCCGCTGGGCTTTGGAAACGCCGATGCCCGAGGCAGTCAAGCAGATGGTCGTGAAAAACGCAGCCGAGGACATCCGCGAGATCGCCGAACAGGTTGATTTCGTTTTCTCCGCCGTCGACATGAAAAAGGAAGAGATTCAGGCACTGGAGGAGGCCTATGCCAAGGCCGAGTGCCCGGTCGTCTCCAACAACAGCGCACATCGCTGGACACCGGATGTCCCCATGGTCGTTCCGGAGATCAATCCCGAGCATCTGGCGATCATCCCTGCGCAGCGCCGTCGCCTCGGTACCGAGCGCGGCTTCATCGCCGTCAAGTCCAACTGTTCCCTGCAGAGCTATGTGCCCGCCCTTCATCCGCTCAAGGCAGAGTTTGGGCTGGAAAAGGTGCTTGTGTGCACCTATCAGGCCATTTCCGGCGCCGGCAAGACCTTTGAGACCTGGCCGGAAATGGTGGACAACGTAATTCCCTACATCGGAGGCGAGGAGGAAAAGTCCGAACGCGAACCGATGAAGCTCTGGGGTCGGATCGAGGGCAATACCATTGTCAACGCGATCTCTCCGGCGATCACTGCACAATGCCTGCGTGTTCCCGTCTCCAACGGGCACATGGCCGCCGTATTTGCCACCTTCCGGGATAAGCCGACCAGAGAGCAGATTCTTGACCGCTGGAGCCACTTCGTCGGCTACCCGCAGCAGCTGAAGCTCCCCACCGCTCCCCGCCGCTTCCTCCAATATTTCGAAGAAAACGACCGGCCGCAGACCCGGCTCGACCGCATGGCCGAAAAAGGCATGGCCGTTTCCATCGGCCGTCTGAGACCCGACACGCAGTACGACTACAAGTTTGTTTGTCTGTCGCACAACACGCTGCGCGGCGCAGCCGGCGGCGCAGTGCTGCTGGCAGAGCTGCTGTGTGCCGAGGGTTACATTTCCCACACCGCTTCCTGACGAACCGCAATACATTGAACAATATTTTGATGCAGAAAGGAGCAGTATCCATGAAGGAGCCTATTTTCACCGGATCCGCCACCGCGTTGGTCACCCCATATACTGAAACGGGGGTCGATTTCGAAAAGTTCAAGCAGCTTCTCGATTTCCAGTATGCCAACGGCACCTCCGCCGTTATCATCTCCGGTACGACCGGTGAGTGCTGCACGCAGCCCGTCGAAGAGCACGCCGCGCTGATCGACTTTGCCTGTAAGTATGTTGCAGGCCGTATGAAGGTGGTTGCCGGCGTCGGTTCCAACTGCACCATCTCCGCATACGAGCTGGCCTGCTGTGCAAAGGACTCCGGCGCAGACGGGATCCTGATGGTGACGCCCTATTATAACAAATCCACCCAACGCGGTCTCATCGCGCATTACACCTATGTTGCCGACCGCGTGGACATCCCCATTATCCTCTACAACGTTCCCAGCCGCACCGGGATCGGCTTTCAGGCCGAGACCTACAAGGCGCTTTCCTCGCACCCCAACATCAACGGCATCAAGGAAGCCTCCGGTAATTTTTCTCTGCTCTCCCGGACGCGCTATCTCTGTGGAGACGATCTCTGGATCTGGAGCGGCAATGACGACGACACGCTCGGCATGATGGCCATGGGCGCGATCGGCGTGATCTCCGTGGCCTCAAACATTGTACCGCGCGCGGTCGCAGACCTGTGTGCACAGTGTCTGGCCGGAGACTTTGCCGCGGCGCGCGCCACTCACATGAAGTATGCAGATCTGTTCTCCCGCCTGTTTATTGAAACCAACCCCATTCCCATCAAAACCGCCATGAACCTGCTGGGCTGGAATGTCGGCAAGCTGCGCCTGCCGCTGGTCGACATGGCGCCGGAAAACCTGGAAATTCTCAAGGCCAGCCTGACAAACGTCGGCCTCGAGCTGAAGTAAGACATCCGGAGGAGCAATATGCAGAGGATTCAAGTGATCGTTTCCGGCTGCAACGGCCGGATGGGGCAGGTCGTCACGCGCCTATGTGCCGAACGCGCGGATACGCAGGTGTGCGCGGGCTTTGATCTCAATTGCATTCAGAAAAACGATTATCCCGTATTCACCGACCCCATGTCCTTTGACGGGCATGCCGACGTGATCGTGGACTTTTCCAACGCCGCATTTCTCGATCCGCTGCTGGACTTTGCGCTGGCACGCGGCATCCCCGCCGTCATCTGCACCACCGGCCACAGCCCGGAGCAGCTGCAGCGTCTGCGCGAGGCGTCCGGTCGCGTGCCGATGTTTCGCTCCGGCAACATGTCGCTGGGCATCAACCTGCTGGCAAATCTTGTGAAAAAGGCAGCGGCCGTACTCGGCCCCGGTTTTGACGTGGAGATCGTCGAGCGGCACCACCGAATGAAGGTCGACGCGCCCAGCGGCACCGCGCTGATGCTGGCCGACGCTGCAGCCGCCGGTATGGACGAACCGCCCGCCTACGTCTATGAGCGTCAGAGCGTCCGTCATCCGCGCGGCGACCATGAAATCGGCATTTCCTCCGTCCGCGGCGGCACCATCGTCGGCGAGCACGAGGTGATCTTCGCAGGGCCCGACGAGGTGATCGAGTTTCGGCATACGGCGCAGTCGCGGGAGGTGTTTGCCAACGGCGCGATTGCCGCGGCAGCCTTCCTTGCCGGTGTGAAGACGCCCGGTCTGTATACCATGGACGATGTTCTCTCCGAGGTTCTCAGCCGCTGAACCGTCCCTGAACGACAAAAGATGTCCCCGGATCCTTGGGATCCGGGGACATCTTTATGCTGAACGATCATCAAAGCTCTCGATACATCGCCGGGGCGTCGTCCTTCGTTGCGGCCTCACTCACGGAAACGACCTCCACGCGGACGGTGCGCTGGCCGAATGCGATCTCCAGCACATCGCCGATCTTCACCTCGCGTGAAGCTCTTGCGGCAATTCCGTTGACCGCAACTCTGCCCGCATCGCAAGCCTCTGCCGCAACCGTGCGGCGCTTAATCAGGCGGGAAACCTTCAGATATTTATCCAGTCTCATCGTTCCAAACCAAAAGCGGTGCAGAAATGTTTCTCTTCGGAAGCACGATTACTGTGCGACCGTCTCCTTGAGCGCCTTGCCGGCCTTGAAGACGGGGACACGGGAAGCCGGGATCAGGATCTCCTCGCGGGTCTTGGGGTTGCAGCCGACATGTGCCTCTCTGGTCTTAACGTCAAAAATACCGAAGCCGACCAGCTGGACCTTTTCACCGGCCTCAAGCGCGGCGGTGATGGTCTCGAGAATGGCGTTGACCGCCTTCTCACTGTCCTTGCGGGACAGCTCTGCTTTTTCGGCAACGGATGCAATGAGTTCTGCTTTGTTCATGGGTAATCCTCCTGAATGTGTAACGGCTGCAAGCCGCAGGTAATATATGAGTTTGCGGAGCAAATCTCTTGTAAAGTCAAAGCTGAGGGGTCTTTCCCTCAAGGTCATGACGCGCCTTCTGATAGATTTCCTCCATCTCATCCAGCGTCATATTCTCCAAGCAGCGTCCGGCTGCCTGTGCGCCCGCCTCCATAAAGCGGAAGCGGCGGATGAATTTTTCGCAGGAAGCATGCAGTACGCTTTCTGGATCCAGCCGGAAGAAACGGCAGATATTCACCGCACAAAACAGAATGTCTCCCAGCTCCTCGGCAATGTTTTCCGCATCCTGATTGGTCAGCGCCTCATCCAGCTCGCCGACCTCCTCATGAAGCTTGTCCACCGCACCGCCGGCGTCTGGCCAGTCGAAGCCAACCTTTGCCGCCTTTTTCTGGATCTTTTCCGCACGCCAGAGCGCCGGAAGCGCACGGGAAACGCTGTCCATCACGGAAGAAGTGCTCTCCTGCGCACGCTCCTGCTTTTTGATCTGATCCCAGTTGGCCAACACCTCGCCGGAATCGGCCACCTTCGTGTCGCCGAAAACGTGCGGATGGCGGCGGATGAGCTTTTTGCAGGCTCCGTCTGCTACATCGTCGATGCTGAAGACGCCCTTTTCTTCCTCCATGCGGGCATGGAAGAGAACCTGCATGAGCACGTCGCCCAGCTCCTCCTTCAGATGCTCGGGATCCTCCTCGTCAATGGCCTCGCAGACCTCGTAAGCCTCCTCCAGCATATTGCGGCGGATGCTGTGATGATCCTGCTCGCGATCCCAGGGGCAGCCCTCTTCCGAGCGCAGGATCTCCATGATCCGACGGTAATCAGACAGGTCATACTTTTCTTTGCGCGTAAAATCTATCATATTTCTATCCCCTATTCAAGTGTTTTTTCCGGCCGGGGCGGTCCTTATCGGATATGCAGCAGCTTTGCCAGCTTGTCTCCCTTGGGAATCAGCTTGAGATCCTCTGCCGTGATGGCGCGGCTGACAGACAGCATCACCACATATGCCACAACGGCTGCAGCGATGGCGCAGCACATGGCGACGGCCAACTGCATGCGGCTGTCTCCCAGAAAATGCCGGGCCGCGGCATAGACAATCCATGTAACGACCGACATGACGACGGTGCTCAGCAGCGGACGGGCCAGCATACGACGCAGGGACAGCTTTGTTTCCAGCCGCTTGCGGATGAAAATGAAATTCATCACACACATGACCATATAGCAGGTGAGCGTACCGATGGGTGCGCCGTGGATGTTGACGTTGGGATTTGCAACCAGCACCCAGTTGACAAGGATCTTCACGATACCGCCGGTCAGCATGGAATAAACCGGGAAGCGCTCGTCGCCATGGGCCTGCAGCACGGCAGTCTCAATGAGGGCCATGCACACAAAGAAGGCAGCAACGCCCATCACGGTCAGCAGCTGAGGCCCGGCCGGATGACTGTTGGGGTACAGCACGTTCATGATACAATAGCTCAGTACGGCCAGACCCGCACACATGGGCAATGCAATGACCGAGGAGATGCGGATGGACGCCTCGGCAATGCCGCAGGCCTCGTCCGTGTCACGCCGCGCCATGCACGAAGCGATGGCAGGCACAACGCTGATGGTCAGCGGCGTGACGAAGGCCGCCGGCAGGTTGTAGAGCGTCTGTGCCTTTCCGTAAACGCCGAAAAGCACCTTGGCGTCAGCATAGGAGAAGCCGGCTGCCGACTGCAGCCGGGTAAGGCACAGGCCCGTGTCGATCAGGTTGATGAGGCTGAGCACCGAGGAGCCAAGCGTAATGGGGATGCCGATGCGCAGAAGTGTACCGAAGATGCGCCGAGCGCGCTCCGGCACATCCGGCTCGGCCATAACCGCAGGCTTGTAGTTGCGCTTTTTATAAATGATCATGTAAATCAGCGCCACCGCGCCGCCGACTGTCACGCCGAAAATAGCGCCGGCCGAGGCGACCGGCAGGCTCTTGCCCGCCCGGGTAAGGATCCAGGCCAGCAGCAGGCCGACGATGACCTTCGCCACAACCTCCAGCACCTGACCGACCGTGGTCGGCGTCATGTTGCCGTGGCCCTGACAGTAGCCGCGGTAGGCCGAAACGAGGCACACCAGCAGTACCGCCGGAGACAGCGCCCAGATGCTGCGCGAGGCCTCCACGTCCCCCATCATGCTGGCTAACTCCGTCGGAAACAGATACATAATCAGCGTGCAGACAATACCCAGCACGAAAAATGTAGCAAGCGCAACGTGGAAGGTGCGTTTGATCTGCATCTGCCGGTCGAAGGTATTGGCCTCGCTGATCATACGTGAGAGCGCAACCGGCAGGCCGGCTGTCGCAATGGTGAGAAACACATTGTAAATATTGTATGCAACCAGAAAATGCGCATATCCCTCATCCTGAAGGATGTTGCCCAGCGGGATCTTATAAATCGCGCCGAGGATTTTCATGATAATCACGCCGGCAGCAAGGATCGCCGCGCCGTGAAGATAGTTCTGCTTTTTTGTGTCAGCCAAGGATGCACCTCCGATCCGGCCTGACGCAGCGCATACCTGCACTGCTCATTTTTCTAACCGATGCCATGGGATTTTACACCAAAGCCGCAGAAAAATCAAGGGAACGGACAAGCCGTTCCCCTGATTTCAAAAAAACTTTTCAATATCAAGCTTTTCTTACCTGATCAATGTGCCGCACAAGGTCGACCATCTTGCAGGAATAGCCCCACTCGTTGTCATACCAGGCCATCAGCTTGACAAAATTGTCGTTGAGCGCGATGCCGGCGGTGGCGTCAAACACACAGGTGTGCGGTTCGGTGCGAAAATCGGAGGAGACGACGGGATCCTCCGTGTAGAGCACCACGTTCTTCATCGGGCCATCTGCCGCAGCACGGACGGCAGAGCAGATCTCCTCATAGGTTGCGGGCTTTTCCAAACGGCAGGTTAGGTCAACCAGGGAGACGTCTGCAATGGGGATCCGCAGCGAGGTACCGGTCAGCTTTCCCTTCAGCTCGGGAATGACCTTGCCGACAGCCTTGGCTGCGCCCGTGGAGGTGGGGATGATGTTATCGAAGCAGGAACGGCCCAGTCTCCAGTTCTTCTTGCTGTAGTTGTCCACAACATTTTCCGTGGCGGTGGCTGCATGGATGGTGGTCATCAGGCCCTCGGCAATGCCGAAACTGTCATGGATGATCTTGGCCAGCGGGGCCAGGCAGTTGGTGGTGCACGAAGCGTTGGATATGACGTTCATATCCGGGGTGTACTTATCCAGATTGACGCCGCAGACGAACATGGGCGTATCGTCCTTGGAGGGGCCGGAGAGCACGACGACCTTTGCGCCGGCGTCCAGATGATCCTGCACGCTCTCGCGCGTGAGGAATTTACCCGTGCACTCAAGGACATATTCTGCTCCCAGCTCGCCCCATGGCAGCTGGCGCGGATCGCGGGAGCTGAGCAGTGCGATATGCTTCCCATTGATGATCAGCGCGGGCTTCTCGCCCTCCTCATAGCCGACCTCGGCCGGGAAGCGTCCGTGGACGGTGTCGTATTTGGTGACATAAGCAAGCTGTGCCGGCGTCTTGTCGGGCGCGTTTACGCCAACGATCTCAATGTCGTCGCTCAGGACGGCTGACTTGAATACGAGACGGCCAATGCGTCCGAACCCGTTGATCCCTATCTTGATGCTCATGTTTCCTTCTCCTTACATCACAGTGGTGCGGCAAGCGCACTGCCGCCGCGAATGGATGGGCCGGATGAACCGCCCCGTAAATCTACGCTGGTATTATATCCTTTTTTTCTCATTGCGTCAATCAATCCTTCCAACTTTTTTGTCATCGTTGCCTAAGATGTTTCTGCCGCCGGGCCAAAAAAGCAGCCAAATGTGCAGGAGACGCCGGTATTTGGCATTTTTTCACAGAATACACAAATTTTCCTGTTGCAAGCGCGTCAGGTTCCTGCTATACTTATTATGCGGTGGTTTTGCCATACCATAACAAGCAACCTTTTTCTGCGCATTTGATATTTCGGCCGCATTATGCAAATAATAATGGCAGGTCCGGAGCGTGCTCGGAGCAGGAGGTTTCATGCAAAAGAAAATCAAGTCCATTGAGAGCCTTTTCTCCATCAGCCGGGATTTAGCCATCGGCGTTTACGAAGGTAAAATTGCATTTATCAATCCGGCAGCTGCCGCCGTCTTTCCGACCATTCAGGCCGGCGCAGACGCCAGACGTCTGCTTCCAAAGGAACTGCTTGACTCGGGGGACGAACCGAGGGTCATTTCGGCGCACATCTGCGGCCGCCCGTGCACCGTTTCCGTCTCCAGTATGGACGGCGTGCAGCTGATGCTGGCTGTCATATCGCCGGTACGCACCATACGTGATCGCGAAAACACGATCGTCCCTCCCCCGCTGGTGACCGCCATGCGCATCGCGCTGTCAAACATCCGGCTCTCGGGCGAGTGCTTCATGAAGATCAGCGACGAGCCGGGCAGCGACGCCTACCGGAAGCAGACGCAGCGATATATGGCCTTTCTCAGCCACAATTGCCATCAGCTGCAGCGTATCATCGTTGGGATCGATACAATCAACAATCTCGGGAACGGAAGTCTCCCCTTCACTCCATGCATCACCGATATCGTCACGCTGGTACGCGAGCTGTGCGAATCGGCCGATCATTTTGTGCTGGACACAGGAGTACACATTGTATTCACCTGCGGCGAAGACAAGCTCCTTGCCAATATTGACACGCAGTTGATCGAGCAGTTGGTTCTCAATCTGCTCTGCAACGGCATCACTGCAGAGCCAAAGGACAGCACCGTGCACGTCTCGCTTCGGTTTGATCAGCCCAACGTCATCCTTACGGTTGCCGACAACGGCAGCGGCATTGACGCCGGCACGCTTTCTTCCATCTTCAAATACCATGAAACCCCCAGAAATCTGCGCAACTCACTCACGCGAGCAGGACTTGGCCTGACCATCGTCCGCGGCATCGCCGAGCTGCACGGAGGCACAGTCACCATTGAAAGCCAGCCGGGCAACGGAACCTGCGTGCAGGTCTCTCTGCCCCAAAACGCCGGTTCCCCGTCCACTGCCCTGTTCCGGGAGCCGCGGCCGCGCTTTCGCGCTGCCGGCGCAGAACTGCTGCTGACCGAGCTGTCACCCGTCCTCGACGCAAACTACTACGAACCAAGATACGCTGATTGAAAAACGGCTCCCGCACAGGCAGCGCAAAGGCTGTTTGTGCGGGAGCTTTCCGTGTCCGGTCATTCCATATGAAACAGACGTCTGCCGTTTTCCGCCGCCGCCTGCGCCACTTCCCCGGCTGTGATCTGCCGAGCCTGCGCAATCGCCTGCGCCATATACGGCAGCATGCGCGAATCGCAGCGCTTTCCGCGGTACGGCGTCGGGGCCATATAGGGCGCGTCTGTTTCCAGCAGAATACGATCGAGCGGGCAGGCCACGGCAGCCTCCAGCGCCCGACGGGCGTTTTTAAAGGTCACAACACCCGTAAACCCTACATACCATCCCAGCTGCACCAGCTGGCGCGCCAGCTCCGCGCTGCCGGAAAAGCAATGAAACACGCCCGTCACTCTTGGGAACTGCCGGACGATCTCCAGGGAATCTGCATGCGCTTCGCGGTCATGAAGGACGACGGGCAGTCCCAGCTCATCTGCCAGCTCCATCTGCCGGATCAACACCTGCTTCTGCATCTCACGCGGCGGCGTTTCATAGTGATAATCCAGGCCGATCTCTCCGATGGCCTTTACGCGCGGATCGGCGGCCCAGGCACGCAGCAGCTCCGGTGCCCGTTCATCAAAGGTTTCGGCGTTCTCCGGGTGCCAGCCCACGGCAGCATAGACGAACGGCCAGGTATGCGCCAACTCCACCGCCCGCCGGCTGCTTTCTTCATCGCACCCCGGATTGAGGATCATGTGTACGGACGCAGCCTCCATCGACGCCAGGAGCGCCTCGCGGTCGTCATCAAAGGCCTCGTCGTCATAATGGGCGTGTGTATCGAAATACATCGTGCACCTCCAACCGTATCGGATGTATTCTTTGCTGAATGCATTATACGTACGCCGCCTCTTTTTTGCAACCGCACTGCGAAAAAAATATTGGCATTTGCTTCCACTTTCCGGAAGACTGTGCTATAATGTGTATCTAATGCTTTCATTTGTACAGCGCTGCGCATCTTTTTCGCGCGCCGGTTTCTTCGTCAGGAGGTCTCTCTTGAACAAAAAGCTGAAAAAACTCATTGAGCCAAGCCTGCGCCTGTATTTGGCAGTTCTGCTCGCTTTTGCCGTGGCAACGCTGTTTTTTAACCGCACTCTGGCAATTGTTGAAGCATGCCTGATCGTCGTGCTGGCTGTTTATTCCATCATCCGACTGCGCCGCAGGCAGGAAAAGCTGCTGAGCTATATTGACTCGGTTACATACAATGCAGAGTCCGCCAAGGACAACACGCTGATGAATTTCCCGCTGCCGATGGCGGTGTTTCGCCTCAGCGACGGACAGGTCATCTGGGGAAACGAGGATTTCTTCTCCATTTTTGAAAAGCGCAGCACACGCTTTGAGGTCTCCATGAGCGAGCTGATCCCAAACTTTACCGCCAAATGGCTCACAGAGGGACACAATCAGTATCCCGAGCTGATGGAGCTGGGCGGGCGGAAGTATCAGGTGCACGGCAACCTCGTCCGCACCGGCTCAGACGGCAGCGGCAGCTTCATGGGGATCACCTACTGGCTGGACGTAACCGACTATGAAAACGTCCGGCTGGAGTTTCAGGCATCCCGTCCTGTCGTATGCATCATTGCGGTGGACAATTTTGAGGAATTGGCAAAAAATCTCTCCAACCGCATGCGCGATGATTTGCGAGCCGACATCGAGGATAAGCTCTCTCAGTGGGTCGAGGGTAAGGACGGCTTCTTCTGTCGGGGTGAGCGGGATCGTTACATTTTCATTTTTGAAGAACGCTATCTTGCCGAGATGACCGCCAAGAAGTTTGACGTTATGGATCACGTCCGGCAAATCATCAGTCCGGCCGGCGTGCATGCGACGCTGAGCATCGGTATCGGCCGCGAGGGCAGCGGCTTTGAGGAAAACTATGCCTTTGCTTCCCTCGCCTTCCAGATGGCGCTCTCCCGCGGCGGCGATCAGACCGTCATCAAAAAGCGCTACAACTTTGAGTTTTTCGGCGGAAAAAGCTCCGCCGTCGAGACGCGCACGAAGGTCAAGGCCCGCGTCACTGCGCACACGCTCTCCCGCCTGGTCGAAGACAGCTCCTGCGTCTATGTCATGGGCCATCGGTTCGGAGACCTCGACACCGTCGGCAGCGCCGCAGGCATCTGCTGTATCGCCCGCAGCATCGGCACGCCGGTTCATATCGTCATCGATCCGATCCAGAATGCCTCGCGCAAGCTCATCGAGCTGCTGCGCACCGCGCCGGAATACCGCGGCGTATTTCTCACGCCGAAGGATGCGCTCATGCAGGCCGACAGCCGCAGCCTGCTGATTGTTGTGGACACCAATCGTCCCGAAAACGTGGAGAGTCCCGAACTGCTCGAGGCATGCAACCGCGTGGTCGTCATCGACCATCATCGCCGCGCGGCCAGCTACATTCAGAATGCCGCGCTTGAATTCCACGAGACGAGCGCCTCCTCTGCCAGCGAGTTGACAACTGAGCTGATTATTGAACTGCTCGACGCAGGCAGCATTCTTCGCGTCGAAGCAGAGGCTATGCTGGCCGGCATCGTGCTGGATACGAAAAACTTCTCCATCCGCACAGGCGAGCATACCTTTGACGCAGCCGCCTTTTTGCGCCGTGTCGGCGCAGACACCTCCGAGGTAAAAAAGCTGCTGCAGAACGACATGGCGCACACCGTCGCCAAATACGCCATCCTGCAGCAGGCGCGCCTCTACCGCGACCGCATTGCCATCTCCGCACCCGAGGCGCCGCAGGATCGCATCGTCGCCGCACAGGCAGCCGACGAGCTGCTCAATGTTGCCGGTGTGGACGCCTCATTTGTCGCCTACCCCACCGCAGACGGCGTGTCCATCTCAGCCCGCAGCATCGGCGACGTCAATGTTCAGGTCATTATGGAAACGCTTGGCGGCGGTGGAAACCGCGGCGCGGCGGCCGTGCAGCTCCACGACGTCAACCTGCGGGACGCAATCAACCGTCTGCTCACCTCCATCGACGAATATTTGGCAACCGTATAACCGTATAAGAGAAAGGAAGCTATCCATGAAAGTGATTTTTCAGGCCGACGTGCGCGGCCAGGCCAAAAAAGGTGAAATGAAGGAAGTATCCGATGGATACGCCAGAAACTACCTGCTCCCGAGAAACCTTGCCGTCGAGGCAAACCGCGACAATATGAATGCGCTCAGGCTTAAGGAGAAGGCACGCGCCGCTCAGGAGGCCAAGGAACGCGCCCTCGCGCTGGAAAATGCCAAAAAGCTGGAGGGCATTCTCGTTAAGATCCCGGCCAAGGCCGGTGCAAACGGCCGTCTGTTTGGCTCCGTCACCTCCAAGGAGATCTCCGAGGCTCTGGAAGCCCAGCACGGTCTGATGATCGAAAAGCAGAAGATCGTGCTGTCTGAGCCGATCAAAAGCTTTGGCAGCTACGACATCAAATGCAAATTCGGCTACACCATCGACGGTGTGATCCACATCATCGTGGTGGAAGAGAAGTAAGCCTCCTTCGCAAAGCAAGACCGCAGGCCGCAGCCTGCCGAAAGGATACAACGCCGTTATGGACGAACTTCTGGGGCGCCGCGTCCCACATTCCGCGCAGGCCGAGCAAGCCGTCATCGGCTCGCTCCTGATTGACCCGGGCTGTATTTCACAGGTCATCGACCGCGTCAAGCCGGCTGAATTTTATATCCAGGCCAACCGCGAGATCTATGAGACCGTCCTGACCATGTTCTCCTACGGGCAGACGATCGACCCGGTGACAGTGCTTGAGCAGTTGAAGCAGCGGGGCGTATTCCATCCGGAAAGCTCCGAAAATTATCTGCTTGAGCTGATGCAGGTCACGCCGACGTCGGCAAACGTGCTGGAATATGCCGCCATCGTTCGGGATAAGGCGCTCATGCGTAACCTGGCCGCCGCTGCCGACGACATCAACCGTATGGTCTACGAGGGCGGCGCCAAGGCAGACGAGCTGCTGGAGGCTGCCGAGCGGAAGATCTATGCGCTGCGGAAGGACCGCACCGTCGGCGGACTGGTGCAGGTCTCCACCGTCATCCAGAACGTCTTTGCCGCGCTGAACGAATCTGCAGCCTCCGACCAGAAGATTCCCGGTCTGCCCTCCGGCCTGCATGACCTGGACCGGGCCATTCTCGGCCTGAACCAGGGCGAACTGATTCTCATCGCCGCGCGTCCCGGCATGGGCAAGACGAGCCTTGCCATGAACATGGCGCTGCACGTCGGCAAAACCAGCGGCAAAACCGTTGCCATCTTCTCACTCGAGATGGCGCGTGAGCAGTTGGTCACACGTCTGCTCGCCGGCGAAAGCCAGGTCGACAGCCAAAAGCTGCTGACCGGCCGCCTCTCCCGCGACGAGTGGCAGCGCATCGGCTCAGCCGCCGCCGTCATCTCCTCCACCGACATCCGCATCGACGACAATCCCACGCTGACGGTCGCCGATATGAACGCGCAGTGCCGCCGGCTCGGCAATCTGGGGCTGGTCGTCATCGACTATCTTCAGCTGATGCAGTCGGCCGGCTCCGGTCGCTCCTGGTCGAACGAGAGCCGTACCCAGGCCGTCAGCGATATCAGCCGCATGCTCAAGATCATGGCAAAGGAGCTGAGCGTGCCGGTGCTGTGCCTGTCTCAGCTCTCGCGTGCCAATGAAAGCCGTTCGGACAAGCGCCCCATGCTTTCCGACCTGCGCGAGTCCGGCGCCATCGAGCAGGATGCCGACGTTGTGATTGCTTTGTACCGTGACGGGTATTATAATAAGGAATCCGAAACGCCGAACGTCGCCGAGGCCATCATCCTCAAAAACCGCAAGGGCGAGACCGGCACCATTGAGCTGATGTGGCTGCCGGAGTATACCACCTTCCGTTCACTTGACAAACGCAGCGATGAATGACGAATTTCTGCTACAGTATGATATGCTGCCGGATGGCGTGCCGGTTCTGTGCGCCGTCTCCGGCGGATCAGACTCCATATACCTTCTCTGCCGTCTGCTGGAACGCGGTGTCCGCGTAACCGCGGCACATTTCAATCACCGGCTGCGCGGCGCAGAGGCAGACCGGGACGAGGAATTCGTCCGCGGCTTCTGCGCGCAGCGCGGCGTCGCCTGCATCATCGGTTCCGGCGATACGGCAGCCTACGCCGCAGCAAAGGGACTGGGTATCGAAGACGCCGCGCGGCGGCTGCGGTATGCGTTTCTGCATGAAGCGGCGGCATCCATCCATGCAGCACGTATTGCAACCGCACACACCGCCGACGATCAGCTGGAAACCATGCTGCTCAATCTGGCTCGCGGCAGCGGCCTGCGCGGTCTGTGCGGTATCCCGCCGCGCAACGGTATCGTTGTGCGCCCCATTCTGACGGTTCCCCGCAGCGAGATCGTCCGCTGGCTGGAAGCGCACGGCATCTCCCATGTGGAAGACAGCTCCAATGCGGAAGCATGCTATGCCCGCAACCGTCTGCGACATCAGGCGCTGCCGGCGTTGCAGTCGGTCAACGCCGCTGCCGCTGCCCACGCAGCAAGCGCCGGCCTGCTGCTGCGGGAGGACGAGCAGTATCTTCAGGATACCGCGCGCGCGTTCCTGTCTGAACAGCCGGAGCCGGACGTCATTGTCTGCGCCGCGCTCATGGAGCAGCCCTTCCCCATCGCCTCCCGCGCCGTACGCCTGGCCTGCGGCACATCGCTTTCCCTTGCACAGGTACGCAGCGTTTTGGCCCTGTGCAAGGGTAAAAAAAACGGCAGGATCTCCCTGCCCGGCACGCAGGCGGTACTGGAAAACGGTTTGCTGCGTTTCGGCGCGCCGGCCGTCTGCCCCATCGAGCCGCGTGAGGTTTTACCCGGCGTATCATTCGAGCTTCCGCAGGCGGGACTGCGGCTTTCCTGCCGCCTGCTTGCACAGAATGAAGAAATTCACGAATGCTTCAATATTTTTTACTTCCAATCCGATGCCATCTGTGGTAAAGTGATTTGTAAATCCCGTTCGCCGGGCGATGAGATCCGGCTTGCCGGGCACGGCTGTACCAAAAGCCTGAAGAAGCTGTTTCAGCAGGCGCGCATTCCACCCACGGCCCGGGCGCATATTCCCGTCCTGTATGATGATCGCGGCCCCATTGCTGTAGCCGGATTCGGCACGGCAGAGCGCGTGGCCGCCGCAGACGCAGGCAGCCCCATACTCTGTGTCTGTTTTTCCCCGATCCCCGGTTCTGCCGGGCAGCAGCCCCGGTAAAGCAGCAACCTATATAAATACATTGGAGGCCACTCAAATTGGACCGCAACATCAAAACCGTTCTTCTCTCTGAGGAGGAAATTCACAACCGGGTCGCAGAGCTCGGCAAGCAGATCACGCAGCGCTACGTGGGTGAGGATATCGTCTGCATCGGCGTGCTCAAGGGCTGCTTTATTTTTATGGCAGATCTCGTCCGGTGCATCGACCTGCCGGCTGCCATTGATTTTATGGTGATCTCCTCCTACGGAAACGGTACGAGCAGCGGTGACATTACCGTGAAGAAGGACCTGAGCCGCAGCATTGAAGGCAAGCACGTGCTGATTGTGGAAGATATCCTTGATTCCGGCCACACGCTCACCTTCCTCAAGCAGTATCTGGCCGCACGCAATCCCGCTTCCATTGAGGTTGCAGTCCTGCTCAACAAGCCCTCCAGACGGCAATACCCTGTCACAGCCGAGTATATTGGCTTTGAAATCGAAAATGAGTTTGTGGTCGGCTACGGCCTCGACTATGCCGAGTTGTACCGCAACCTTCCATATATCGGGATCCTGGCACCGGAAGCCTACGCCAGTTGATCCACTCCATGAAAGGGAAGTGAGTCATATTTGAAACCCAATAAAAAGCGCTCCCGCGACCTTGGCTTTTATGCGCTGATTCTCATTATTCTGCTTGCAACGGTGTTTTCTTTGACCTCAGGCAGTGATTTGCCGCCTGCTGTCAAATATTCCGATGTCGTTGATCTTTTTGAGCAGGAGAAAGTCGAATCGTTTACCACGGACGGCAACAACAACCTGATCCTCAATCTACGGGAGGATTTCAACGGCAGCAAGACCGTTACCTACAAGATGTACAGCTTCAACGTCTTCTACAACGATCTCAACGATCTGATCAAGGAGCAGAAGGCGGACGGTATCATCACCGAATACGACTATGAGCCGACCTGGCAGGCCCCGTGGTGGGTGTCCTTCCTGCCGTATCTGGGCGTGCTCATCATCTTCGGCATCCTCTGGTATATCATGCTCAGCCGCATGGGCAGCGGAGGGGCCGGCGGCGTCGGCAAATTCGGCAAGGCACGCACGCGACTTGGCAGTGATGAGGCAAAAAAGGTCACCTTTGCCGATGTAGCCGGTGCAGACGAGGAAAAGGAAGAGCTGCAGGAAGTCGTGCAGTTTCTGAAGAACCCGCAGGCCTTCACGGAAATGGGCGCGCACATTCCCAAAGGCGTGCTGCTCGTCGGCCCTCCGGGCACCGGCAAAACGCTGATTGCCAAGGCCGTCGCAGGCGAGGCCGGGGTGCAGTTTCTGTCCATCTCCGGCTCGGACTTTGTCGAGCTGTATGTCGGTATCGGCGCGGCACGTGTACGTGACCTGTTCGAGCAGGCCAAAAAGGTCGCCCCTGCGATCATCTTCATTGACGAGATTGACGCAGTCGGCCGCCAGCGCGGCTCCGGTCTCGGCGGCGGACATGACGAACGCGAGCAGACGCTCAACCAGCTGCTTGTGGAGATGGACGGCTTCGGCAACAACGACGGCGTCATTGTCATCGCCGCTACCAACCGTGCGGACATTCTGGACAACGCGCTGCTGCGGCCCGGCCGCTTTGACCGCCAGGTTTATGTCGGCCTGCCCGATATTAAGGGCCGCGAGGCCATCCTGAAGGTGCACGCCCGCGGCAAGCATCTCAGCGAGGACGTCGATCTGGCAAGCATCGCCAGGGGTACGCCCGGCTTCACCGGTGCTGATCTGGAAAACCTGCTCAACGAAGCCGCACTGCTTGCCGTGCGCCGACACAAGCGTTTCATCCGTCAGGTGGATATCAACGACGCCATACTCAAGGTCATTGCCGGCCCCGAAAAGCGAAGCCGCGTCATTTCCGACAAGGAGCGCCGTCTCACCGCCTTCCATGAAGCCGGACACGCCGTCGTCTCCCACTTCCTGCCGACGGCAGATCCTGTTCAGCATGTCACCATCATCCCACGCGGCCCGGCGGGCGGCATGACAGTCTATCGTCCGGTGGAGGACAAAAGCTTCCGTTCGCGCGAGGAAATGTTTGAAAGCATCGTCACCGCGCTCGGCGGCCGCATCTCGGAGAAGCTTTTCCTCGACGATATCTCCACCGGTGCCTCCGGTGATATCCAGCAGGCAACCGAAACGGCGCGCGCCATGGTCACGCGCTATGGCATGTCTGACCGGCTCGGCCCCATCTCCTTTGACAGCTCCGACCACAGCATCTTCATTGGTCGTGACTTTGGCACCACAAAGAGCTATTCTGAGGAAACCGCCGCGCTCATTGACGAAGAGGTCAAGCATTTATTTGACGCTGCGGCAGACAAATGCGAGACGATCCTGCGAGAGCACAGCGAGCTGGTGCATGCGCTGGCAGAGTATCTGATTGCCCACGAGACCATCGACGGTCCGGAATTTGATTACTTCTGCGAGCATTTGTGCATGCCGCCGAAGGCAGAAGCCCCGGAAACCGGCAACCCCTTTGTAGAGCACCAGGACAGTGAGTCTGATCCAAACGTTTCCACCCCTGTCCCGACACAGCAACCGGACAGCGGCTCAGACGACGACACAACGAAATAAGCGAATAGATCAAAAGAGGCATGGCCGTAGGGGCCGTGCCTCTTTTCCTTTCAAATCGCAAAATATGATTCAGGACGATTGCTTCGGTCGAACCATGCTGCCTGCTGTTCCGAGTTTCCTCATCTTCTGCGTCCTCTCCCCCCGCGTCATCACCGTTTCGCAGGAAGCGCTGTGTCCATTCCAGGGGAAACACCAAAATCACTGCGTTTGAGCAGGAATTTCTTAACCTAATGTGTCGGTTTTGGGTACTTTGATTCTCTTTGTTAAAATAAAGGAAAAGGCTTCGCCGGTCCAAGGCAAAGCCTTTTCAACAATCAGACGACCTGGAATTGTCAGCAAATATGCTATTACTTTAATTCTCTTAATATTTCTTCTGCAGTTGTCCCAAAGAGCTTTGCAAGCGCAGAAAGATTAGATGTACTTGGATCAGAAGCTCCGCTTTCCCATTTTGAAACTGCTTGTCTGCTTACGCCAATCGCATCAGCCACAAACTCCTGCGTCATTTTGCATTCCATTCGGCGTCGCTTTATAACCTCGCCAAGAGACTTTGCCATGTCAGATTTTTCTTTCCTTACAGATTCTGACTTAAGATATTTTCTTAATGCCATAATCAAAAGGTATATCAAGTATACAAAAACCGCGATGATGAAAAGATTAACAGGTAACATAATTAAAATGGGCAATTTTAAAGACATATTATCAACCTCCTTTTCAATGTGATTCTACTTATTTTTCTCAGGTTGCTCCACCAACTATCACGCAACTTTGCGGTTGCAAAGAGAAAATATAACACTACATTACAATTTATTTGTTTCATGAAATCAGAATTTCTATCTCTGAAACCCCCGATTTATGGAGTTTATCATACCATACCATAGAATTATGTGCAACAATGCTTGTTGGGGAAATCGCCGGAGCTTTGCTCATCAACATTTTAGGTGAATTGGGACGCGCAGGATTCCTGTTTGACATTTTTCATACAATATGCTAAATTAAGGTGTTTTTTGGCGTTTCCCTTTTGGACGCCAAGGGCTTTTTTATGGAGGACATGGCATGAAGAAAAAGCATGTGTTTTATTCGGAGATGGCCTATGCGCCCGGCCTGATCGTTCTCGCCTTTGGTGCAGCGCTTCTGGCACGCGCGAATTTCGGCGTGTCCATGGTCGTGGCTCCGGCCTATCTGCTGCATCTGAAGGTTTCACAGGTGCTGCCGTTTTTCTCATTTGGCATGGCGGAGTATGTCCTGCAGGCCGTTCTGCTGCTTCTGCTTGCGCTGGTGATGCGTCGTTTCAAGCTCTCTTACCTGTTATCCTTTGTCACCGCCGTACTTTACGGTGTGATCCTCGATCTGAGCCTGTTGCTGCTCGGCTGCTTTGATCTGACGGCACTTCCGGTGCGCTTGCTGTGCTATGTACTGGGGGTCCTCTGCACAGCCTGCGGCGTCTCACTGATCTTCCATACATACATTCCCCCGGAGGCCTACGAGCAGGTGGTCAAGGAGCTGTCGGCAAAATTCGGCTTTGACATTCACAAGTGCAAAACCTGCTATGACTGCATCAGTCTGGTGGCGAGCGTCATTTTGTCGTTCTGCTTTTTCGGCTTTGGTCACTTTGAGGCCGTCAAATGGGGCACGCTCGGCTGCGCGCTGCTCACCGGCTGGATCATCAGTCGGTTCTCCCGCTTTTTCGAAAAGCATTTCGTTTTTCAGGATCGCTGGCCTTACCGCCATCTATTTGTGTGACCATTCCGAAAAATACAGCATTTTTGCTTGCGGATATAGGAAATGTGTGGTATCCTTGGGGCTGTGAAAAAATCCATGCATTCCCCCCTTCCCTGGGTGGCAGCTGGAAAGGACATGCAAAAGCTTCATAGGGATGCATCGGGCTTGTCCGTTTTATGGTGCTAACAGCGCATGAAGTTTTGTTTGTCCGGAAAATACACAAATGAGGATATCAAATGAAAAAGAAATTGCGTTTTTCCGAAACTCTGACCGTCGGCTGTATGCTGTTTGGGCTGTTTTTCGGCGCGGGAAACCTGATTTTTCCCGTTTACATGGGACAGCAGGCCGGCGCAAACCTCTGGAGCGCCGCCATCGGCTTTCTCATCACCGGTGTCGGCATCCCGCTGCTGGGTGTGGCCGCGCTGGGTATGAGCCGCAGCAGCGGACTGCTGGAAATGAGCGGCAAGGTCGGCAAAAAGTACGGGATGTGCTTTACATGCCTGCTCTATCTGACGATCGGTCCGTTCTTTGCCATTCCCCGCTGCGCCTCGACCTCTTTCTCCGTGGGCATCCGTCCCATGCTGCAGAATGAAGCAACAGCCCGTTGGCTTATCTGGGTCTTTTCCTTCCTGTTTTTTGTCGCGGTGCTCTGGTTCTCCTTCCGTCCCGGCAATATTCTCACCTGGGTCGGCAAAATCCTCACGCCTTTGTTTCTCATTTTTCTTGCGCTGGTCGTGATTGCAGCGCTGGTCTCGCCCATGGGCACAGCCTCGTCTGTCCAGCCGGAGCCGGCCTATCAGCAGCACGCACTCTTCAAAGGCATCCTGGAGGGCTATAACACGATGGACGCCCTGGCAAGCCTTGCCTTCGGCATCGTGGTGGTCAACACCATTCGCGGCCTCGGCATTGAGGAGCCGGCAGCCATTGCCGGCAACACGGTACGTGCCGGCGTGTGGGGCTGCGTAATTATGGCGGTGATTTATGTGGCGCTCACGCTCATCGGTGCACAAAGCCGCGCCGTCTACCCCGTCTGCGCGGATGGCGGTGAAGCGCTTTACTATATCGCGCTGCACTATTTTCATCGTACAGGTACCATCATCCTGGCCGCCATTGTCACGCTGGCCTGTCTGAAAACCGCTGTCGGCCTGATCACCAGCTGCGGCGAGATGTTCACGGAAATGTTTCCGAAGGGACCCCGCTATAAGCAATGGGTCGTCATTTTCTGCCTGATCTCATTCCTCATCGCCACCATGGGCCTGAGCACGATCATTTCCTACTCCATTCCGGTGCTGATGCTGTTGTACCCGCTTTCAGTCACCCTGATTCTGCTGGCACTGTGCGGAAAGCTCTTTGGCAACGACCGGCGTGTTTATGCCTGGACCACTGGCTTTACGCTGATCGCAGCGCTGTTCGATTTTCTTAAGTCACTGCCGGCCGGTATCATTCCCGCTGCGGCACTCGAACACATTTTGCACATCGGGAAAACGCTGCTGCCGTTTTTTGAAATCGGTCTCGGCTGGGTATGCCCCGCCGTCATCGGCCTTGTCATCGGTCTGATTCTGCGCTGTGCCAATCGCAGCAAGGAAGCTGCAAAGGCATAGGCCGCCGCATACCGTTAAAACGACAGCTGCAGAGCGCTTCGCTCTGCAGCTGTCGTTTACCGTCCTCCTATGCCAGACCAAACAGCATCAAAATCACGCCGTAGACCACGCTGGCTGCCGTGCCGTAAACCAGAACCGGCCCGGCAATCACGAACATTTTGGCCGCCATACCGGTGATGAAGCCTTCCGATTTGAACTCCAGCGCAGGCGATACCACAGAGTTTGCAAACCCCGTGATGGGCACCAGCGACCCTGCTCCGGCAAACCTTGCAATATTATCGTAAACGCCCAGCCCCGTGAGCAGCGCCCCAAGAAACACCAGCGTAACACTGACCACAGGCGCAGCAGTCTCCTTGTCCAGTCCCGCGGCGCGATACAGCTCAAAAAATGCCTGCCCCACGCAGCAGATCAGCCCGCCGATCAGAAATGCACGCAGCAGATTGCCGCCCAGCGGAGACGGCGGCGTCTTTTCCCGGACGAGCGCAGCATACTCCTCCCTGCTGATTTTCATGGAAAAACCCCCTTTGGCCGTAGTTTCAGCCAAAGAGGGCGCTTTTATTTTTCCAGATTTTTCGGACGTCATACCAATCTGCTACAGCTCCACGGAAACGTTGTCCAGTCCGTTCTGCTCAAACTCGGAAATGTATTCCTCCATGCGCTGATTCAGCTCTGTCATATCCTCCGGGTTTTCATCCAGACAATCGAGATCGCGCCGGGCCAGCTCCTCTGCCAGAATGTCGAAGAACACGGCGTCTTCATAATCGGCGATGGCTTCATGAATCCCGCCGTCCTCATAAGCGGCTGACGGGAAAATATGCCCGCGCCAGGTCTCGATCAGCGAACGCATTCCCTGCTTCGGGCAGAGCGCAAACAGCTTTTCCTGCAGAATATCGTAATCCTCAAAACGGTCGTCCCCCCGGGCGGAATTGAGCACCCAGTTGCCCACATAGACCAGATCCAGAAGCCTCCGGAATTCCAGCTGCGTCAATTCAACGTTCACAAAGCCTCATGCCTCCCTTCGCCACACAGGGCAACGCCCTGCTGTGCTTATTATATCGCAATGGCCGGGCCGCCGTGATTAACCGGACGGGCAAACCCGGCACGCCGATGCACACGATGCGGCTGTTGATTTTGATAACTGTGTTATTATACCATTGCACACGGCCGTTTTCCATCGGTTTTTTTCTCGGAAGGCATATTTTTTACAGATGGTCAAGAAACCCAACGAAAGCTTTGACAATACTGTGGGAATCGGTTATACTTTTATTATTATGCCATGATCCAAGGAAAGGCGAACACATGGAAAATGCAATTGATGTGATCATCTCCATTTCCGGCCTGCAGGACGCAGGGACGCCGGACAACATTGAGTTTGTCACCTGCGGGAAATACAGCTACGAGAAAAATTTCATCCGTATTTCCTATATGGAAAGCGAGCTGACCGGGCTGGAGGGAACGCAGACCACCATCACCATCACCCCGGAGGGGGTCTTTTTAACGCGCGAGGGCACAATGACCACCTGTATGAACTTCATTGAAGGCCAGCGCGACTCCTTTTTGTACGACACGCCGTTTGGCTCGGCCACGATGACCATCGACACCAACCGCATCCGTACCGTCTTTTCGCCGCGCGGCGGCGTGATGGAGATCGACTATGTCATCGACATCGACCATTCACTCGTCAACCGCAACAAATTCAGACTAAACGTCAGAGAACAGGGGAAATGATTGCAAATGGCTAATTTAATCGAACAGGCCAAACAACAGATCGACACCATCGTTGCCGACGCGCTCGCCCGCGCTGTGGAGACAGGCTCCCTGCCGGCCGGCAGCGAACTGCACGGCATCGTTGAAATACCGAAGGACGTCTCCAACGGCGATTTCGCTGCAAACCACGCCATGGCCGGCGCGCGCGCCTTCCGCATGGCTCCCCGCAAGATCGCTGATTCCCTCATCGCGGCTATGTCACTGGAGGGCACGTGGTTTTCGCAGGTTGAGGCCGCCGGGCCGGGCTTTATGAACTTCCGTCTCGCACCCAAATGGTATGCCGACGTGCTCGGCGCCATTGTCTCCGAGGGCAGCGACTATTGCCGCACCGACACGCTTGCCGGCAAGCGCTATATGGTTGAATTTGTCTCCGCCAACCCCACCGGTCCCATGCACATGGGCAACGCCCGCGGCGGCGTGCTGGGCGACAGCCTTGCCTCCGTGCTGGACGCTGCCGGCGCAAAGGTCTGGCGCGAGTTCTACGTAAATGACGCCGGAAACCAGGTGGAAAAGTTTGCCGAGTCCATTGAGGCGCGCTACCAGCAGCTGATTCTCGGTGAGGACGCCGTCGTCTTCCCTGAGGACGGTTACCACGGTGACGACATCCGCGACATCGCCGCCGCCTATCGTCAGGAGCACGGCGACGGGCTGCTGAACGTGCCGGCAGCTGAACGCCGTGCCACACTGGCTGAATACGGTCTGAACCGCAACATTCCCAAAATGAAGTCCGACCTGGAGCGCTACGGCATTCATTACGACCGCTGGTTTTTTGAGTCCGACCTGCACAAGTCCGGCTACGTGGACGAAACCGTGCAGAAGCTGATCGACCTCGGCCGGACGTATGAAAAGGACGGGGCGCTCTGGCTGAAAACGTCCGAGATCCTTGCGGAAAATCTCCGGAAGGCCGGCAAAAAGCCCGCCGAAATTGAAAAGCTTGACCTCAAGGACGACGTGCTGCGCCGAGCCAACGGATTTTATACCTATTTTGCCGTTGACATTGCTTACCATCGCAACAAGTTTGAGGAACGCGGCTTCGATCAGGTCATCAACATCTGGGGTGCTGACCATCATGGTCATGTCGCACGCCTCAAGGGCGCGCTCGACGCACTTGGACTCAACGGCTCCGAACGGCTGGACATCGTGCTGATGCAGCTGGTCAAGCTCACACGCAACGGCGAAGTCGTCAAGATGTCCAAACGCACTGGCAAAGCCATCTCTCTCACCGACCTGCTCGACGAGATCCCGGTGGATGCTGCGCGTTACTTTTTCAATGCCAAGCCCGACACGCAGATGGAGTTTGATCTGGATCTCGCCGTGCGGCAGGACAGCGAAAACCCCGTATATTATGTCCAGTATGCCCATGCGCGCATTTGCTCGCTGCTGGCCACCCTCGCGGCAGACGGCTGCCCCGTCCCTGAGACAGCAGACCTCACCCTGCTGAACGCGGAGCAGGAGCACGACCTCATCAAGCAGCTGGCCGCGCTTCCGGAGGAGATTCGCACCGCCGCGCGCGACTACGATCCCAGCCGCATCAATCGCTATGTCACGGAGCTGGCCGCCCGCTTCCACCGGTTCTATAATGCCTGCCGCCTGCGCGGTGCCGAGCCGGACGTGCTGGCTGCCCGCCTCATTCTGGCGGACTGCACCCGGCGTGTCATTGAAATGAGTCTCGCCCTCATCGGCGTTTCCGCGCCGGAATCCATGTAAGCCGCTTTACATAAACCGAATGTATTTTTTAGGAGCAGAGAATACGATCTGTATTCTCTGCTCTTTTCTCTTGACAAGAAACCGTATCATACGTATAATACGGTTGATAACTGTATTATACGTATGATACGGTTTGCGGAAATCATCTTCCGGAGGCATTATGATCTGCTTTGACGATTTTCTTCCGCAGGACGGCGTTCCGATCTATCAGCAGATTCTGCTGTATCTCAAACGCGGCGTCGTGTCCGGCGCAATCCGCGACGGAGACGAGCTCCCATCCCGACGCGTGCTGTCGGCCCGGCTCGGCGTCAATCCCAATACGGTGCAGAAGGCCTACCGCATGCTGGAAGAGCAGTCGCTCATCCAGTCGCACGCCGGCGCAAAAAGCTGCATGGTGCTCGACGAGGAGAAAACCGCGCGCATTCGGCAGGAGCTGCTGGAGGCCGACACACGGCGCATCGTGCGCGCCATGCAGCAAATGGGGATCACAAAGGATGAAGCGCTTGCGCTCATCGAAACATACTGGCAAGGCAGTGAGGATTTGTGATGAAAAAACACCTGTCCGTTTTTATGTTGGTCGCGCGCGCAGGCGTCTACCGACTGTTGGCCCTGTTCATCCTGATGACCGCAGCAGAGTGTGCGCTTTTCCGCATCGGCCTGCACAGCTCCGGTCTGGAGCATGCCGTGCGCGCGAGCGGAACGGCCATTGTCTTCTGCGTGTCCTTCCTGCTGGTCACGCTGCTGCTGTGCAGCAGTGGCTGCTCCTTCAGCAGTCAACCGGGCTATACGCTCCGGCGGCTCTCGGTCTCTGAGCGCAGTGTATTTCTCTGGCAGGCCGGATACAACGCTATGACATACCTGATCCTGTGGGGCGTTCAGGTGCTCGCAGCGTTTCTTCTGTGCCGCATATATGTATCTGCAAACCCGGACTCCACCAGCGGGCAGACGGTGTTTCTCGCATTTTACCGCAATGCATTTCTGCACAGTCTTCTGCCGCTGGAGGAAACCGGCCGCTGGGTAAGCAACACGGCACTGGCTCTTGGTCTGGGCGTGTGCACCGCCGCAATTCCCTTCTGGCAGCGGCGCAGAAAGAAAAAGCTGGCCCCGGTGCTGATGGTATTGATGGCAGTGCTGTTTTTCAAAAGTCCGTTGGGGACCCTGTCCGGCAATGCACTGCTGCCCATTTTCACGGGAATCCTCTGTACATACACCGTACGCAGCGTCTGGCTGGAAGCAAAGGAGGGCTGCGCTGATGAAGAGACCTGATCTGTCCCGCCTCGCTCCTCCGGGCTTCGGGCTGCGGACAGAGCTGCAACTGTTCGGGACCGGCTCGGCGCTGGCCGTGCTGTACAGCGCGCGATATCCGGTTCGCTTCATCCGTGCCCGGCGGGATGTAATCCTTGCGTTGCAGCGGGGGCTGACGCCGGAGATGCCGGATTTCTGCAGCCTCATCGACGGGGTGCTGCTCGGCTTTGCTCTGCTGGCAGCATGCATGCTGCTGGCTGCTGCGGCGCACTATCTTTATCACCTGCAGGGCAGCAAAAGCATCTATCTCATGCGGCGGCTGCCCAGCCGTTGGGAACTGCACCGGCGCTGTCTGACGCTGCCCGTGTTGGGCGCAGCGCTGTGCCTGGTTGTATCGGCCCTTCTGCTGCTGCTTTATCTTGGCATTTACCGTCTTTTCACACCGGAAATTCTTCAGACGCCACTGCAGTGGCAGAAACTTTGGAGTGTCCTGCTATGATTGAACTCAACCACGTCAGCAAATCCTACCCCGGAAAAAAAGCGCTGTCCGATGTCAGCCTGCGTCTTCCGCAGGGTGAGATCGTGGGCCTGTTCGGCGAAAACGGAGCCGGCAAAACGACACTCATCAAGTGCATCCTCGGCCTGCTGCCGCACAGCGGCAGCATCACGCTCGACGGCGCGCCCATCACACGGCGGAACATCGCGCGCCTTTCGTTTGCCACCAGCGAGCATTCTTTCTTCCCAAATCTCAATGCCGAAGCGCATGCCGGCTTTTACGCCGCGCACTTTCCCGACTTCTCCCGCAAGCGCTTCGACGGGCTGATGCGCTTTTTCGAGCTGCCACGTTATAAGGCGCTGCGCAGCTTCTCAACCGGACAGAAAAACCAGTTTGAGGTGATCCTGGCTCTGTGCCAGGGCGCGGACTATATCTTCATGGACGAGCCGTTTGCCGGCAACGACGTCTTCAACCGCGAGGATTTTTACAAGGTGCTGCTGGGCGTGCTGGAGCCGAATGAGACGGTGCTGCTCTCCACACATCTGATCGAGGAGGTTTCCGGTTTCATCGGACGGGCGGTGCTCATCCGGAAAGGCAAGATCGTCGGCGATGTGTCCATGTCCGAGCTGGAGGAGTCCGGCGAAGATCTCATGGGCTATATCAAGCAGACCTATCACTATCACGCCGATCGCGTCAGCCGCGCGCTCGACGAGATCACCGGCGAGGAGGAATGACCCATGCGCAAGGCGCTCACGTGCACCATTTTGCTGCTTGTGCTGGCCGTCGGCGGTATCTGCCTGACTGCCCGGACCGTCTTCGCCGCCCACGATCAGGTAACCTATACCGAAACCCTGCGGGAAGGGTCTCCGTCGGCCGCCAACGGCGCCGTTGTCAGCCTTGGCATGCAGTATGACTACCGGCTGTTCTGGGACACGGTCTTCAAGGCCGGCTCTGCGCCGCTCTCTGAAACACAGCACGTCCAGACGCAATACACCTGCCACTTGACGCAGTATTACGGCCGGTTGGAACCAAGCTACAACGGCGTTACCCTGCAAAACAGCTATGACAACGGCGTGTCCTATTTTGACACAGACGGCCGCATCGCAGACGTTTCCCCGTTGGCGGCGGCATATGACGCGCTGTATGATAAGACAGCTCCCGGAAAAGAGGGCAAGCTGACCGTTTTGGTCCAGGACTACTATGAATACTACCCCATCAGCGGGCAGATCCACCTGCCCGGCTGCAGCATTGAACTGACAGACGCAGTAGCGCCGGAATATGTAGGGATTTCGCCATATGCAACTGCCGAACAGTGGAACGATTTCCAAAGCTTTTTCCGGATCCCGGTTCTTCCTGACGAAAAGCTGGAGCTGACGCTCGGGCGCGACGAGAGCGGGCGTGTCTGGCACTACGGCAGAAACGGCGTCGACGGCGGAGACGGCTTCGGCCTGTATACCTACAGCGCCATCACGGCCGACAGCTGTTACTTTACCTTTGACTGCCATACCTTCAGCGGCAAGCTGGTCGACACCAGCCTCATTCCCGGCGGCTATGGTCTCTACCGTCTCCCCTATACG
>JALEMS010000048.1 GCA_022768185.1 Clostridiales bacterium | reverse complement strand
TCGACCTTCTTCGCAAAGCTCAGGCTGATCCAGCCGCCGGTGGAGAGCTTGCCCCACGTGGCGCCGTCGGAACCGGTCGCCTCCGCGACGATGTCCACGGTGGCGCCGTTTCGGAGCGTGGAGCGCACGGCGAACGAGGTGCCGGCGCCGTTGCGCACGTTGAGCACATCCGCGGTGATCGTGACCTGATAGCTGACGGGCGTTTCCGATTCGGCCGGCGTCTCCGGCGTTCCGGTGACCGGGCCGCCGAAGCCGGGCGCGCTGTCGTTTGAATAGGCGGGCACGCCGAAGGCGAGGATGCACTTCAGGCCGCCGGTGCGGAAGCCGGTTGCGAGACTGTAGGAGACGGCGCTGACCTTTTTGCTGTAGTTGCCCTCGATTGTGTAGATGGTGGTGTCGCTCACGGAGGTGACGAGGCCGACGTGGTCGGTCGTGCCGCCGTCGTAGCCGACGAAGACGATGTCACCGGGGCGGGGCATATAGCCGCTGCCGAAGTTGTAGGCGGCGTTGCCGTTGGTGCCGCTGCGGAAGAAGCTCAGCCACGAGGAGCAGAGCGCGCTGCCGCCCTGGTAGGCGTTGGTGCAGCCGGCCTGCGCTTCACACCAGAGGATGAACATGGCGCACCATGGCTCGGTGGTGAAATTGTACGAGGTGTTGTTGTATTCCTGCCACCACGCGCCGTATTTCGTGCCGCCGTTGTATGCATAGCCGAGCTGCGTCTGCGCGATGGCGACCACATCGCTGCGCTGGTCGCCCGTATTGACATGCGTATTGGGATAGTCGGTCGGATAGGCGTCCGCGCGGATGGACAAAACGGAACAAAGTCCGGCAATCATGCAGACGGAAAGCAGCAGGCAGAGGATACGTTTTCTCATGATTTGACTCCTTTTTGCAATGAAATTGTCATTTTTCGGCGCGAAAATGACACGAAAAACAAGCGGCATCCGGGGATACCGATACAAAAGTTTTACATAATGGTAACAAAATTGTATCACAGTTTTCTGGAAATGGAAAGGGGTTCCGGCACATTTTTTCAAAAAAACTGTTTTTTTGTCGAAAACGGCAAAAAACCTGCGGCCGTTCGTGCGGAACACGCGAAAAAATGTGATGTGCCATGAAGGATTTGCGGGCTGTGTTTCTTGCAAATTCGGCGGCGTTCGGATAGAATAGAGAAAACTGCTGATATGGAGCGAAACGATGAACAAGAAAAAAGAAACGGGCCTGATCCGGCTCTTTCTCTCCTATTTCAAACCGCACCGCAGGCTGTTCCTGACGGATGTATTCTGCGCGCTGCTGGTGTCGGCCATCGACCTTGCCTACCCGCTGGTGTCGCGCAGCGCCATGTACGACCTGCTGCCGGACAACCGGTACGGCGCCTTCTTTCTGGTGATGGGGCTGGTGCTGCTGGCCTATGTGCTGCGCACGCTGCTCTATTATATCATCTGCTACTGGGGGCACACCTTCGGCGTCCTCGTCGAGGCGGACATCCGCCGCGACCTCTATGCCCACATCCAGACGCTGGGCTTCGACTACTTCGACCATAACCGCACCGGCCAGCTCATGAGCCGCATGACCAGCGACCTCTTCGACCTGACCGAGCTGGCGCACCACGGGCCGGAGGATCTGATCATCTCGGCGGCGACGGTGGTCGGCGCGCTGATCGTGATGTTCTCGATCGAGTGGCGGCTTGCGCTGGTGGTGGCGCTCATCCTGCCGGTCTTTCTGCTGGTGGTGACGCTGCAGCGGCGCAGCATGAGCGAGGCGTCCAAGGGCGTCAAGCAGCGCATCGCCGGCATCAACAGCGACATCGAATCCGGCCTCTCCGGAATTCGGACGGCCAAGGCGTTTGCCAACGAGTCAGTGGAAAAGGCGAAATTCGACGCCTCCAACGGCCGCTACCGCGTGGCCAAGCGCGCATTCCACCGGGCGATGGCGCGCTTTGCCGCCACGATGGAATTCTTCCTCTGCATCCTCTCGGCGGCGGTCATCGCCGTGGGCGGCTATCTCATCATGCAGGGGAAGATGGACTACATCGACCTCATCACCTTCAGCCTGTATATCACAACATTTGTCAACCCCATCCGCAAGCTGGCCAACTTCTCCGAGATGTTCGCCTCCGGCTTTGCCGGCCTGCGGCGCTTTGCGGATGTGATGCGGATGCAGCCGAGCGTGCAGGACGCGCCGGACGCCGCGGCGCTGCGGAATGTGCGCGGCGAGATCGACCTCGAGCACGTGAGCTTTGCCTATGACGGCGACCTCGGCGTGCTGCAGGACGTCACGCTGCACGTGCGCCCCGGCGAGACGGTGGCCATTGTCGGCCCGTCCGGCGGCGGCAAGACGACGCTCTGCCAGCTCATTCCCCGCTTCTATGTCGTCACCGCCGGCGCGATCCGCGTGGACGGGCAGGATGTGCGGCAGGTGACGCAGCACTCGCTGCGCGGCTGCATCGGCATCGTGCAGCAGGATGTGTTCCTGTTTGCGGACAGCATTCTGGAGAATATCCGCTACGGCCGGCCGGACGCGACGGACGAGGAGGTCGCGGAGGCGGCGCGGAAGGCGGAGATCTACGACGACATCATGGCGATGCCGGACGGCTTCCGCACCTACGTCGGTGAGCGCGGCACGCGGCTCTCCGGCGGCCAGAAGCAGCGCATCGCCATCGCGCGGATTTTCCTGAAGAATCCGCCGGTGCTGATTCTTGACGAGGCGACCTCCGCGCTCGACAGCGTGACGGAGGCGCGCATCCAGAAGGCGCTCGACGCGCTGGCGGCGGGGCGCACCACGCTGATCATCGCCCACCGCCTCTCCACCATCCGCAGTGCGGCGCGGATCCTCGTCGTGGCGGACGGCCGGATTGCGGAGTCGGGCGACCATGCGTCGCTGCTGGCGCGCGGCGGGCTGTATGCGGAGCTGTATGAGACACAGGCGCGCACGGCGCAGTTGGGAGAAGAGCATTGAGAAAAAACGGTTCACTTTATCTGTTTCTGGCGGCGCTGCTGTGGAGCCTCGGCGGCCTTTTGACCAAGAGCAGCAGTTGGAACGGCTTCTGCGTCGGCGCGGTGCGCGGCATGAGCGGCTTTGTGCTGACGGCGCTGCTCTGCCGCCGCCTGCCGAAGCGCCCGACGAAGCGTTCGCTGCTGCGCGCGTTCTGCTTCTTTGCGCAGGGGCTGCTGATCGTCGCGGCCAATAAATACACCACGGCCGCCAATGCGACCGTGCTGCAGTATACCTCCTCGATCCATATCATCGTGTTCGGCGCGATCGCGTCGCGCACGCTGCCGAAGCGCCGCGATGTCGTGACCTGCGCCGTGCTGCTCAGCGGCGTGGCGCTGGCCTTTTTCGGCAGCCTGCAGGGCGGCGGCACGGTGGGCAACCTGCTCTCGCTGGCCTCGGGCCTGTTCTATGCCGGCGTCTTTTTCCTCAACCGGCAGGAGGATGCCGACGCGGTGGACTCCGTGCTGCTCGGCAATCT
>JALEMS010000047.1 GCA_022768185.1 Clostridiales bacterium | reverse complement strand
CCTCCAACTCTGTCGTTGCTGCGGAAACGACGGCGGATTCCTGCTGCAACGCCAGCAGCACATCCAGCGGCAGCTGGGCAAGCTCCTCTTTGGAGAAGTCGGTTTTTTCGGCAGCGGCAAGGATACAGTCTGCTTTCCCGGTAGAAACGTGGAATGCTTCTGCAATTTCTGCTGCCTGCGTATTGTCAGAGGTGGTGTGAAAAACCAGCATTTCGACGGCGTCCGTCTGCTCCAATGCGGAGCGGATCTCGGAGGTGAGCGTGCTTTTCAGATTGTCGTTGCCGCCGATGCGGGTGTCGAAGGAGATCAAGACCGTGCCTTTTCGATCCGTCATGTATCCGCAGGCTTCATAAGCTGCAATTGTTCGCGTCATCGCAGTTTCCACATTTTGCTTTTTCAGGACAACGTCACGGAGCGCATCTTCGGCTTCATCGTTCAGAAAACGGACCGATTTGACGGTTCCGTTCCTTGAAACGGTGTATTCTGCGCTGGGATTGACATCCATCGTGAAGGCGCCGACCGCCGCGCTGCTGTATGCGGCATGTGCGGCAAGGCCGGCGCAGACCACCAGCGCCAGGCAGGCGGCCAGGGCGACCCATTTTTGCCTGCCGATTTTTTGGCGGAGGTTTGCTGCCTCTTCCGCCTCAACAACAAGCCTGTCATCGATTTCTCCGATCGCGTTGAAAAGCAGTTCTGTTTTCACAGCACAATTCCCTCCTTTTCAAGATATGTTTTCAGTTCCTTTCGCATGCGAAAGAGCATGGACGTCACCTTGCTTTCACTCATTCCATATGACGATGCAATTTCGCGGACGCCACAAACATGCCAGTATCGTCGAATAAAGACAACGCGCTTTCTGCTCGGCTGCGCAGAAAGGAAGCGGTTGATTGCGGCAGCCAGCAGCTTTTCCTCAACTGCCTGCTCCACGTTCGTGGCTGCCGGAATGCAGTCCTCCAGCTCAGACAAAACGGGCTCGACCTGCCCGTGTCCGCGCTTTTCGGCCTTGCAGCGCTTGTAGCGGTTGAGAGAAGCATTGCGTGTGATCTTTCCAAGATAGGTTGACAAACGGGCAGGGCGCTGTGGCGGGATGGAGTTCCATGCACCCAGATAGGCGTCATTGGTGCACTCTTCCGCATCCTCGTTGTTTTGCAGAATGTTGTAGGCGATGGCATGACAGTAGCGGCCATACTTTTTCGCGGTTGCATCGATTGCCGCCTCATTTCGCGCCCAGTACAAGTCGACGATTTCCTGGTCGTTCATTGTAACCTCCTTCCAAATTCTGTAAAGGCCTTTCACCCATATACACAACAAAAGCTGCCGTTCCTTGCACGCATGTTAAAATTTGTCAAAAACGTTCAAACGCATGGGATCGCACGGACGCAGCTGCAGAAAAGGGGAGCGACAGCCTGAAATGCTGTCGCTCCCCTTTTTGTGGGAACAAAGAAGAAACAGCCGGAGAAGCGAGCTGCGCCCGGTCATGCGCCCAGTTCCTTCGTGCGGCGGTAGGCGGCCTCAACGGCCTCGAACGCGGCGGCGCGGAAGGCGTGCGCCTCCAGTGCATGCACGCCGGCGATGGTGCTGCCGGCGGGACTGCACACGGCGTCCTTGAGCACACCGGGGTGTCCATCCGTCTGCAGCAGCAGCTCGGCGGTGCCGCGCAGGGTCTGTGCGGCGTATGCCAGCGCCTTTTTTCGCGGCAGGCCGCAGGCGACGCCGCCGTCGGCCAGCGCCTCCAAAAACAGGCACGCAAAGGCCGGGCCGCAGCCGGACACGGCGCAGCCGGCGTCGATGAGCGCTTCGGGCAGCTCGTCAAATGCGCCGGCAGCTGCCATGGCAGCAAGAAACGTCTCGCGCTCCTGCACGGTGACGTCGTCGCTGCAGGTATAGAGCGTCATGCCTGCGCCGACGGAAACGGGGGTATTCGGCATGATACGGATGACAGGATAGGGGCCGGCCAGCGCGCGGATGCGCGCAATCGGCAGACCTGCCGCCATCGACACCAGCACAAACCGATCCTGCCGGGCCGTGAGCACGGGACGGATGCCCGAGAGCATCTGCTCCATCATTTGCGGCTTGACGCCGAGAAACAGAAATTCGCTGTCCTTCGCGGCGGCGGCGTTGTCTACCGCGGCGCAGCCAAGCGCTGCGGCCAGCGTCGCGGCCTTTTCCGGCGTACGGTTGGCGACTGCCACGCGTGCGGGATCGACTGTTTTGCAGGCAGCGCGTGCCAGCGCCGCGCCCATATTGCCTACGCCGATGAAACCAAGCTGATATGCTGCCATGCTTATCTCACCTGTCCTGTTCCGCGGATGATGTATTTATAGGTGGTCAGCTCCTGCAGGCCCATGGGGCCGCGGGCAT
>JALEMS010000035.1 GCA_022768185.1 Clostridiales bacterium | reverse complement strand
GAGCAACGAAGCCGTCCTCGCGCTGATTGAAGCGCTCGCCGACCCGTCCGTCGGTCAGTGGATCACCGAAAACTACGAGGGAGCAGTTGTGCCGCTCACCTGAGGAACATACGCTGTATGAAAACAAAACACCGCAGGATTGCCCTGCGGTGTTTTGTCGTCTGCATGTATAGGGCGGGGCAGCGGCGGATATATTATGAGCGGTGATGCAAGATGAAAGACGCCGTTTATGACGGAATTGCGCCGCCGCGGCTGCGAGCGGCGCTGTCAGAAAACGCGAAGGCGTGGGAACTGTACAATGCGATGACCCCGCCGCAGCGGCGCGAGGTGATCCGGAAATCGCGCCAGACGCAGACGCCCGAGCAACTGCGCGCACTGGTCGACGGCATGGTCGGCTCAGCGCATGCGCATCCGCCCGTGCAGCTGTGAAGCCGGCGGGAAACGCCCGCCGCACAGATCCGATGGAAGGCCCCGCAGAGTCTGCCGCAGCGTGCGGCGGTCCGGCGGGGCCTTCTGCGGTTGACGGCTGCGGCTGCCGCGTGGTACAATAGCCGCTGCGCGGCGAGGATACCCGGATTTCAGCCGTTTTTCTCGTCCGCATTGCGGACAACTGAAAAACATGGCAGATTGTACCGCTGCGCTTCAAGGTTCAATCGCAGCAGCCGCTGCGCCTGCAGCGCACAGATGCGCCGGAGAGAGGAGATTTTATGAGCGGAGCATTTCGGATCGGCTGTCATATCTCGGCTGCCGACGGTTACCTTGCCATGGGCCGCCGTGCCGTGGCGCTGGGGGCCGATACCTTTGCCTTTTTCACACGCAATCCCCGCGGCGGCGCGGCAAAGCAGGTCGATCCGGCGGATGCCGCGGCCTTTCGGGGCTTTTGCGCGGAGCATGACATCGGCGCGCTGGTGGCCCATGCGCCCTATACGCTCAACCCCTGCGCAAAGGAGCCGCGCGTGCTGGAGTTTGCCCGGCAGGCGCTGGCGGACGATCTGCAGCGTATGGAAGCATGCACACCCGGCCAGCTTTACAATCTGCATCCCGGCAGCCATGTCGGGCAGGGTGTACAGGCCGGGATCGAAAAGCTGTCGGCACTGCTCAATGAGCTGCTGCGGCCGGAGATGACCACAACGGTACTTCTGGAAACGATGGCCGGAAAGGGCAGCGAGGTGGGCGGCCGCTTTGAGGAACTGGCGGAGGTGCTCAGCCGCGTCGGGCAGAAGGACCGGCTCGGCGTGTGTCTGGATACGTGCCACGTGTGGGACGCCGGGTATGACATTGCCGGACGGCTCGACGGGGTGCTGGAGGAGTTCGACCGGGTGATCGGGCTGGAGCGTCTGCGCGCGGTGCATTTGAACGACAGCCTCAATCCCTGCGGCGCGCAGAAGGACCGGCATGCCAAAATCGGCGAGGGCTGCATCGGCGCGCAGGCGCTGGCGGAGGTCGTGCGTCATCCGGCGCTGCAGCACGTGCCCTTTATCCTGGAAACGCCGAACGACGAGGCCGGCTACGCCCGTGAGATCGCCTGGGTGCGTGCCGTGCAGGCACGGCACGCATGAAAAATACATACCGGCAGACCTGCCGGAAAGGAGCAGACCATGCATATCCCCTCGGCCCCCACGGACACGCTGTCCCTGCTGTCGTTTGACGAGGCGCTCTCCCGCAGCGGCCGCACGGGCGGCTATGACCCGGCGCGGTGGCTGTATGTGCCGGATTTTTACACGGAATACCGTTATCTGCTGGGTACGCGCGGCGAGCATCCGTTGCTGTGCATCGGTGTCAATCCATCCACTGCCGCGCCGGATGCGCTGGACAACACGCTGCGCTCGGTGGAGCGCATTGCTCTGCACAATGGCTTTGACAGCTTTCTGATGCTCAACGTCTATGCCCAGCGCGCCACGCGCCCGCAGGATATGGACCGCACGCGCAATGAGACGCTGCACCGTGAGAACCTCCTTGCGCTCGATTATGCGCTGCAGGCCTGCGGAACGCGGCAGCCGCCGTCCGTCTGGGCGGCATGGGGCAATCTGATCGAGCTGCGCAGCTACCTGCCCGGCTGCGTTGCGGATATGATCGCGCTGGGCGAGCGGTACGGCGCGCACTGGTACACGGCCGGCCGGCGCTCCAAGCGCGGTCACCCGCACCATCCGCTCTACCTGCGAAAGGACAGTCCTCTTGACGAGTTTGACGTGCGTGCCTACTGCCGCCTGCTGGCAGGGGAACTGCAAGCGCCGCAGGCTGCGCTTACATAACATGCGTTTACACAGCAAAAATTCCGCCCCGCCGCAGAAATGCGGCGGGGCGGTCTGCTGTTTTGCTGTCGGGCGGAGCGCTCAGCCGCGCCAGCCCTCGTCGCGATGTCGGCGGTCTCTGCCGTTGGTGCGGTCGCGGTCGCCGTCCCGGCTGTCATCGGCGCGGATGTTGCCGGTAAGGAAGGACTTGACGGCGGCGTCTGCCGGGCCGGAAACGCCGGAGCACAGGGTGATGCCGGCGTTGCTCAGCGCGTTTTTCGCGCTGTCGCGGATGCTGCCGCAGATGAGGGTGTCGACGCCGAGCGTGCTCAGCGCGCGGGCGGCGGTGTCGTTGTCGCCGATGGTGCTGACGACACTCTGATGGCCGACACAGTTGTTGCTCACGTCATAGACCTTGAAGCGCTGATCGGCGGAAAAGCGCGGGGCGATCTGACCGTAATCATAGGATACTGCAATACGCATGGTTGAATCCTCCGGAAGTTGTAGATTTGGTTTGCCTGTATCCATAGTCTGACAAATCCCGGTGGTTCCATGCGTGGAAAAACGTGGAAGACGCGCCTACAGACGCGGCGGCGGGACGGGCGCGCAGTATGTCGAAACGGCTGCGGCTGCGGCGTACAGCCGCCGTTCGTCTGCGCCGTAGAGAATGACGCCGCGCGGCGTGCCGTCCGCGGCTGTGCCCAGTGGGAGCGAAAGGCTGGGAAGGCCGGCGTAGTGGAGGATATCGGTCATGCCGGTCATGACGCAGAGGTCAAAGTCCTTCAGCTGCGCGCGCACCTGCGTGCGGCAGGCTTTGCAGTGTGCCAGCGCAGCAAGATACGGCGGCGCGTCCGGGCCGGATGCGCCGTCGAGCGCGGCGCGCAGATCATCGATGCCGTAGGGCATGCGTGCAGGGTCTGCCTCGTAGAATTCCACGAGGTCACGCAGTGTTTTGACACGGCAGGGAGCGGCGCGCAGATAGTTCTCAAGCGCAGGACGGAACTCATATTGAAAGATGGTTTCCATCTGCGGGGCATGCGCCTGCTCAATGGGCGCAACGCGCGCCCCGTCGGCGGCCAGCGCCTGCAGCAGCGTGCGGCACAGCGCCGCCAGCTCAGGCGGCATCCGCTCGCTGCCGAAGGTGTTGACGGCGATGCGCAGCCCGCGTACCGGCAGCGGGGCGGCCGGCTTCGGCGGCTCGCCGCGCAGGGCCGCATACAGCAGCAGCGCATCGTCCAGATCGCGCGCGAGCAGACCCACGGCGTCAAACGTCGGGGACAGCGGCAGAATGCCTGCGCAGGAGAACGTGCCGGGCGGGGGCTTGAGGCCGGCCACACCGTTTTCGGCTGCGCACGCAACGGTGGAGAAGCAGGTGTCCGTGCCCAGCGCGGCGGCACACAGTCCGGCCGACAGCGCCACGGCCGAGCCGGTGCTGGAGCCGCTCGGGTCGCGGCGGCGGTCGTAGGCGTGGCGCACCTGGCCGCCGCGGCTGCTGAAGCCGTTGGGCATGCGCAGGCTGGTGTAGCCTGCAAATTCGGTCATGTTGGTCTTGCCGGTCAGAACGGCGCCTGCGCGGCGCAGCGCCGCAGTGACGGGCGCGTCCCGTGTGACGAGATTGTCGGCCAGCGCAAGGCTGCCGCCCGTGGTGTGCAGGCCGGCTGCGTCGATGCTGTCCTTAAGCAGGATGGGCAGGCCGAACAGCGGCAGCGTGCGCAGCTCCCTCCTGCTGTCGAGCCGGATTGCCTGCTCGTGTACATCCTCGCTCAGCTCAGCCACGGCGTTCAGCCCGTTCGGTCCGTCGTTGAGGCGCGCAATGCGCGCCAGGTAATGCTCCGTCAGTTCCAGCACGCCGAGCTGTCCGCTTCGCAACAGCTCGAGCAGGCGGCGCATGGGGAGAAAAGATAACGCGTCCATCTCAGGGCCCTCCGCCGGACGTTGCCGTATGCAGCAGCCCCAGCTGATAAAACGCGACGGCGCTGGCTGCGGCAACGTTGAGCGAGTCGACCCCGTGCGACATGGGGATGCGCACGGTGTAGTCGCAGGCTGCGATGGTGGAGGGAGACAGCCCGTCTCCCTCCGTGCCGAGCACGACGGCCAGACGCGGCTCCTCCGCCAGACGCCCGTCGTAAATGCAAAGTGAATCGTCCCGCAGCGCCATGGCGGCCGTACGAAAGCCCAGCCGGTGCAGCAGGGACAGCCCCTGCTCCGGCCAGGGCGCGTCCCCCGGGAAGAAGGTCCACGGCACCTGAAAGACCGTGCCCATGCTCACGCGGACGGCACGGCGGTACAGCGGATTGCTGCAGGCCGGCGTCAGCAGGACGGCGTCGATGCCGAGCGCCGCGGCGGAGCGGAAGACAGCCCCGACGTTCGTTGGGTTCATGACCTCCTCGAGCACGGCAATGCGCCGCGCGCCGGAACACACCGCCTCCACGGACGGCAGCGGGGGCCGGCGCATGGCGCAGAGCATCCCGCGCGTGAGGGCAAAGCCTGTCAGCTGCGTGAGCAGGTCAAACTCCGCCGTGTAAACGGGGAGGTCGGGGCAGCGGCGGATGAGCGCGGCGCCCTGCCCGGCGACATGGCGGCGCTCCATCAGAAACGAGAGGGGAGCATAGCCCGCGTCCAGCGCCCGTTCGATGACGCGCGGGCTTTCAGCAATGAAAACGCCCTGCTCCGGCGCGCCGCGGGAGAGTAGCTGCGTCTCGGTGAGCCGGGCATAAACGTCCAGCTCCGGGGCGGAAAAATCGGTGATTTCAATGATATTCGGCATGATTGAACCTCGTGCGCCGGCGCGGCGCGCCTCATTCCCAGGGCAGATGAAATTCCCGGTCGATCATGGCGACGATCTCGTCGAGGATCTCCGGCGTATTCGGCATTTCGCCGTTGTCGATCATCATGGCCGCGCCGTAGAGCAGCGAGCGAACGACAAACAGCTTGATGCGAGAGACGTTCTCCGGCATGTTGACCTCATTGCAGTAACGAATGACCAGCCGGTAGGTCGTTTCGCTCAGGCGGCTTTTCAGCTTGAGATACTCCGCGTCAAAGCTCTTGTCCTTGGACATGAGCACCGAGCGGAAATAGGGGTTTTCCACCAGAAAGAGGATATAGTCCCGGCAGATGAACAGCAGCTGCTCATGCGTCGAGCCGGGGTGCTCGGCGATCACGCGGCGCTGCCGGATACCCCAGAGACTGTTGCCGTATTCGATGATGGCGGCGATGAATTCATTTTTATTTGCAAAGTGCTTGTACGGCGCGGCGCAGGAAACGCCGCAGGCCGCCGCAATGCGGCGGACGGAAAAGTCGTTGATGCCGTAGAGATTCAGTTCAATGAGACCTTCCTCGATCAGCCTGTCGCGCACACTGGGTTTTCCCGTAGGCATACCGTTTACCTCGTCGTTGGATTTGCGCGCCTGCTGCATATTGCGCGGGATGGAGCGGGCGGCGGCAGAATATCTGTATTATATGCGCAGAAAAAGGCGATGTCAATCACGGCCGGTTGACAAAGACCGGGGCGCGTAGTATAATGCGCAAAAGCTGGTCGGTTGGCGGCCATTGATTTTGTATGTTGAGGTTATCGGTGATAACGAGGAAATGCGCAAACAGGTTATCATTGATAACTGAATATTACAGCAGCAGGTTATCGCCGATAACCAACAAAGCGGCCAGCAGATGGACCCCGAAAAACAATCTGTTCATAAGGAGTAACGTTATGATTTATGATGCAATCGTTGAGCTGATCGTGGAGCAGACGGAGTGCGATCCCGCCGAGGTCACGATGGACAGCAAGTTTGTCGATCTGGGGATCGACTCTCTGGACACGGTCGAGATGATCATGAATCTCGAGGACAAGGTCGGCTTTGAGATCGAGCTGGATCAGAAGATCGAGACGGTGGGCGACCTGGTGAAGTTCGTCGAGTCGAAGCGCCCGCAGTAAGGCGGCAGACCCCCGCGCTGAAACAGCAGGGGGAAAGTGCATGCAAGTTATCACCGATAACCGAAAAGGTTATCGGTGATGAAAAAACAGTTATCAATGATAACCAAAGCGACACGAAACCGGAGGAATTTCTGTTGATTCGAACGCCAATTTGTGATCTGCTCGGCATTGAATACCCCGTTTTTCAGGGCGGTATGGCCTGGATCGCCGACGGAAAGCTGGCAGCCGCCGTTTCCGAGGCCGGCGGCTTGGGCATCATTGCCGCCGGGAACGCCTCGGCGGAGGCGGTGCGCGAGCAGATCCGGTACGCCAGGGAGCACACCGATAAGCCCTTCGGCGTCAATATCATGCTGATGAGTCCGCACGCACAGGAGGTGGCCGAGCTTGCCGCCGCCGAGCGCGTGGCGGCTGTGACGACCGGGGCGGGCGATCCCGGCAAGTACATGCGCCTGTGGAACGATGCCGGCATCCGGGTAATGCCCGTGGTGGCCTCGGTGGCGCTGGCAAAGCGTGTGGCGCGCATGGGCGCTTCCGCCGTCATTGCCGAGGGCGGTGAGAGCGGCGGCCACGTCGGGGACCTGACGACGATGGCGCTGGTGCCGCAGGTGTGCGACGCGGTGGACATCCCGGTCGTTGCCGCCGGCGGGATTGCCGACGGCCGGCAGATGGCCGCGGCGCTGCTGCTGGGCGCAGTGGGCGTGCAGATGGGCACGCGGTTTCTGACGTGCACTGAGTGCTCGGTGCACCCGACTTATAAGGAGAAGATCCTGAAGGCAACGGATATTTCCACCGTTGTGACCGGCAAGCGCCTGGGCCACCCCGTGCGCAGCATCAAAACGCCGTTTTCGCGCATGTGCCAGCAGGCGGAGTATTCCGCTGCGTCGGACGAGGAGCTGCACGGCATGACGAAGGGCGCGCTGCGCCGCGCCGCGCTGGAGGGCGACAGCCAAAACGGCATTTTCCTGGCCGGGCAGGTGGCCGCCATGGTGACAAAGGAGCAGCCGGCTGCCGAGATCATCCGCGAGGTGGTCGAGGGGGCCGAGCAGGTGCTGAAGGGGGCGGACAGATGGCTGGCATAGCGATTGTATTTCCCGGACAGGGCGCGCAGTATCCCGGCATGGGCCGTTCCCTGTATGAGACGAGCGCGGCGGCGCGCCGTGTTCTCGACCGTGCCGAGGCCCTGCGCCCGGGTACGCTGGATCAGTGCTTCAACGGCCCGGCGGAGGCGCTCACGCGCACCGTCAACACCCAGCCGTGCATGTTTGCCGTGGAGCTGGCTGCCGCGGCGGTGCTGACGGAGGCCGGCGTTTCGTTTGACGCGGCGGCGGGCTTTTCGCTCGGCGAGATCGCGGCGCTGACCTTTTCCAAAGCCGTGGACTTTGACGATGGCTTTGCGTTGGTGTGCCGCCGTGGCGAGCTGATGGATGCGGCTGCGCAGCAGACCGACGCAGCCATGGCCGCCGTGCTGAAGCTGGACGCACAGCAGGTCGTGCAGCTGTGCGGAGACTTTCCGCATATCTGGCCGGTCAACTTCAACTGCCCGGGGCAGGTGACGGTGTCCGGGCTGCGCGATGAGATGCAGCAGTTTCTCCCGGCGGTCAAGGCGGCCGGCGGGCTTGGCAAGCTTCTGAAGGTCAGCGGCGGATTCCACTCCCCGCTGATGGAGGAGGCTTCTCAGCAGTTTGGCACGTTTCTCGGGCAGTTTGCCCTGAAAGCGCCGTCCATGCCGCTGTACGCAAACTGCACGGGCCTGCCCTACGGGGAGAATGCAAAGCAGCTGCTCACCCGGCAGATCTGCAGCCCCGTGCTTTGGCAGAGCACCGTGGAGCACATGCACGAGACCGGGATCGACACCTTTGTCGAGGCCGGTCCGGGCAGCACGCTGTGCGGTCTGATCCGGCGCACACTGCCGCAGGCAACGGCGCTGCCGGTTTCGGATGAGGAAACATATAAGACAGCGTTGGAGGCGCTGAAGGCATGCTGAAGGATAAGGTTGCCGTCGTGACCGGCGGCTCAAGAGGCATCGGAGCGGCCACGGCGCAGGCGCTGGCTGCGCGCGGCGCGCATGTCGCCGTGCTTTATGCCGGCAGCGAGGCTGCCGCGCAGGCGGTGGCGGAGTCCTGCCGCGCAGCGGGCGTGCGCGCCGGCGCGTGGCAGTGCGACGTGTCGGACGCAGAAGCGGTCAAGCAGACCGTCGCGGCCATCCGCGCCGAGTTCGGCTCGATCGACATTCTGGTCAACAACGCCGGCATCACACGCGACGGGCTGCTTGTCACCATGCAGCAGAAGGCGTTTGACGAGGTGCTCGCCACGAACCTGGGCGGCGCCTATCATATGATCCGTCAGGTCGCGCCGCTGATGCTGCGCCGCCGCTGGGGCCGGATCATCAACGTCAGCTCGGTGGCCGGGCTGATGGGCAACGCCGGACAGGCGAATTACGCCGCCTCGAAGGCCGGCTTGATCGGGCTGACCAAATCGGCAGCGCGCGAGCTGGCCCCGCGCGGCATCACCTGCAACGCCGTTGCGCCCGGCTTCATCCAGACGGATATGACGAAGGATATCGCGGAGGACAGCGGCCTGGCCGCCTCGATCCCGCTGGGACATATGGGAAGACCGGAGGACGTTGCCCGCGCGATCGTCTTTCTGGCGGAATCGGACTATATCACGGGCGAGGTACTCCGCATCGACGGCGGCCTGGCTATGTAGGAGGTGCTTTTTTGCGCAGAGTAGTGGTTACCGGGATGGGGATCATCAGCCCCGTCGGACAGACGGTTGAGACGTTCTGGGAGAACGTGACGGCGGGCCGCCACGGCATCGCCCCCATCAGCTTTTTTGATACGACGGACTTCAAGGCAAAGCTTGCCGCCGAGGTGAAGGACTTCAATCCCAGACAATATATGGAAAAGGCGGACATCCTGCGTTCCGACCGCTATGCCCAGCTGGGCCTGTGTGCGGCGGTGCAGGCGGTGGAGCAGAGCGGCGTGATCGGAACGCTGGCGCCCGAGCGCATCGGCGTGTATTTCGGCACGGGCATCGGCGGCATCCATACGATGATGACCGAGCACGACAAGCTGCTCGCCCGCGGACCGCGCCGCGTGTCGGCCTATTTTGTGCCGATGCTCATTGCCAACATGTGCGCCGGTACGATCGCCATCCGCTATGGCTGCAAGGGCGCGGCTCTGCCGGCTGTGACGGCCTGCGCCTCCGGCTCCAATGCCATCGGCGAGGCGGTGCGTGCCATTCGCCACGGCTATGCCGACGCGATGATCACCGGCGGCGCGGAGGCGGCTGTCAACGAGCTGAGCGTAGCCGGCTTCATCAACATGCAGGCGCTGACCGTCTCGGAGGATCCGGACGCGGCCAGCCTGCCGTTCGACAAGCGGCGCGGCGGCTTCGTGATCGGCGAGGGCGGCGCGGCGCTGGTGCTCGAGGAGTACGAGCATGCACGTAAGCGCGGCGCGACCATCTTCGGCGAGGTGTGCGGCTACGGCTCGACGTGTGACGCCTATCACATCACCGCCCCGCGGCCCGACGCCGAGGGCGGGGCCAACGCCATGGTGCAGGCCCTGCGTGAGGCGGGCTATCGGGACGGCGAGGCGGTGTACATCAACGCCCACGGCACCGGCACGCCCCTCAACGACCCGATGGAGACACTTGCCGTCAAGAAGGCGCTGGGCGAGGAGGCTGCGCGCCGCGCGCGCATCAGCTCCACCAAGGCCGTCACCGGCCATATGCTGGGCGCGGCAGGCGCGGCGGAGGCCGTCGTGTGCCTGCTGGCGCTGCAGCACGGTGTGATCCCGCCGACGGCGAACCTGCTTGAGCCGGATCCGGAATGCGATCTGGATTACACGCCGGTGCACGCCGTGCAGGCGCAGGCCGATCTGGCACTGTCCAATTCGCTCGGCTTCGGCGGGCACAATGCCTGCCTGGTCTTCAGAAAGGTGTGACGCGATGGAACCGACAAAGATCCGGGAATATGCCCAGCTGCTCCGGGAAATGGATCTGACGGCGCTGGAGATCCAGGCCGACGGCACCGTTCGTCTCGAGCGCAATCCGTCCGCGCCCGCCGCACCGGCCGCGGAAGCGCCGGCTGCACGGGTGGAGCGCGCCGTACCGTCCGCTCCGGCGACGGAGCCGGACGCCTCGGTGGTCGTCTCTCCGATGGTTGGGGTGTTTTACATTGCGCCGCAGGAGAACGCAGAGCCGTTCGTGCAGGTTGGCTCGGAGGTGAAGCAGGGCGACGTGCTGTGCATCATTGAGGCCATGAAGCTGATGAATGAGATCACTGTGGAATTTGACGGTGTGGTGACAGAGGTGCTGGCCGTCAATGGCGCGGTGGTGGAATACGGGCAGCCCCTGTTTCGTGTGAGAAAGGAGCGGCCGTGAATCAGGAACAGATCAAGCAGATCCTGCCGCACCGGGACGCGATGCTGCTCATCGAGCAGGTCGAGGAGCGCGAGGGCGTGGCATACGGCAGCTATCACGTGCGCGGGGACGAATGGTTCCTGCAGGGGCATTTTCCGGACTTTCCGGTCGTGCCGGGCGTGATTTTATGTGAGATGCTGGCGCAGACGACGTGCGTTCTGCTTGCCGGGAGCCTCCGGCCGGGCATGCGGCCGCTGTTTGCCGGGCTGGACAAGGTGCGCTTTAAAACGCCTGTGCGTCCGGGCGATACGGTGCAGACGCAGTGCCGCATCGTGCGCAGCAAGCCGCCCTTCTATTTTGCCGAGGGGCAGGCGTCGGTGAACGGGGTGCTGTGTGTGAAGGCGGAATACTCCTTCGCGCTCACGGAGGCCTGACCATGTTTTCCAAGATACTGATTGCAAACCGCGGAGAGATTGCCGTGCGCATCATCCGCGCGTGCAAGGAGATGGGCATCGCAACGGTTGCGGTTTATTCCCAGGCCGACGCCGATTCGCTGCACGTTGCGCTGGCCGACGAGAGCTACTGCATCGGCCGCGCGGAGGCCTCCGACAGCTATCTCAACGCCGAGCGCATCGTCAGCGCGGCGCTGGCCTCCGGCGCAAAGGCGATCCATCCGGGGTACGGCTTTCTGTCCGAGAATCCGGAATTTGCCGAGCTGTGCCGCAGCAACGGCGTCGTCTTCATCGGTCCGGCAGCCGAGAGCATGCGCGCTGTGGCCGACAAGGAGGCCCTCAAGCGCCGGCTGGCCGAGCATGGCCTGCCGACGATCCCCGGCTCTCAGGTGGTGGAAACGCCGGAGCAGGCGCGCGAGGCGGCGGAGCAGGTCGGCTATCCCGTGATGCTCAAGGCGCGCTCCGGCGGCGGCGGGCGCGGCATCCGGCTGGTGCAGGACGCCTCACAGCTGGAGACGTCCTTCTGTGCGGCGGCTTCCGAGGCGCAGGCCGCCTTCGGCGACGGCGCGCTGTACATTGAGCGGTATATCCATCCGGCCAAGCACATCGAATTTCAGATCCTTGCCGACGAGCAGGGAAACGCCGTATGCCTTGGCGAGCGCGACTGCTCCGTGCAGAAGCGCAACCAGAAGCTCATCGAGGAATCCCCCGCGCCCACCGTACCGGACGCGCAGCGCGCCGAGGCCATGCGCCTGTGCGTGCTTGCGGCAAAGCAGCTGCATTACGTCGGGGCGGGTACGCTGGAGTTCCTTTATGACGGCAGCCGGTTTTATTTTATGGAGATGAACGTGCGCCTGCAGGTGGAGCACACGGTGACGGAAATGCTGACGGGGCTGGATCTGGTCAAGTGGCAGATCCGCATTGCTGCCGGCATCCCGCTGAGCTTTACGCAGGAGCAGATCGTCCGGCGCGGCTGCGTCATTGAATGCCGCATCAACGCAGCAGCCCCCGGCACGGTGAAGACGCTGCATGTTCCGGGCGGACCGTTTGTCCGGTTCGATACATTTCTTGTGGCCGGAGCTGAGGTCACGCCGTATTACGACGCGCTGCTCGGCAAGCTTGTGGTGTGTGCCGGCACGCGCGAGGAGGCGCTGCGGAAGATGAAGGCGGCGCTGTGCGAGCTGGTGATTGCCGGCGTGCCAACCAATCAGGAGGAGCAGCTGGGTATTCTGCGCAGCGCGGCCTTTGAAAACGGAAGCTACGATCTGGGATATTGGGGAAGGTGAAGCGATGGCGTTTATTCAATTTCTTCTCAAGCCGAAAAACGAGCTGGAATACGGCGGACGGAAGGCGGCGGTTCAGAGCGATGAGAACGAGCCGGTGCAGACCTGCCCGAACTGTCATAAGGAAATCCCGCTCAGCCTGCTGTATGCCAACGCCAGCGTCTGCCCCTGCGGACACCACTTCCGCATGAAGGCCCGACAGCGCATTCGCTTTCTCACGGACGAGGGCAGCTTTGTTGAGCAGGACGCGCAGATTGTTTCGAAGGATGCGCTTCATTTCCCGGGTTATGAGGGCAAGCTGGGGTCGGCCCGCAGCATCAGCGGCGAGCCGGAGGCTGTCATCTGCGGCACGGCGTCGTTTCAGGGCCAGCGCTGCTGTGTGTTCTTCATGGAGTCGAGCTTCATGATGGCCAGCATGGGCAGCGCAGTGGGTGAGAAGATCACGCGGCTGTTCGAGCAGGCCACGCAGCTGCGCCTGCCGGTGGTGGGCTTCACGGTGTCGGGCGGCGCGCGGATGCAGGAGGGGCTGCTCTCGCTGATGCAGATGGTCAAGACCAGCGCGGCTGTCCGGCGGCACAGCGACGCGGGACTGTTTTACTGCGCGGTGCTGACCGACCCAACCACGGGCGGCGTGACGGCAAGCTTTGCCATGGAGGCGGACGTCATTCTTGCCGAGCCGGATGCGCTGATCGGCTTTGCCGGCCCGCGCGTGATCGAGCAGACCACGCGCAAAAAGCTGCCGAACCGATTTCAGAAGGCAGAGTTTCTGCTGGAGCACGGCTTTGTCGACGCCATCGTCCCGCGCGGCCAGCTCTCCGCGCGGCTCGGCGGCTTGCTGAAGCTGCATGACCCCGACAGGAAAGGATGGTGCGACTGGCATGAAGGGCACGAAGGCGTATGACCGTGTCCGGCTGGCGCGTGCAAACGGCCGGCCGACCAGTCTGGATTATATTTCGCATCTGTTCACGGATTTCACCGAGCTGCACGGAGACCGGTATTTTGCCGATGACGCAGCCGTTGTCGGCGGCGTCGGTTGGCTGCGGGAGCAGCCTGTCACCGTCATCGGCATCGAAAAGGGCCGCAGCGCCAAGGAGCGTGCCCAACGCAACTTCGGCGCGCCCAACCCCGAGGGCTACCGCAAGGCCCTGCGTCTGATGAAGCAGGCCGAGAAGTTCGGCCGCCCCGTTGTGTGCTTCGTCGATACCTCGGGGGCCTACTGCGGCATCGGCGCCGAGGAGCGCGGCCAGGGCCGCGCCATCGCGGACAATCTCAACGAGATGATGGCGCTGCGCGTACCGGTGGTGTCCGTGCTCATCGGCGAGGGCGGAAGCGGCGGCGCGCTGGCGCTGGCTGCGGCCGACCGCGTTTGGATGCTGGAAAACGCGGTGTATTCCGTTATTTCCCCCGAGGGCTGTGCCAGTATCCTGTGGAAGGACGCTGCCCGTGCTGCCGAGGCGGCTGAAAGCCTGTGCCTGACGGCAGAGGACGCGCTGCGCCTCGGTGTGGCCGAGCAGATCATCCCGGAAAAGGATATTGGAAAAAGCGTGTTTTACAGACAGCTGCAGGCTGCACTGTATCACGAGCTGGCCCAGCTGTGCCGGCTGCCGGAGGACGTGCTGCTTGCGCAGCGGTATGAGCGCTTCCGCCGGATCGGTCGCTGGGACGAGGAGGCATAGCAGAACATGAAGGCATACGTCCGCAGGGCGTTTTATTACGAGACCGATCAGATGGGCATCGTCCATCACTCCAATTACATCCGCTGGATGGAGGAGGCGCGACTGGATCTGATGCGTCAGGCCGGTCTGGATTACCGCACCATGGAGCAGGCCGGCATCATCATGCCGGTGACCTCGGTAGAGTGCAGGTACAAGATCAGCGCACATTATGATCAGCCGGTGTTCATCACCGCCATTCCAACGGAATATAACGGCGTCCGTGCCGCCTTCCGCTATGAGATTCGCGGCGAGGACGGCCGCCTGATGGCCGAGGGCAGCAGCGGCCACTGCTTTCTCGACACGGAGACCCGTTGCCCGCTCAATTTGAAGCGCCGTCTGCCGGAGTATTCGGCGCAGTTTGAAAAAGTGGTTGTCAAACCAGAGGTAACATGAGTATCTACAAGCAGTTTTGTGAAGAAACGGTGGACGAAAACGGCCGCCTGACGGCCTTTTCCATTCGCTGTGCAGAGAATTTTAATTTCGGCTATGACGTCATCGACGCGCTGGGCGCGTCCGAGCCGGAGCGCCGGGCGCTTGTCTGGTGCAACACGGAGGGCACGGTAAAAACGCTGACGTTTGCCGACCTCAGCCGCCTGAGCAGTCGGGTGGCCCATATTCTGTCCGACGCGGGCGTCCGCCGGGGCGACCGGGTGATGGTGGCCCTCAAGCGCCACATCGAATACTGGTATCTCCTGCCGGCGCTGCATAAGCTGGGCGCGGTGGCCGTGCCGGTGACGCATATGCTGACGGAGGACGATTTTCTCTATCGCCTCGACTGCGGCGGCATTCGAGCCGTGGTGGCTGCCGACGATGAAAACGTTCTGCAGAAGCTGGGCGCTGCGGCGCAGCGTGCACAGCAGCCGCCGCTGCTGTGGACGACCGCGCCGGGGTACGCGCCCTTCCGCGACCTGCATGCGGAGATGGAGCATGCGCCGGAGACGCTGGAGCGGCGAGAGACGCTGGCCTCGGAGCCGATCCTGATGTATTTCACCTCCGGTACGACGGGCTATCCCAAGGCCGTGCTGCACGATCACACCTACCCGCTGGCGCATATCATCACCGCAAAATACTGGCAGCAGGTCGAGGACGGCGGACTGCACTTCACCGTGGCCGAGACCGGCTGGGGTAAGGCCTCATGGGGCAAAATGTACGGCCAGTGGCTGTGCGGCAGCGCGGTGATGGTCTACGACTTTGACAACTTTGATCCGAAACAGCTGACGAACATCGTCAATCAGTTTTCCGTCACCAGCTTCTGTGCGCCTCCGACGGTCTACCGTTACCTCGTGAAAAAGGGCATGAGCGACATGCCGAGCCTGCGTCACGCCAGCACGGCCGGTGAGGCGCTCAGCCCGGAGGTGTTCCACCGGTTTCAGGAGAAAACGGGACTGGAACTGATGGAGGGCTACGGACAGACGGAGTCGACGCTCATCCTTGCGAACTTCCGCGGCGCGCCGTCGAAGCCCGGCTCGCTGGGGCTGGCCTCGCCGCTGTATCATGTGGCGCTGCTGAAGGAGGACGGAACGTATGCTGCTCCGGGCGAGCTGGGCGAGCTGGTCATCATCCCGCCGGAGAACGGACGGCAGTTTGGCATTTTCTCGGGCTACCTCGGGGACGAGGCGCTTTACCGGTATGTCTGGCGCGGCGGCGTCTACCACACGGGCGACATCGCCTGGCAGGACGAGGACGGGTATTACTGGTTTCACGGCCGGATCGACGACGTCATCAAGTCCGGCGGCTATCGGATCGGGCCATATGAGATCGAAAACATTCTCATTGGGCACGAGGCTGTACTGGAGTGTTCGGTCGTCGGCGTGCCGGACACGCTGCGCGGGCAGGCCATCAAGGCCTTTGTTGTGACGGCTCCCGGCTATGTGCAGGATGCGGCGCTGCAAAAGCAGCTGCGCGACTACTGCAACATGCGGCTGGCCGAATACAAATGGGTCCGCTATGTGGAGCTGGTCCCGGAGCTGCCCAAGACCATCAGCGGAAAGATCCGAAAAAACATTCTGCGTCAGAGCTGAGGACGCAAAGCAAACGGAAAACGCAGACCGGAGCGGCGGGGAGGACCCCGCCGCTCCGGTTTTTGCATTCTGCGCGGCAAATCTACGAAAACCGGCGGGCAAGACAGAACAAAAAACCATTGAGGGGGTTCGGAGGCACTATGGAAATAAAAATGAATATTTTTCTCTGAACCGTGACATTTTTTCGCATTTTCCATTACTTCCAATTTCCTTTTGTGTTTCCGGAGGCCAAAAAAGAAAGCATCATAATACTGAAAATGCTAATACAAAGATCTTCTTCATATCGTGTGCCTTCATAATTAGCCATGTAGTAATGATTTAAGCATCCCGAACGCTGGCGCATTCGGGATGCTTGTAACATTGCAGCACGATAGATGCCGTTGCTTCCATGTCTTCACCCAAAACCAACCGCGAATCCGGCAAAGCGGATCGCGGTTGAAAAGGAAAAGCGGCAGAATGAGTGAGAGATGACGTTTGTTCTGAAAAAGAAAACGTCGTCGTGAACGGTATGCCGTCCGCAACGACGTATAACATCGCAACCGTATAGATGCCGTTGTTTCCAGGCCTGCGCCCAAAACCAAATCGAAGCCCAGCAAAGCGGCTTCGATTTGGAAAGGAGGAGCAGCGGCATGAGCGCGCTCCGACGTATAAAATAAGTCGGAGCAAGCGATATACAGTTTGCTCCGACGTGGTGCGCGAGGCGGAACGGCGTCAGAAAAACCGAATGTGACGCGCAGCACCGCAGGCGGCGCCGCTTCGTCCGCTTCGGTCTTTCTTCCTTTTCCCCGTGAAAGTCTCCGCTTTCACGGGGTTCCCGTGTTTTTGGGTTCAAATCGAGTTACCTCGCGCATAAAAATTGCGGCAGCCCCTGACGGGACTGCCGTATTTTTGGCGCGTGAGGCAATACATAACTTATATGTCCAAAGAAAGAAAAAGCCAAATCGAAGCCCAGCGCAGCGGGTTCGATTTGGAAAGGAGGAGCAGCGGCATGAGCGCGCTCTGACTTATAAAATAAGTCGGAGCAAGCGATATATAGCTTGCTCCGACGTGGTGCGCGAGGCGGGACTTGAACCCGCACGCCCGGAGTGAGCACTAGAACCTGAATCTAGCGAGTCTGCCAATTCCACCACTCGCGCAGCTCTGGAACGCTTGATAATAATAGCATCT
>JALEMS010000032.1 GCA_022768185.1 Clostridiales bacterium | reverse complement strand
CCCGGGAAGGGCTGACGCCCTACAATGTTCTCCGGCAGGCCCAGCAGGCGGCCCAGCGCGCGCACCTCGTCCTTGAACAGCATCCGCAGCGGCTCCACCACGCCCTCGAAGCCCAGCTCCTCCGGCAGACCGCCCACGTTGTGGTGGCTCTTGATCACCGCCGAGTTCGTACCGGACTCGACCACGTCCGGATAGATCGTGCCCTGCGCCAAAAATTCCGTGCCGCCGAGCTTGCGCGCCTCGTCCTCAAACGTCTCGGCAAACAGCCGGCCGATGATCTTGCGCTTGCGCTCCGGCTCGGTCACGCCCGCCAGCGCCGTCAGAAACCGCTCGCTCGCATCCACGCAGACCAGGTTGAGATCAAACCTTGAGAACGCCCGGCGGATCTCCTCCGTCTCATTCTTGCGCATCAGACCGTGGTCGACGTAAATGCACGTCAGCCGCCCCGGCACTGCGCGCGCCAGCAGCGCCGCGCACACCGAGGAATCCACGCCGCCCGACAGGCCCAACAGCACGCGCTTTTCGCCCACACGCGCGCGCACCGCGTCGATCTGCTGCAGCAGGTAGTTTCCCATGCTGTAGCCGCCGGCCGCGCCGCAGATCTCATACAGAAACCGCCGGATGATCTTCGTGCCCAGCCGCGTGTGCTCAACCTCCGGATGAAACTGCACCGCGTACAGCCCGCGCGCGGGGTCCTCCATCGCCGCGACGGGGCACAGCTGCGTGCGCGCCGTGGCCGTAAAGCCCTCGGGCAGGACGGTCACACGGTCGGTGTGGCTCATCAGCACCGCCGTCGTACCTGCGCACGCGCGGCCGAACAGAACGCCCGCGTCCAGCTCCGCCTCCAGCGTGCCGTATTCGCTGCGCTCGCAGTGCTCCACGCGGCCGCCGCACAGATGGCACATCAGCTGCATGCCGTAGCAGATGCCCAGCACAGGCACGCCCAGCCGCAGCAGCTCCGGATCGCACGTCGGCGCGCCCGGGGCGTACACGCTGTCCGGCCCGCCCGTGAAGATGATGCCGACCGGGGCCAGCTCACGCATTTTTTCCGCCGTAATGCGGTTGGAAACGATCTGGGAATAAACGCCGCATTCCCGCACACGGCGCGCAATCAGCTCCTTGTACTGCCCGCCGAAATCGACGATGACAACGGTCTCCTGTGCCATACTGTTCCTCCTCGGTTGTCCCGAAAACAAAAACGGCGCTCCCACACGCGCCCCCGGGAAGACCTCCCGCCGCGCCGGCGAACGCCCTTGCTCACATTCCTGCAGGCTGACGCCTGCAATAATAGAAAATTATAGCAGCCGCGTCGAAGCTTGTCAAGAAAAACCGGTGCCGCGCCCGGCAGGGACATTTTTGCATGCGCTCCGCCCCGAAGCCGCCGGAGACCGTACAAATTTTCATAATATATTCATTTCCAATTTGAACCGCCTATGATATAATCTCTGCAGAACGATCATCCTATCACACAGGGGGTGTTTTTTTGGACTACCGGCGCGAGGAAATCCTGCAGGGCGTTTTCCTCACCTGCATCCACACCGAAAAATTCAAGACCGGCACGCTCAGCGTCTCCCTGCTGACGCAGCTGACACGCGAAACGGCGGCGGCCAACGCCGTCATCCCGTACGTGCTGCGCCGCGGTACGGTGACGATGCCCGACCTGGAGGCCATCGCCGCCCGGCTCGACGGCCTGTACGGCGCGCGCATCGAGCCGTGCGTCCGCAAGAAGGGCGAAATTCAGTGCATCGGCTTCCGGGCCAGCTTCCCGGAGGACGCCTATGTCCCCGAAGCGTCCGGCGTGCTGGCGCAGACCGCGTCCGCCATGGGCGAGCTGCTGCTCGCTCCGGTCACGCGCGGCGGCCTGCTTCTGCCGCAGTACGTCGACAGCGAGCGGGAGAAGCACATCGAGCGCATTCGCGGCCGCATCAACGAAAAGCGGAGCTACTCCGTCCTGCGCCTGTGCGAGCTGATGTGCCCGTATGAGGACTATGCCGTTCCCGCCGGCGGCTTCGAGGCCGAGGCGGAGAATATCCATTACCACCGGCTCACCCAGCAGTGGCACGAGCTGCTGGCCGTCTCGCCCGTCGAGCTGTTCTACTGCGGCGGCATGCCGTTTGAACAGGTGCGCGAGGCGCTCATCGGCACGCTCGACGCGCTGCCGCGCGGCGAGCTGAATTTTGACATCGGCACCGACGTGCGCATGAACACCGTCGAGGACGCCCCGCGATATTTCACCGAATCGCTCGACGTCACGCAGGGCAAGCTGGCCATGGGATACCGTCTCGGAGAAGCCATGCAGGAGCCGGACCCCGCCGCGCTGCGCGTGTTCAACGCGGCCTTCGGCGGCTCGGTCACCTCGAGGCTGTTCATGAACGTGCGCGAAAAGCTCTCCATCTGCTACTTTGCCAGCTCCACGCTGGATTACGCCAAGGGCGTGCTGCTTGTCAGCTCGGGCATCGACTTTGACAAATACGATCTGGCGCGCGAGCGCATCGGAAGCGAGCTTGCCGCCCTTGCCCGCGGCGAGCTGACCGACGACGAGCTGGGCGCGGCCCGCGCCGCCGTCGCCGGCGACCTGCGCGCCATGGAGGACGACGCTGCGCAGCTGGATGAATACTGGCTCAGCCGGAATCTGGAAGGCTCCGAATGCAGTCCGGCCGAGCTGGCCGCTCTGGCCGAGAGCGTCACGCGCGAGCAGATCGCCGACATCGCCGCGCAGTGCGCGCTCGACGCGGTCTATTTCCTCAGAGGGAGGGACGAACAGGATGCTGACTGAACAGAGCTATCCCAACATCGGCGAGCGCATCTGGCACGGCACGCTGCCCAACGGGCTGGCCGTGCGCGTCATCGTCAAGCCGGGCTATCGGCGCAGCTTCGCGCTGTTTGCCACAAACTACGGCGGGGCCGACCGCGTCTTCACCGTCGACGGCGCGGAGCACCGCACGCCCGCGGGCGTCGCGCACTACCTTGAGCACAAGCTCTTCGACATGCCCGACGGCGGCAACGCCCTCAATACCCTGGCACAGAACGGCGCGCAGCCCAACGCCTTCACCTCCTCGGCCATGACGGCCTACTACTTTGAAAGCACCGACGGCTTCGAGGAGAACCTGAAAAGCCTGCTGACGTTTGTCTCCACACCGTATTTCACGGCCGAAAGCGTCGCCAAGGAGCAGGGCATCATCGGCCAGGAGATCCGCATGACCGAGGATACCCCCGGCTTCGTTGTCTACGTCAACCTCATGCGCAGCCTCTACCGCACCGGCCCGCTGCGCGACTCTGTGGCCGGCACCATCGAGAGCATCGCCGAGATCACCGCCCAGACGCTCTACGACTGCCACGCCGCCTTCTACCGTCCGTCGAACATGGCCCTTGCCGTGGTGGGCGACGTTGACCCGCAGCGCGTGGCCGAGCTGGCCGAGCGCCTGCTGCCGCATGAGTCCGGCAGCGCCCCGACCCGCAGCTACGACATCACCGCAGGCGAGGCGCCCGCAGCCCCGCGCACCGAGGTGAAGATGGCCGTCTCCGCACCGCAGTTTCTCTTCGGCACGCGCCTGGCCCTGTCCGAGCCCGGCCCGGCCCGCCTGCGCGACCGGCTCACCGGCGAGCTGGCCCTGCGCTACCTGATGGGCAAAAGCTCCCCGCTGTACGCCGCGCTGTACACCGAGGGCCTTGTGCGGCACGACTTCTCCTACGAGCTGGATCAGGCCGCCGGCGAGTGCGTCCTGCTCATCGGCGGCGAGAGCCGCGACCCGGACGCCGTAATGGCCCGCGTGCTGCAGCAGGCGGCCGCGGACGCCGAAGGCTTCGATGCGGCGCGCTTCGACCGCGTGCGCAAATCGCTCTACGGCGCGTACCTGCGCGGTCTGGAGGACTTTGACGGTCTTGCCGTCGAGCAGGCCGAGGGCGTCTTCAACGGCTGCGAGCCGCTGCAGGCCTTCACCGTGCTCGGCGAGATCACCGAGGCGGAGTGCCGCGCCTTCCTGCAGCAGCACCTGCGCGCCGACGCCATGGCGCTGAGCATCGTCTCTCCCGCATGACCCGCCGTTCCACCGCCCGGCGCACGCCGCCGGGCGACCGATACATATTAAACGCACATTCAACCACAAAATAAGGAGGAAGCAACATGTCTCTGAAGGAAAAATTCAGCCAGATCAAGGAAGCAGGCATCGACCTTGCCGGCAAGGCGAAGGAAAAGAGCCTCGATTTCGCCGATAAGGCCAAGGACGCCAGCGTTGACTTTGCCGGCAAGGCCAAGAGCAAGGCCAAGGCGACCGCACGCATTGCAAAGCTCAACTTTGAGATCAAAACCGAGGAAAACTCCATCGAGAAGGCATACCGCGAGATTGGCCGCCTCTATTACGAAACCTGCGGCGACAAGCCCGAGGGCTTCTTTGTCCAGCTGTGCGAGGAGGTCACCGCCTGCGTCGACCACATCGCCGAGATGGAAGCGGAAATCGCCGCCATCAAGGCCAGCGGCGAGGTCCCCGAGGACGCCGACGACTTCGAGCAGGTCGTCGCCGAGGCCGAGGACGACGCCGACGACGCCGACGACGCCGACGAGGACGAGGACGTCACCGTCGAGATCTATGAGGACACCGACGCCGCAGACGCTGCCGACGTCAAGGAAACCGCTGCGGCCGCCGTTGAGGAGCTCAAGGACGCCGCCGAGGAGCTCAAGGACGCCGTCAGCGCCGCCGCAGCCGCCGCGCACGACACCATGGAAGACGTCTCCGACATGTTCAAGACCCCCGAGGCCGCGCCCGAAACGCCCGCAGCCCCCGAAGCGCCCGCCGAGGAGCCGGCGCCCTTCCACGAAAGCTAAGTCCGCGCCCGCTGCAAAGCAGATCCGAAAACCGCCCGCGCTCCGTTGTTCCGGAGCGCGGGCCTTTTTTATCCCGCTCCATGCCGGATGCCGCAGGCGCTTTACAAAGGATAGGTACCTATGTTATAATGCGCGGGTCCCCGGTCATTCTGTTGGAAGGAGCGATGAAATGCGTCTGAGCGACGAAGCGATTGTAGAGCTGTTTTTTGACGTCGGAAGGCTGAACCGAAGCTATTCCGAACGGGTTTACGGCTGCACCAATCCCTACAAGGGCCAGCTGCGCTGTCTGCTGTTTCTGGCCGAGGCCGGCGAAGTCAGCCAGAAGGAGCTTGCCGAACGGCTGTCGGTGCGTCAGTCCTCCGCAAGCGATATCCTGTCGAAGCTGGAGAAGAAAGGGCTGACCCGGCGCATCCCGTCCGAAACCGACCGGCGCGTCAGCCTCATCTCTCTGACCGAACAGGGCGTGCAGGAAGCCGAGCGGATCCGAAAGAGCCGGGCAAGGGTGCACAGCGAGATGCTGACCGACCTGAACGAAACGGAAAAAGAGCAGTTCTATCTCGCCCTTCAGAAGATCAAGCAGTACTATCTGTCCAAAAAGGAGACGGACCATGACAAATAACAAAGCGGCCCTGACCGACCGGAAACGCAGCCTGATCTTTCTCAACATCGTCGTCAGCTGCATCGCCTCCTCCATGCTGGCCACGGCGCTGACAACCGCGCTGCCTTCCATCATCGCCGATTTTTCCATCACCGTAACCATGGGGCAGTGGCTCACCAGCGGGTATTCTCTGGCCATGGGCATCATCATGCCGCTGACGGCCTTTCTCATCACACGGTTTCCCACGAAGCGGCTGTATCTGTGCGGCCTGGCTCTGACGATTGCCGGGCTGGTGCTCTGCGTGGCCGCGCCGAATTTCCCGTTTCTGATGGCCGCGCGAATTTTGCAGGCAAGCGGCAACGGAATCCTGTCGGCAATGGCGCAGGTCATCATTCTGTCCATTTACCCCCCGGAAAAGCGGGGGACGGCCATGGGCTGGTATGGTTTGTCCATCGGAGCCGCCCCCGTCATTGCGCCGACACTGGCGGGAATTCTCGTCGATTCCTTCGGCTGGCGGTCGATTTTCTATCTGGCCATTGCAATCATGGGCGTTTCGCTGGTCTGCGCGCTCGCCGTCTTTGAAAACGTGCTGGACACGGTAAAGAAGCGCTTCGACACCGTCTCCTTCGTCCTGAGCGCCTTTGCCTTCGGCGGCATCACGCTGGGCGTGGGCAGCATCGGAAGCGCTCCGTTTGTCAGCGGATCTGTGCTGGGCGTGCTGGCCGTCGGCGTCGTCGCGGGGATTGTTTTTGTCATCCGGCAGCTGAAAGCGTCAGAGCCGTTTCTGGAGCTTCGCATTCTGAAAAACAAAAGCTACGCCGTCAGCGTAGCCGGAAGCATGCTGCTGTACCTTGTCGTGATGGGCTCTACCATCCTGATGCCCCTGTACGTGCAGACGATACTGGGCCGCTCCGCGACGCTTTCCGGTCTGGTGGTCCTGCCGGGGTCTCTCGCATCGGTCATCGTCAGCCCGTTTGCCGGGAAAATTTACGACCGGATCGGCATAAAGCCCCTGTTTGTCTGCGGCGGGGCGGCCATGCTGCTGAGCAACTTCAGCCTGTTTTTCATCCGCATGAGCACCGGCGTCTGGGTGTCCGCCGTCTGCAACGTCGTGCGCAACATTTCCATCGCCTGTCTGATGATGCCGCTTGTAACCTTTGGGACCGACGCCATCGGCGCTGCGAACACCGCGCACGGAACCGCGCTGCTCACCTCGCTTCGAACCATTGCCGGCGCCATCGGCACCGCGGTCTTTGTGGGGATCATGAATTTCGTCGCCCAGAATTCCGCCGCGGTCCACGGCGCGCAAGCGCTGATGCACGGCTTCAACGTCGCGTTTCTTTGGATGGGGCTTGCATCGACGCTGCTGCTCCTGCTCGGCATGTTCGGCATTTCAGGAAAAGGCAGGAAGCCGGCAGCCCGCGCGTGCCGCGTCCCCGAGGCGTTTCCCGCAGCAGCCCCCGGCAATCCCGACGCCCCGCAGAAGTGAACCATGAACCATACGGCGCAGGCCTTGAGCGGTCTGCGCCGTATTTTCTGTCAATGTGTCTGTTCCGGCCGCGCCGGGCGTGCCAGCAGCAGGGTCTGTGTCCCGCGCTCAAAGGCGTCCATCTCCATTTCGCGCCACGGCGCAATGCCGTGCAGCGCCAGCACGATACGCACCAGCACCGCCGCCTGCACGCCGTCCGGCGCCAGCCCCGTCGGCAGCAGCAGCGCCACGCCCCGGCGGCTGACGGTATGTCTCTGCGGCATGGCCTCACCTCCTGCGCCGATTTTCTCTCCAAAGCCCGCCGCAGTCAATGCAAAAATGCTGGAAAAAGACTGCCCCGTATGCTATGATAAAGGTATCCGTGCGAGCACCGTGACCGTTTGCGCCGCCCGCACCTGCGCCGAAGGGAGACCTCCATATGTCCTATCATGAAATGCCCGTGCGCCGCATCAACCGCTATGAGGGCGTGGTCGTGTCCGTACGCGTCGATCAGGCGCGGCTGTCAGACGGGCGGCTCACCCTGCGTGAGGTGGTCGAGCATCCCGGCGGCGTGGCCGTGCTGCCGCTGGATGCAGACGGCCGCGTCTGGTGCGTGCGCCAGTTCCGTTACCCGTTCGGGCGCGAGCTGCTGGAAATCCCCGCCGGAAAGCTTGAGCCGGGCGAGGACCCCGCCGTGTGCGCCGCGCGCGAACTGAGCGAGGAGACCGGCTTTTCTGCCGACAGCCTGCGCTCCCTTGGCTGCAGCTATTCGTCCCCCGGCATCTCCACCGAGGTGATCCACCTCTTTCTCGCCACCGGCCTGCGCCCCGGCCCGGCTCACCCGGACGACGGGGAGCTGCTCGGCGTGGAGGCGCACCCGCTTGCCGAGCTGGTGGACGCCGTCCTGCGCGGCGAGCTGGCCGATGCCAAGTCCGTCGCCGCCATCCTGAAAACCGCCCGTCTGTTGGAGGAAACCGAATGAGCAAGCGTGTTCTTGTCGTTGACGATGAAAAAAATATCATCGACATTCTCAAATACAACCTGGTCAAGGCCGGCTACGAGCCGGTGTGCGCCTACGACGGCGCGGAGGGCCTCGAGCTTGCCCGCAGCAGCGACCCCGACCTCATCCTGCTGGACGTCATGCTGCCGTATATGGACGGCTTCGAGGTCTGCCGCACCCTGCGCCGCGAGGGCAACAACGTCCCCATCATTATGATCACCGCCCGCGAGGAGGAGACCGACAAGGTGCTCGGCCTCGAGCTGGGCGCGGATGATTACGTCACCAAGCCTTTCTCCGTCCGCGAGCTGATGGCGCGCGTCGGCAGCAACATCCGCCGCGCCGGCACGGGCGAGGCCGCAGCCGTCCCTGCGCCGGCCCCCGCCGCAGCGGCGGAGCCGGCGCATCTGCTGCGCGTGCGCGGCCTCACCATCGACACCGCGCGGCACGCCGCCTTCCTCGACGGGCACGAGCTGGAGCTGACGCAGCGGGAGTTTGACCTGCTGTCCTACCTGGCCTCCCACCCGGGCCGCGCCATCTCCCGGCAGGAGCTGATGAACAAGGTCTGGCAGTACGACTATTACGGCGATCTGCGCGCCGTCGACGTCACCGTGCGCCGCCTGCGCGAGAAGCTGGAAAAGGATCCGGCCAACCCCGCCTTCATCCTCACCCGCCGCGGCGTGGGATACTATTTCGAGGCCTGATATGAACAAAAGCCTGTATTCCAAGCTGATTCTCATCATTCTTGTGCTCATTCTGGCGCTTTCCGCCGTCATGGGCGCATTTCTGATGCGCGGCGTACACAGCTTTTATATCAACGAATTTTACGAGCAGATGCAGGTCGTCTTCTCCAGCCCCGAGCTGGCAGACGACCTGCGCGCCGCCGCGGCCGGAGAGGACGCGCCCGCGCGCATGGCGGAGATCCTCAAGATCCACGCCGGCCAGCTGGGCATCGACTCCGGCCGCCGCAATTATTTCATCCTCAACGGCAGCACCGGCGCCTGCCTCACCGGCTCGGACGCCGAGCGCAGCACCTCGCTTGCCATGACGCCAAATATTCTCACCGCCATCTCCGGCTCGGAGGGCTACCGCGTCGACGCCAGCGCCGACTATATGGACGTGGCCCTGCCCGTCCGCGGCGCGACCGGCCCGACCTATATCGTCTACATTCTTGACAGCAAGGACACCGTCACCGACCTGAGCAGCGAGCTGTTCGGCATCATCCTCGTCTCGCTGGGCGTGGCGGCGGTCATCTCGGTGCTGCTGGGCGTGCTGCTGGCCCGCGCGCTCGTCACCCCCATCACAAACCTCACCCGCGCGGCCGAGCGCGTCGCCTCCGGCGACTTTTCGGACAAGCCCGAAAGCCATTCGCAGGACGAGATCGGCGTGCTCTCGCGCACCTTCAACGAAATGGCCGGCCAGCTGGAGGCCAACCTTGACGAGCTGCGCCGCTCCGAGCAGATGCGCCGTGAATTTGTCGCAAACGTCTCGCACGAGCTGCGCACGCCCATCACCAGCATCCGCAGCTACGCCGAAACGCTCTATGACGACCCCGAGCTGCCCCCCGACATGGCGCATGACTTTCTGCGCGTTATCGTCAATGAGTCCGACCGCATGACCAAAATCGTCCAGGATCTGCTGACGCTTTCGAAGTTCGACGCCGGACGCACCAATTTCGACATTGAGACCTTCCGCTTCGAGCAGTCCGTCCGCGACGTCTACAGCGCCACGCTCATCGAGGCGCAGCACCATAAGCACGAGTTCTCCCTCGAGTTCTGCGGCCCCATCCCGCGCATCCGCGGCGACCGGGCCCGCATCGAACAGGTGCTCATCAACATGGTCTCCAACGCCATCAAATACACGCCGGACGGCGGGCGCATCCGCATGACCGCCGGCGCCGACGGCGACGCCGTCTGGTGCACCGTGCGCGACAACGGCATCGGCATCCCCGCCGCCGACCTTGAACATGTCTTCGACCGCTTCTACCGTGTCGACAAGGCGCGCAGCCGCGAGTCCGGCGGCACGGGCCTGGGTCTGTCCATCGCGCGCGAGATCGTCCTGCGCCACGGCGGCGACATCACCATCCAGAGCCGGCAGGGCCGCGGCACCACCATCACCCTCCGGCTGCCTGCAGGAGGGCCGGAGCATGCCTGACCGCAAGCGCCTCGAGCGCATCAAAACGGCGCTGATCGCCCTGCTCACCGCAAGCGCGCTGGCGCTGCTGTATCTCGCCTTCGCCCAGCAGGGCGCGGCGCTGCTGCGCAGCGGCCCGTCCGCCGAGCCGGAAACCGCTGCCTATGCCGATGGCCCGCTGCCCGTGGCCGTCGTCGTCACCAATGAGAACGCAGAGCGCTTCAGCGCCGCCTACGACGCGGCAGCCGTCTCCGCCGTCATGGACGAGGCGGCGCCCCTGCTGGCAGCCGCGCTGAGCACCGCCGGACGCCCCGTCCCGGCCGGCGCCGCCGCCTGGCGCAGCGCGCTGTCCGGACACAGCATTTTCCTTGATTACGCCGCGTGCGTACCGCTGACCGCGCTGGCCGGCTGGCTCGGCGCCTCGTGCGAGCTGGACGGCAGCGCGCGCTGGCTCGTGCTCGCCTGCGAGGACGGCGGCGCGGCCCTGTATTTCTCCGACGGCGCCCGCATGCTCCGCTGCTCCACCGGCGTGCGCAACTCGGAGCTGACCGCACACACCGTCGGCTTTGCCCCCAACGGCGCGCGCTTCCCCTTCGAGCTGGACGCCCCCGGCCTGCTGACGGACTTCGGCGTGCTTCCGGCTGAAACGCCCGTGCTGGAGACGGTGCGCGTGAAAAACCCGTTCCGCACCGGGCTGGATCCGGAAAACCTTCTGTCCGCCTTCGGCATGAACCGCTTCGTCGCCAACAGCTACCTTGAGGCCGACGGTGCGCGCGTCTACATCGACGGCAGCTGCTCGCTGCGCATCGGCGCCGACGGTCTGGTGCAGTTTCTTCAGACCGGCGCAAGCGTGCTGAGCGTCGGCGATATGACGCCCGCCGGCGTCATCGCCGCGGCGCGCCAGCTGCTCACCGCCTGCACCCAGCCGCTCGGCGGGCAGGCGGCGCTGCGCTTCTCCGGCCTGACCGAAAGCCCCTCGGGCCGCAGCTTCGCCGTATACTTCGACTATGTGCTCGACGGCGTGCTCCTGTACCGCCCCGACGGCGCAGCCGCCGAGATCACCGTGACCGACGGCGTCATCACCTCCGCCCGCATCCAATTCTGCGAATACGAGCAGGCCGGGCACAGCGAAACGCCCCTGCCTCCGGCGCAGGCCGCCGCCGTCGTCTCCGTCACGGGCGGCACGCCGCTGCTCGTCTACGAACACGACCAGGAGCGCGTGAGCGCCCGCTGGGTCGCCTCCTGAGATACGCTTATGGACAGTGCAAAAATCAAAAACTATATTCTCATCGTTCTGCTGCTGCTCAACGCCTGTCTGGCCGCGCTGGTGCTCATCCGCTTCACGGACAGCCGCGCCTCCGCCCGCGCCATGGAGCAGAGCACGCTGGAGATCCTCGCGCAGAAGGGCATCGCCGTCACCGGCCCGGTCGACCTGCTGGCAAAGCCCGGCGCGTCCGTTCCCGTCAGCCGCGACGCCGCGCAGGAGCGGGACTGCGCCTCCCGTCTGCTCTCGGGCGCTTCCGGCAGCGACCAGGGCGGCGGCAGCATCATGTACACCGGCAAAAGCGGTCAGGCCGTGTTCCGCGGCACGGGCGAGTTTGAGCTTCTGATGACCGATTCCTCCGTCCGGCTCGGCCGCAGTCCCTCCGCCACCGGCGCGCGGCTGATGCGCCGCCTGGGCATGAGCGGCTCGGCCGCGAACGCGCGCGTCTCCCAGGACGACAGCTCCGCCACCGTCGTCCTGCAGGCCGAGTATGAAGGCCGCCCCATCCTCAACTGCGAGGTCACCTTCACCTTCACCGGCAGCCGCCTGCTGCTGGCCGTCGGCCGCCGCCCCCTGCACGTCGCCGGCACGGGCAGCGACGCCGCCGTCGACGCAAGCACTGCGCTCATGCGCGCGCTGGCACTGCTGACACGCGACGGCCAGACCTGCACCGAGCTGCAGGGCCTGTCCCCCTGCTACGTGCTCGACTGCGACGCCGCCGGAGACGGCACGCTCACCCCGGTCTGGCGCATCGAGACCGACGTGCGCACCATTCTCATCAGCGCCGTCACCGGCGAGCCGGTCGCCATTTAAACGCAAACCGTCCCCTGCGCGGCAGCCGCCGCGCAGGGGACGTCCGTTTTTTCAGACCGCTCAGGAGCCGAATGCCTGGCAGTGCTTCACGCCCTCGGGCGTGACCAGCTGCGCGCCGTGCCAGGCGCGCAGATCCTCGCCCACCGGGCACACCCCGGCGCACACGCCGCAGGGCCAGTGATGCGCATCCCGCAGCTTGACATGATAGGCCGTGCAGGACAGCTTGTCCATCCGGTAGGGCCTGCCCGGCCCGTCCTCGGAAAACGCGTGCGACGGGCAGCTGCGCAGACACCTGCCGCAGTGGAGGCAAAGCTGCTTCGGCTGCACCTCGTCTGCCGGCAGCGCCGCATCCGTCAGGATCGACACCAGACGCAGCCGCGGCCCGAACTGCTTTGTGATGAGGTTGTGGCTGTCGCCGACCGTGCCCAGCCCGGCATAATAGCCGGCGATGACATGGGAAAAGGCCGCGTTCGGGTTTTTCAGCAGCACGTCGATGCTGTAATAGCAGTCGCGCGGGAAATAGATCGCCCGGCAGCCGCACTCCGTCGTAATGTAATTCGACAGCCGGTACGCCAGATCGTCCAGCACGCGGTTGCTCGTGTCGTACAGCTCCTGATACACCATGCTCGGCGTTGTCTGCATCATCGGGGCGAACAGCGGGATGCCCAGCACGATCACGCTGTTGACCCACGGCCAGATGCGCCGCGGCCGGAATTCCTCCGCCTGGATCGGCTCGGTCTCCCATCGGCTGGCCGGCGCACAGCCGATGAGGTTGGCCCCCAGCTGGCGCGCCTTCTGCCAGATCTGCTCCCGCAGCGCCTGCGGGTCCTTTGCCTGTTTGGGATCCATGACAATCTCTCCCGCCGTTTTTTCTCAGCTTACCTCTCTTTTCACAAAAACGCAAGCGTTTTCCGCGCCGTGCCGCGCCTTCAGCAAAGCCCGGCCTTCCCCAGCCGCACGGCCGCGGCAGCGGCCAGCCCGCAGGAGACAAGATCGCCCGGCAGCGGCAGCAAAAAGCAGTACAGCAGCATGCTGCGCAGTTCGACGGTCTTTCCGAGATACAACGTGCTCATCAGCCAGTAATACGCCAGGCCGATCCCGTAGATCACCGCCAGCGCCAGCAGCCCGGCCACAACCGCGCGCCAGTAGCTGCGCTTTCCGCGCGCCATATACCATGCCGCGAGCATCGCCCCCGGGCAGAAGCTCAGCACAAAGCCGAAGCTCGGCTTGAAGATGTAAGCCAGGCCGCCCCCGCTGGTGTACACCGGCAGGCCGAACAGGCCCATCAGAATGTAGCACAGCAGCGCCAGCCCCGCCTCGCGGCGCGGCAGCGTCATGCCCGCCAGCATCACAAACAGCGTCTGCAGCGTGATCGACAGCATCGGCAGCGGAATGCTGATGTGCGCGCCCACCGCCGTGAACGCCGCGAACACCGCCGCCAGCGCCAACCCGCGTGCGGTGATCGGCCTTGCCCTGCGCTGCGCGTCGGACTTGCCTGCGGCCAGCGCCGTCCCGTTTACCGTTGTATGATTTTCAGACATAAGAAGCTCCTTCCATCCGCAGGCTCACCTCGCCGCTGTCAAGCGTCTCGCGCGAGCCGTCGTCATACGCCACCACCAGGCGGCATCGTTCATCCAGCGCCAGCGCCCTGGCTGCGCGCTGCGTTCCGTCCGTCCGGTACACCGTCACCCGCCGCCCCGGTACGACCGAGCGCGCGCGGTACGGCTCCAGAAACGTCCGCTCCTCCAGCCGCGCGGCATAGCCCCGCAGCCGCCTGAGAAATTCCGCGGCCAGCCGGCTGCGTGCGCCGTCCGCCGCCTCCGGCAGCACCGTCCCGGCCAGCTCCGCCAGCTCCGGCGGAAAGCCCCCCGGCGGCGGGCAGACGTTGAAGCCCGCGCCCACCACCACGTAGGCAAACCGGCCCGTCTCCGCCGAGACGCGCCCCTCCGTGAGGATGCCGCACACCTTGCGCCCGTCCAGCAGCACGTCATTGACCCACTTGATCTGCGCAGCACGCCCCGACACGGCCTCCACGGCCTCTGCAGCCGCCGCGGCAGCCGCAGCCGTCAGCAGCGGCGCATCCTCCGGCGGCAGCGACGGACGCAGCAGCACGCTCAGATACAGTCCGCAGCCCGGCGGCGAGAAAAACCGCCGCGCACGCCGGCCCCGGCCCTGCGTCTGCGTCTCCGCCGTCAGCACCGTACCGTCCGGCGCGCCGGCCTCGGCCCGGTCACGCAGCAGCAGATTCGTGGACGTCGCCTTCTCCAGCGCTTCGATGCGCAGTCCGGCCGCCGCTTCGCCCATCGCCCGGCGGATGCCGCCGGCCGTCAGCGGGTCTTCCTGCTCCAGAAGCGGCCGCAGCCGCTCCAGTACGGCGCGGCAGCCCGCCTCAATGTCCCGGAACGCCGTTTCAAAATCCCCGCTGTACCACGGGTCGGCCACGTCTCCGCCCCGCCCGGTCCAATCCATCAGAAGCGACAGCCGCCGGTCCGGGTCGCCCCCGCAGATGCTTCGCATCCGCCGCAGGTTCGACGCATCCATCCCGATGAGGTAATCGAACGCGACATAGTCGGACGCCGTCAGCTGACGGGCGCGATGCCCGTCGCACGGTACGCCGTGTCCCTCCAGCGTCCGCCGCGCCGGCGGATAAACGGGGTTTCCCAGCTCCTCGCAGGTGACGGCTGCCGAATCTGCCTCCAACCGATCGGAAAGCCCCTCCCGCTCCGCCAGCGCACGCAGCAGGCAGGCCGCCATCGGGCTGCGGCAAATATTGCCGTGGCAAATGAAAAGCACTTTTATCATGGTCCCCATAAGCCTCCAAACGTCTGAAAAACGTTGATATAGCCGGGCTTTCGGCCCTCCCGTTTTCTTGTATGTCTCCACAAATCCATGTTGCTACACCACGGATCGGCGTAATAAACGGTGCAGTAAACCCAGCCGACTGCAACCCCTTTCTGGCGAAACTCAGAAAACCTCGCCGCCGGCTCCGCAGCGTGCACGCAGCCTGCATGCGTATACACATTCCATTTCGAGATGGCGTACAGCCTTGGGATTGCCGTTCTTGTCCGGCATGATGAACCCCGTATACCCATCCGCGACAACCTCTTTTTTGTCATGCCGCATGAAAACCATCCGGATTGTCAGCTGTTCATCGCTCAGGGCTGCTCTCGGCACAGAAACGTTTCCCACCGCACCCGTCCAGTCTTTTTTCGCTCAATTTCGGTCTCCTTTCGTTGAAAAGGAGCCTCGATGCGACATTCCGATCATATCACACCGGGGCTCCTTTTTCTATCATCAATATCTGCAAATTTTCTATGATCCATATCTGCAAATATAAATGGAAAATGCATGCTCGATATACGGATCAAAGAGGCGCTTCCGGATCAGCCGTCTGCTTCCCACCCACAGAACGAAATGGCTGTCCTTCTCATCGGTCAGCGCTCTCAGCCTGCCGGCGCCAATACCGGAATCGGCGGCTGCTTATGGGGCCGGCACGTTCGCAGGCTCAAATTTCATAAACCATCCGTTTCTTCTTTACCCGCACTGCAGGATAAGCCAGGTATTCCCGAAGTTCTTCGCAGACAGATCCTCGGTGGTGATCCAGAGGTAGAGCCTGCCGCAGTCGCCCCACATCATGCCGATATCCTCGTTGCTGTCCACCTGAAGCAGGAGCCGCCAATGCCCGGCGTTCTTGTCCAGGCCCCTGCTCCGGCCTTCGTTGTACCCGCTGGAATCGCCGCAGTAAAGGCCGTTGGTCACCAACTCACACGAAAGCTCCATGCCGCCTTGGATGTTGTCGGAGTGGCCCAGCAGCTTATTGGACAGGAACTCACGCACATCATCCATCAGCTCCCAGTATTTCTCCTGGTCATCCCCCGCAAAAGCGATCGCTTCACCGGCGGGGCTATCCAAATCGGGCAGATCGAAGGCGGTCTCGAAGTGCAGCGCGGCGGCGCCGAACACACAGCCGTTCTCCTCCATATCCTCCGGCGCTTCCTTTCGTTCCAGTTGGGACAGGTCGCCGTCGTAATAGTACACGACCTTGCCATCGGAGTCCCTGGGATCGAAGCCCCAGGGCATACCGTACATGGAGCAGTCGTAGAAAACGTAGAGGATGCCGTTGACCGGGAGCCTGTCCTCGGCGTCGTAGGGCTTGACCTCCGCGAAGTTGATCTGGCAGATGAAGGACAGCGGAATATCCGTCAGCTCCTGCCGGAACCAGTCCACGCCCTTGGGCAGATCCGGCAGCCCGCCCATCTTGGATGCGCCGATGGGAATGCGCTCATCACCGGCAGGCTCCGGTATGATATGTACGGAGCTTCTGACTGCTTCCTTGATCTGCTCATCGTACCCTGACAGCCCGTAGTCCATCAGCAGAGCTTCCATTTCCTTCAGCGTTTTCATAGCCCACCCTTTCAACCGGGGCATAAGCCCTCCGGTAAACTTCCGTATCGCTGATTGCGATATGGGTCATATCATCAGCACCGCAGGGACAGCATTTCACCACGATGTAATGTTCTTGAAATCACTTCCCTTTTTATCATCCTATCACGATCTTTGCATGCAAGCAATGCGAAGATCGGATGAAAAACAGAGTGGGCTGCCGCTCGTTCCCTGCGCGATCCCGCGTGGGTTGTCATGTTCGTGCGTTCCGCCTTCTCATTCTTTGCTCCGTTACGGGGCGCCCCGGCACGGCGCGGCGGCTGCTTTTCCCGCCGGACGAGGCGCCGTCCGCGGCGCCTGCCCCGACCGCATCTGAGCGCGCCGCTCCGAAACGCGCCTGCCCCGGAGCGCGCATCTTCCCATCTGCTCCGTCGGCGTTGCTTGCACACCGCATCCTGTCTTGGCAGCGCCTTCTTTTTTTGCTATACTTCATCTGAAGCGCAGAGCAAATCTGAACAACCGGAGGAATCGCCGTGTTTTATACCGATCAGCCGATCTGCAGCGCACGCGACGACCTGCTTGGCCGCGGTCCGTTTGCCAAACGGCTTGCCCACTCGATTCTGCATTTTGATCCGACCGACAGCTACGCCGTCGCCCTTCAGGGGCGATGGGGCTGCGGCAAGACCTCCGTGCTGAACATGGCGCTCGAGGAGATCAGGCGGGCGGCCCCGGAGACCGGCGGAACGCCGGATGTGATTGTCGTCCGCTTTCACCCGTGGAACTTCACCGAGCCGGCCCAGCTCATCAACCAGTTTTTTGTAACGCTCACAAACACGCTGAAAATCGCCGATCCGGAGAAGCGCCTGCAGTCCCTCGGCGCAGTGATCGAGGGCTATTCCGACGCGCTGGAGTACGCCGAGTACATCCCGGTCGTCGGGCCGTACCTGAAGCTTCTGCCGAAGCTGACCGAGCAGCTGGGCAAAACCATGCGTTCCAGGGCAGAGGCGCGAGTCAACGACGCAGCGTATCAGAAATCGCTTGTCGAGCAGGCGCTGCGGGACTGCGGCAAGCGGATCCTGATCGTCATCGACGACATCGACCGGCTTCCGAACGAGCAGATCCGGCTGATCTTTCAGCTGGTCAACTCCGTGGCCGGGTTTCCGCACACGACGTATCTGCTGGCGTTTGACAAGGAGATCGTCACCCGCGCGCTGGGCACGGTTCACGATTGCGACGGCGCGGCATATCTGGAAAAAATCATCCAGGTTTCGTTTGATTTGCCGCCGCTGCGGGAAGACCGGCTTCACGCGATCCTGCTGGAGCGGCTGTACCGTATTGCCGCGCGTCCCGAGGGACAGCCGTTTGATGCCGGCCGCTGGTCCCGGGTCTTCGATGCGTGCATCGCGCCGTTCATCGGCAGCCTGCGCGACGTCAACCGGTTCTGCAACACGCTTTCCTTCGCCTATTCCGCAGTCCGGGAGGAAACGGATTTCATCGACATGGCGGGCATCTGCGCCCTGCAGGTGTTTGCCCCGCCCGTCTTTGAATGGATCAGAACCCATAAGCACACGCTGACCGGCGGCTACCCCGGCGGCGGCATCCCGCTCAACGGGGTGCAGGAGCGCTGGCAGGATGCGCTCGAGACCTTCCGCACCGTCTGGCCGGCGCACCCCGACGGCATGCTCAACGCCGTGTCCAGCCTGTTTCCGGCCTTCTCCAACGCCACCTCGTATTCCGGCAGCTTTCAGACGCCCTCGGAGCTGCATCAGGCCATGCGCATCGCCGCCGAGGACCGGTTTGACCTGTATTTTTCGCTGTCTCCCGAGGAGGTGGCGATCAGCCGCGCCGCGCTGGATGACTCTCTGCTGCACATGGACGAGGCGCAGTGGCAGGCATACCTCGCCTCCCTGGCCGGACGCGGCCTGCTGTTTGCCTATCTCCGGGAGCTTTCCCATCACGTGTCGCGGCTGCCGGAGGAGCGGGCGGCGCTGGCCGCAGCCGTACTGCTCTCTCAGGCGCAGGCGCTCCGACAGGCGGGACCGGACGGTACGGACCTGCTTTCGGCACGCCTTCTTCCGGAGCTTCTGCTCCGAATCGACGACGGGCAGGCGCGCCTTGCCGTTCTTTCCGGGCTGTTCCGGTCGGCGGAGCTCCCGGCATTTCAGGTCCTGAGCGCGCTTTTGCAGCGCATTGAGATCACCCACGACAGAATTCCCGGCGCATCCCTTTCCGACAGCCGGCAGCTGATCGCCGCAGACGCGCTGCCGCAGTTGGAGGCGCTGTTTCTTGCGCGCCTGCAGCACTTCATGCAGACCTCCCCCGTGCTGGACTGGGAGGACGCCGTGCGGTATCTGCTGCTGTGGCGGCTGGCGGACGCCGACTCCTTCGCGTCCTATACCCAAAGCGTCCTTGCCGACGACCTGACGGCCGCAAAGTTCCTGTCGCTGTTTGTCTGCGCATGGCGGGACGGCCGGGGAGCCGTCGCTGCATACAGCCGGGCGGAATCCGTCTTCGGCTATTCCGCGTATATCGACGCAGAGGCCGCCGTTGCAAAAATCGACCGTGCACGGCAGGCAGAGGCCTTCTGGAGCGCCGGAACGAGCCTGCCGGAGCGCGCGGCGGCCTTTGTGCTGCTGGCAAGCCGCGGGAACCCCCTGGCGCAGGCTGACGTCCGGGAGGTTCGCGAGACCGTGCGTGCATGGCGCGCCGAGCTGGCCGCGCCGAGCGCGGACGCACCCGGCAGCGCCGATCAAACGGACCCTGCCGCGCAATAAAAAGCGGACAGCCCCGCCTGAAAAAGCAGGGCTGTCCGCAAGGCCATATCACATATAAGAGGAAACGCCGCGCCGTACCGTTTCCTTTCCGGGCTTCATGCGTTCGTTCAAACCGCGCCCCGCCGGGCAAGGCCCAAGAAAAACGCCGCGACGCAAGTCGCGGCGTTTTGCCTGGTGGAGACTAATGGACTTGAACCATCGACCTCTCGCGTGTGAGGCGAGCGCTCTAACCAGCTGAGCTAAGCCTCCCAATTGCATTGCCTGCCGGAGGGCAGGCAATGTCTGGTGACCCGTACGGGACTCGAACCCATGTTACCGCCGTGAAAGGGCGGTGTCTTAACCACTTGACCAACGGGCCTTGATAACAGAGCGCATCAAAGACTGTTTGATGCGCTCTGACTGGTAGCGGCAATCTGATTCGAACAGATGACACTCCGGGTATGAACCGAATGCTCTAGCCAGCTGAGCTATGCCGCCGTTTCTGTGAAGCAAGCAGAATTATAAACGATTCTCCCGATCTTGTCAATACATTTTCGAAACTTTTTCCGCCCGAATATGCCGCGGGAGGCCCCGCAAGGGCCTCCCGCTCCTGTGTCGTTCCGCCGTCCGTCCCGCGTCAGTCCACCGCGTCCACGGCTTCCGTCTCCGGCTCCGTCTCCGCAGAGGCCGGCATGTCCGTGCGCGCAGGCAGATACGTCGTCGGGTCGACGCGCTCGCCGTCCAGCGTCATGGCAAAGTGCAGGTGCGGCGACTGGGCCGACTCACACAGCACCGTACCCAACGAGCCGATCACCTCGCCGGCCGTCACCCCGTCGCCCGGGGCCACCGTCGGCTGCGCGGCCAGACCGCAGTAAATGCTCTGCAGACCGCCGCCGTGATCGAGCACGACGGTCGTGCCGTACATCCGGTCGTCATAAACGGCGCTGACCGTACCGGAGGCCGCCGCCGTGATCTGCGTGCCGGGGTCGGCGGCAATGTCCATCGCCGCATGGGTGCGCCAGTCGTTCATGGTCCGGTCGTACAGCAGCGCATCGGTGCTGTAGGGCTGATCGAGCGTACCCATGACGGGCCAGACAAACAGGCTGTTGACTCCCTCGGGCGCAGTCTCGGCCAGCACGGGCGCGGGCGCGGCGTTGTTGCGCGGCTGGCTCTTGCCGGAAACCGCCACGGCGCCGTCGCCCAGCGTCTCGCCGCTCTGCTCGGGGGCCAGCGCCTCCGGCTCCTGCGGCGCGCCGTCCGGCTCGAGCGGCACGGAGGCCTCTCCCCGCTCCGCCGGCCGCGCCTGCTGCGAGGAGACGGCAGCCGCCTCACCCAGCTCCTGTTCGAGGCCGACGCCCGTCAGCATCAGCCACGCCGACACGCCGATCACTGCCACGCACAGCGCCAGCACCACATAAAACCCCTTGCTTTCAAAAAACGCCGCGACCCTTCCGCGGGACTTGTGTTCTTCCATACGTTGATCCCTCCAGGCAAAATATGTTGTCCAAGGCTATTGTTTCCCCGCATGGGCGGCGCTATACCGCGACGGTAAAACTTTTCGCCCCAGACTCTGGACATTTGCCCGTCCGGACTCTATAATCGTAGCTGCGCCGTGTCGAAGCCGCACGAATCGGCCCGCGGCGCAGAAACCGGACACATACCCGGCGCAGCCCGCGCCGGTCTGGGAGGCATATCATGCGCTGGCTTCACACGCTTTGGACCAACCGTCTGCTGCAGAGCCGCCTGCACGCCGGCGGGCGCCTGACTGCGGCGCTGGTCAAATGGATCGCCGCCGGCGCGGCGGTGGGCGCCGCCGGGGGGCTGCTGGGCGCAGCGTTCCACCACGCGGTGACCGGGGTGACCGCGCTGCGCCAAGCAAACCCGTGGCTGCTCTGGCTGCTGCCGGCGGGCGGCGTCGTAACCGCGCTGGCCTACCAAATCAGCCGCACGCCGCTCAACGTCAACCTTGTGCTGCGCGCCGTGCGCTCAAGCGAGCGCATCCCGCCTCTGATGGCCCCGCTCATCTTTTTCAGCACCACGGTCACGCAGCTGGTCGGCGGCTCCGCCGGCAAGGAGGGCGCGGCCCTGCAGATGGGCGGCGCGCTGGGCTACCAGCTGGCGCGGCTGCTGCGCCTTGACCGGGCGGACACGCACGTGCTGGTCATGTGCGGCATGAGCGCGCTGTTTTCCGCCGTTTTTCTCACCCCGCTGACCGCCGCGCTGTTTGCCATCGAGGTCATCAGCGTGGGCGTGTTCTACTTTGCCGCGCTCGTGCCGTGCCTGACGGCGGCGCTCACCGCCGCCGCCGTGGCCCGCGCCCTCGGCGTGACGGCGGCGGCCATGCCGGCCTTTTCCGTTCCGGCTATGGCTCCGCTGCCGCTGCTGGGCGCAGCGCTTGTCGGCGTTGCCTGCGCGGCGGCGGCCATCCTCTTCTGCATCTGCATCCATTATATCTCATTTGCCGCGCACACCTGGGTGAAAAACGATCTGCTGCGCGCCGTGCTCGGCGGTCTGCTGCTCATCGGCATGACCTTTGCCGCCGGCAGCTTTGACTACAACGGCACCGGCATGCCCCTTGTCGTGCGCGCCGTCGGCGGGCAGGCCGCGCCGGCCGCCTTTCTCCTCAAGCTGGTTTTCACCGCCGTCACCATCGCAGCCGGCCTGCGCGGCGGCGAGATCGTCCCGACCATGGCCATCGGCGCAACGCTCGGCTGCACGCTCGGCACGCTGCTGGGCCTCGAGCCGGGCTTCTGCGCGGCAATGGGGCTGACGGCGATGTTCTGCGGCATGGTCAACTGCCCGGTCACGTCCATGTTTCTGGGCCTGGAGCTGTTCGGCGCCGACTCCATGATCTACATCGCCGCCGCCTGCTGCATCTCCTTTGTCCTCTCCGGGAACTACAGCCTCTATACCGGCCAGAAGCTCCCCTATTCCAAGATCCGCGCCGAATACACCAACGCCAGCGCCCACAACTGAAACACGGCCATATAAAAAATCCTTCTGCAGCTGTTTGCAGAAGGATTTTTACAGGACGTCGGAAAGCGGCGGCCGCATTATGCGATCCGCTCCTCCGCGCACATCAGCGGATGCCGTCCCAGACAGATCGCCAGGCATTCGGCCCCGCCCTCGGCCTCGATGTTTACAGCCAGCGCCGTCAGCGTCTGGCCGTTGATGCGGCGCAGCGCATCGGCCTCGAGCCAGGCGAGCATGGCGTCCGGGTTCGGCTCGTCGACGCTGCGCAGCAGCGCCCGCCCCGCCAGCAGCCGCGCGCGCAGCGCCGTCTTGCCGACGCCGACGCCCAGCACCCAGGGCAGCCCCGTTTTCTCTGCCGGCAGCGCGCGCAGCAGCTCGTCGGCCAGCTCCGTGTCCTCGCCGATCCGGGTCTCCACCAGCAGATCGGGCATCGTCGGACTGACGGCGAGGTGCAGCCCGTTGCGGCTCATCCGGCGCACAACGGCCCCGGCCACCGCGCCGTCCAGCTCAATGTCCGGCCCGGCGTCGACATAGGCGTACGTCCGCCCGCAATCCTGCGCGAGGGCCGTTCCGGTGAAGGCGGCGCGCTGCGCCTGCTGCCAGAGATCGGCCAGCCACGCGCCGTCGACCTCGGCCTCCGAGGCGGTCTCCAGCGCCATCATCGCGGCCGGCGGCAGCCAGACGAGCGCGCGTTCGCGCAGACGTGCAATGTGTTCGAGCAGCTGCTCGGCAGTGAACTGGGGCATGGCAGTCCTCCAAAACTGGTGTTTTTCCGACGGGCTTCGCTCTTTACAAAAGGCGCGGCCCGGTGTATGCTGTAAGCACAGCTTATCCAATTGGTCCCTTCCCCCGCAGCCGACGCTGCGTATCCGGGACCCGGCTCATATCTTTATCCCATAATTTTCGGGCAGGCCCTCGGCCTGCCTGCTTTTTTGCCGAAGGAAGGGCGCGCTGCCGGGCTGTGCGCGGCGCGGCAGCTGTGGAAAAAAGGGCCCGATCCCGGTGCGCCGGGATCGGGCCTCTTTCCGGCAAAAATTACTTGAGGACGAAATGCTCTCCGGCCAGGCTCCAGCAGGCAGCGTGCTCGATCTCGAGCGTGAAGCCGCCGACGGCCTCGGCAGAAGGCGCGTTCTTCTGCAGCACGGGATGCTCGTACATCTTGTTGAGCACGGCCATGTCGGTGATGGGCTGGGCCGTGCCGCAGATACGCATCCACTTGCCCTGGGTGCTGGCGCAGATCTCAAACTTGGGATTGGCGAGGGTCTGCTTTGCCATGGGCTTGACGGTGCTGATGGAGATGACCAGCTTGCCGTCGATCTCGTCGATGTAGCCCAGCGGGCGGACATGCGGCTGATCGCCCTCAGCGGTGGCATAGAAGAAGAAGCCACACTCGCGGATGAATGCCAGGATCTTTTCGTTCATGATAATACCCCTCCTATAGGCTGCAGCGTCATGCTGCGCAATGCTGCATTTATTATAGAATGTTTCCGAAAATTGTCAAGTGGCCGTTCGGCCTATCTTTCAGGGCGTACAAAGCTGTACCGCGCCCTTGTGCGCGGCCGCAGGCTGTGGTACGATGAAAAACGACCTGTCCGCCGGACGGCGGCAGAGAACCCGACAAAAGGAGAACGCCCTATGGCCCGCATTCTGCGCGGCGCGCCCGTGGCCGCCGCGATCAACGAAACCACCGCCGCAAGCCTCGCCGCCCTGCAGGCGAACGGCGTCACGCCCGTCCTCGCGCTCGTGCGCGTGGGAGAGAACGGAGCCGACGCCGCCTATGCGCGCAGCGCCGTGCGCCGCTGCCAGGCACTCGGCGCGCAGGCACGCTGCCTCGCGCTGCCGGCGGATATCACGCAGACCGCGCTGGAGGACGCGCTCGACGCCCTCAGTCGCGACGATGCCGTGCACGGCATCCTGCTCTTCCAGCCGCTGCCGAAGCACCTGGACGCAGCCGCCGCCTGCGCGCACCTCGCGCCGGAAAAGGACGTCGACGGCGTGACGGCGGCCTCCGCCGCCGCGGTGTATACCGGACGCGGCCCCGGCTTTGCCCCGTGCACCGCCGAGGCGGCGCTGCGCCTGCTGGACTTCTATGAGATCCCGCTCGACGGACGGCACGCCGTGGTGGTCGGCCGCTCGGCGGTCATCGGCCGTCCTGCCGCCATGCTGCTGCTGCAGCGCAGCGCCACCGTCACCGTCTGCCACTCGCACACGCGCAATCTGGCGGAGCTCACCCGTCAGGCCGACGTCATCCTGGCCGCCGCCGGCCGCCCCGCCCTGCTGGACGCCGGCTGTCTGCGGGCCGGCCAGATTGTCGTGGACGTCGGCGTCAACGTGCTGGAGGACGGCACGCTCACCGGCGACGTGGATTTTGCCGCCGCCGAGGCGCTCGCGGACGCCGTCACGCCCGTGCCCGGCGGCGTGGGCGCGGTGACGACCGCCGTGCTGCTGGCGCACCTGGCGCAGGCCGCCGGACAGGCCGCGCGCTGACGCGGCGCGCTTTCTGCGCAGACGCCGGTCCGGTCCGTTTCGCTCCGTCCCGCAGCGGAAAAATCGCTGCGGGACGGATTTTTTGCGCTTTTTCCTTGCTTTTTTGCAGGCACAGTGGTAACATATTATTTTGTGATTGAGCCATTCGAATGAAAGCAGGAGCGATTTTATGAAAGATTTGAGAAATATCGCGATCATCGCCCACGTTGACCACGGCAAGACGACGCTGGTCGACGAGATGCTCCGCCAGAGCGGCGTGTTCCGCGCCAACCAGGAGGTTGCCGAGCGCGCGCTCGACTCCGGCGATCTGGAGCGTGAACGCGGCATCACCATTCTCGCCAAGAATACCGCCGTCAACTGGCACGGCACCAAAATCAACATCGTCGACACCCCGGGCCACGCCGATTTCGGCGGCGAGGTTGAGCGTGTGCTGAAGATGGTCGACGGCGTGCTGCTGCTGGTGGACGCCGCCGAAGGTCCCATGCCGCAGACGCGCTTTGTGCTCAGCCGCGCGCTCGAGCTGGGACACCGCGTCATCGTCGTCATCAACAAGATCGACCGGCCCGACCAGCGCGTGCTGGAGGTGGTCGACGAGGTGCTCGAGCTGCTGCTCGACCTGGACGCCACCGACGAGCAGCTTGACTCTCCCATGCTCTTCTGCTCCGGCCGCCAGGGCACCGCGTCCTATTCGCCCGACACGCCGGGCACCGATCTGACGCCCCTGTTTGAAACCATTCTCTCCTATATTCCCGCCCCGAAGTGCGACGCCGGGCAGCCGCTGCAGATGCTCGTCTCCTCGCTGGACTACAACGACTTTGTCGGCCGCATCGCCATCGGCCGTGTCGAGCGCGGCGTTGTGCGCCAGAACATGGAGGTCAACGTCTGCAACTACCACGATCAGGGCGCCGCGCACAAGAAGGCGAAGATCGTCTCGCTCTATGAGTTCTCCGGCCTGACCCGCGTACCGGTCACCGAGTGCGCGGCCGGCGACATCGTGGCCGTCAGCGGCATCCCGGATATCACCATCGGCGACACCATCTGCGCCCCCGCAGCCGTGGAGCCGCTGCCCTTCGTGCGCATCTCCGCTCCCACGATCGAAATGACCTTCTCGGTCAACGACAGCCCGTTTGCCGGACGCGAGGGCAAGTTTGTCACCTCCCGCCAGATCCGCGCCCGCCTCGAGCGCGAGACGATCAAGGACGTCTCCCTGCACGTGCGCGAGGTGGAAAACGCCACCGACAGCTTCGCCGTGGCCGGCCGCGGCGAGATGCACCTGTCCATCCTCATCGAAACCATGCGCCGCGAGGGCTATGAGTTTCAGGTGTCTCCCCCGCGCGTGCTGATGCACGAGGAGGAGGGAAAGCTTATGGAGCCGATCGAGCGTCTGGTGGCCGACGTGCCCAGCGAGAGCGTGGGCGCGGTCATCGAAAAGCTCGGCTCCCGCAAGGGCGAGCTGCTGGAGATGACGCCGGTGGGCAGCCGTGTGCGCGCCACCTTCCTCGTCCCGAGCCGCGGTCTGTTCGGCTACCGCAGCGAATTTCTCACCGACACGCGCGGCGAGGGCATCATGGCCTCCGTGTTTGAGTGCTACGCGCCGTTCAAGGGCGAGCTGAGCCGCCGCGCCAGCGGCAGCCTTGTAGCCTTTGAGACGGGCGAGGCCGTCGCCTACGGCCTGTGGAACGCACAGGAGCGCGGCCCGCTGTTCATCGGACCGGGCACGCCGGTCTACGGCGGCATGATCGTCGGCTCCTCCCCCAAGGGAGAGGACATCGCCGTCAACGTCTGCCGCAAAAAGCAGCTGACCAATATGCGCGCCGCCGGCTCGGACGAGGCGCTGCGTCTGGTGCCGCCGCGCACCATGTCGCTGGAGCAGTGTCTCGAGTTCATGGCCGACGACGAGCTGCTGGAGGTCACGCCGAAGAGCCTGCGCCTGCGCAAGCGCCTGCTCGACCACGCCGCGCGTATGCGCGCGCTCAAGGGCGGCAAGGAAAAATAAAAACGCAAAAGAGGGAACGGGGCGCTTGCCCCGTTCCCTCTTGGTCTGTTTCGGTCAGATCGTTCGTCAAAGAACGCATCGGCTGTGCATTCCTTCAGCCTTCCGGCTCGCTTTCCTCCATCTGATCCGCAAAATCGCGATAAGAGGAAGACGCAAACGTTTCATTGGTCGCTTCATCAATGAAGTTGACAACCACGTCGATCTGGTTGATATCCTTTCCGTCGAACGCCTGATAGTATGCGCCGGAAAGATAGAAGGCCAGCACATACAGGCCATCCAGGGAGGTATATTCAGCGCGGTCCACATAGATGTCAAAGCTGGAGAAATCCTCCGCATGCTCGATCTTCCGGAAAGACTTCACGGCGTCTTCTCCATGGATCATTTCGGAAATGCTTTCATCCAGATCGGCTCTCATTTCCTCCAACATTTCGCGATGCTTTGCTTTCGTCATCTTATACGTGACGGACCCGTCTTCCTGGACGATGCACGCCCGAAAACCATTTTCCTCCGCTTTCGCCCGGATCTCTTCCTCGGACTCCTCCTCAAAGAAGGATGCGGGAAGCGTGATCTCAACCTCGAACAGCCCTTCATCCACCTTCATTGCCGCTTCCTCAGAAGGGTCCGGCGCGGCAGCTGCCGCCCCTTCAGAGGGCTGCTCATTTTGACCGGCTGTTGCTCCGCAGGCGCAGAGCGACAGCATCATCGCAAGCGTTAAAACCGCTGCAAAAAATCGTTTCATCCGGATCTCCTCCACGTTCTCATGATCGGCGGCTCATCGGGCCGGCATTTTTAATTAGAATACACCGATTTTCGGACGCCGTCAACCATCCAAAAAGGCGCAGCCCCGCCTCCCGCCGAACGCAGGCGCCGGGCTTCCTGACCGAAAAGAAGGACCGCTCGTGCGGTCCTTCTTTTCTTTCAGCCGCCTTCTCCCTCCGGATCCCCGTCCGGCTCGGGCGGAGGCTCGGGAAGATAATCGGCCAGCCACTTTACGGCGTCTGCGGCAAATTCCGCCGGGCGGTTATCGTGGCCGCAGCCCTGATAAATGACCCAGTGCAGATCCTCCGCGCCGGACTCGACTGCCGGGCCGTACCAGCTGTAAACGCTGTCGGTGGTGACGTCGGTGTCGTTGGCTCCGCTGATGAGATAGATGGCCGGGCGGATGAACGCGCGCGTCACCGCCGCCGGCTCATTTTCCGCCAGATAGCCCGCGGGCAGCACGGCGGCACGCCGGCCCCGTACCTGCTTGCCGTCGCACCAGCTCTGCGAGACCAGTCCGTCCGGGTCCATACTCTGCCAGTCGGCCGTGGCCATGGCGACGGCTGCGCCGAAGGGCCGGTGGCCGCCGCGCGCGAGATACCACAGCGCAGACATACCGCCCATCGACTCGCCGCACACCGCAATGCGCGTGAGGTCTGCCGTCTCGATTCCGGCATAATAATAGGTCAGCACGCTGTCAAGCTGCCTGCCGTACTGTACGGCGATCTCCGGCAGCGTGCGGGTCTGCCCGTCGGACGCCTCACCGTGGGACGGCGCGTCCATCACGAACGCCCGGTATCCCGCCTCGGCAAACGTCACCGCCGTGCCAAGCGCGTCCTCCTTGCAGCCGCCCTCGGCGTGAAACACCGCCGCCAGAGGCCGGAGCGTCTCGTCGTCCGTCAGCACCTCCACCACCGGGATCGTCCCCACGGTGAACGCGCGGAAGGTCAGGCCCGGGTTATCCTCGGCGATGCGCGCCGCAGCCGGACGCAGCGCTGCCGGCGTCACGGCGGAGGGATCCGGCGGCGCTTCGGGCGCTTTGCCGCAGGCGCACGCCGTCACGGCCAGCGCCGCCGCCAGCAGCAGCACAAGCAGCCGCATGCAGCTACGTTTCATAACAATCCTCCGTTTCTCAGACGGGCGGGGGACCGGCCGCCTGCTCAGAAGTACGTGGCCACCTCCGGCACGGGGGCCTGCGCCGGACGCATCGACAAAATACGCAGCACCGGTCCCGGCCCGTCGTAGGCCGGGTGCTCGCGCACCTCGATCACCGCCGTGGCCTCATACCAGCTGTTTTGCACCAGCGTGTCCGTGTGCTGCCACACGGCGGCCAGCGCGGCAAACTGGATGTCCGCCTCGCAGCAGGTCATCACGTCGCGGCCGATCAGGAAGGAGACCGGGCTGCGCTCCTTCGTCAGCACCCGGCCGACAAAGCGCACGGTCTTTCCGTGATATTTATCCAGCTCCTCGCCCATGTCGGCATACCACGCGGCATACGCCTCCGGTCCGATCTCGACGATGCGCGCATCCAGATCGAACGGCAGCGGCACAGGCCGGTCGTCGTACACGGCCTTGCCCTCAAGGTTTTCATAGGCGATGTCGCACCGGCGGTTGATCGCGCGCACGATGCGGAACACCTCGTCCCGGTCGAGCCGCCCCGTGTCGCGGTTGAGTACAAGGATCTCGCACGAGCGCAGCTTGTCCACCATGAGGCTGCGCATGTTCTGGTTATAGGTCAGGAAGGTGTTGGAATCGGCAAACAGAAATTCCTGATACACCATCCACCCGGCGGGCATGGCGTTGTACAGGCTGTCGAGCTGCCACATGCCGTTATACTCGACGATGACGTTGACGCAGCCGTGCCGGCCCAGCAGGTCGGCCAGATGCTCCGCCGTCAGCTCGTCCTCCGACTCCAGCGTCTCAACAAAGACCGTCTTGCTCGACCATTCGGCCGGCTCGTACTCCTCGATGCCCTCCTCGCACAGCAGCAGCAGCGTTTTGCCTCCGAGATCGAAGGTGGGGTCGCACAGCGTCTGCTGGATGAATGTGGTCTTGCCGGCCTCAAGAAAGCCGGTGAACAGATAGACCGGGATGTTGTTTTCGTTCATGCCTGCTTCCCCTCAAACAGCGCGGCCAGCGCGTCCATCTGCAGGCCGGCGCCGATCACGCACAGACGGCCCGTCACGCCCGCGCAGCCGCGGCGCAGCTGCGGCTCGCCGGGACCGTAGTCAAAGTGGAGCCACGCGCCGTCGGCTGCGTCCACCACGCCCTTGGCGCGCAGCACCCGGCCATAGCGGCGCTCGTCCTCCAGCGCCTCGAGCAGGCCCTCCAGCTCGTCTGCCGTGAAGCGGCGCGTCGTCTCCATGCCCCAGCTGGTGAACACCTCGGACGCGCCGTGGCCGTG
>JALEMS010000007.1 GCA_022768185.1 Clostridiales bacterium | reverse complement strand
GTACTTCTTCCGCTCGCTGGGCTATCACCAGTACGACCTTGCGGCGCTGTCGGAGTGGACCTTCTGGTCCGCCGCGCTGGGCGACCATCCGGACTTCTACTACGCGCACAGCTTCTGGCAGTACAGCATCACCGCGCGGCTTGACGGCGTTGCCGGCGACCTGGACCTCGACCTGTGGCTGATTCCGAACCTGACCGCGCCGGAGGACGCTTCGTAACCGGCAAACAGAAACGACAAATGCGGCCCGCGCGCCTGCCTCCTCCGGCAGACACGCGGGCCGCGTTTTTCTTTTCCAAACCGTGCCTTACAGCAGCAGCGTCAGCAGCAGCACCAGCACCGCGCCCGGCACGCCCAGCACCGCCACGATGACCGCGTTGAGCAAATTGACGCCGACCGTGACGCCCACCAGCGCTCCGGCCATGTTGATGAGGATGAGCGCAAGAAAGCCCGCGCCAATATGTAGCAATATCTTGAACAGCAGCCGGATCGGGGCGCGCAGCAGGTGCAGCAGCAGCGAAATCAACCCCACCGCCACACCGATGACAATGATTGCAAACAATAAAATCAAACCCATATTCGTTCCTCCCGGAATGGCTCACAGCAGCTTTGCCCGCAGCTGCCGCAGCGCCAGACTGTAGCGCGCACGCAACGCGCCGATCTCAAAAATACACGCGCCGAGCGCGTCCGGATCGGTCACCGCGTCGAAGCTGCGGTAGGCCGCATCCAGCTCACAGCGGATGGCGTCCAGCTCCTGCATGGCCTGACGAAGCTCCTCCCGCTGCTTTTTCTCCTGCCGTCTGGCCTGCGACATGGCGCGCCCTCCCGTTTTGCATACTCTGCAGACGGTGGCGCACCTGTCCGGACGCGCGCCGGCCCGTCCTTGCTATCATTGTACACACGCACGGGCGCGATTAAACGCAGCAAGAAAAATTTTCATGCGTTTTTTTCGTTTGCCGAGCCATACTATGCTCGGACCCGACAGAGAGCCGGGCGGCCGCAGGGATACAAAGAGACACCCAAGGCCGGAGCCGGACATGCCGCAGCACACTGCACGGACGGACGGATGCGTCACACGCGCCGCACACGCCGCGCACAACAGCAGTCCGGAGGGACGCCGCGCGAACGGCGCAGGAAGCGCCGGAGGGACGCTGCGCGAACGGACACGGAGAGGCGACTGTCACAAACGGTAAAAGGCCGCGCCGCAGGGCGCCACAGGCCGCATGCGTATCATAACGCAAAACCGGCTGCGGGTCAAGCGCCGGACGATTCCCGGCGCGGGCTGGGGAGCTGCATCATGCAGCTCCCCAGCTTTGATAGATACCAAAGCCGCCCGGCTCTGTACAGAGCCGGGCGGCCATTTTTTCATGAAACAGCGATACGGTGCCCGCGCCTATCGGTCTTCACGGAAGTACGGCAGGCCCAGCGAGGCGGGCGGCTGGTTCTCGCGCTGACGGCGCAGCGAAACAACGATCAGAACCAGAATGGTCACCACATACGGCAGCATCTTGAACAGCTCCTGTGAGGCGCGGCTCAGGCCGTTGAGGTAAAAATACAGCCAGGACAGCAGGCCGAACAGGTAGGAGCACCAGATGGCGCGCACGGGCTTCCATGTGGCGAAAATGACCAGCGCCACGGCCAGCCAGCCCAGCGCCTCGATGCCGCCGTCGCTGGCCCAGGTGCCCTTGATGTAGTCCATGGTATAGAACAGACCGCCGAGGCCGGAGATACAGCCGCCGATCAGGCCGGAAAGATACCGGTATTTCGTGACGTTGATGCCCGCGGCGTCTGCCGTGGCAGGGTTCTCGCCGACGGCGCGCAGGTTCAGGCCGATGCGGGTACGATTGAATACCCACTGCATCACAACAGCCATAACGATGGCGGCATACGCCAGCCAGCCCAATCCGGAGAACACCGGCGTTTTGCTCAGCGCCGGCAGCGTCGCGCGGAAAGCCAGCGAGGTCGTCGGCAGAGAGATCTGACCCACGCCGCCGGCCAGCTTGTTGAGCGAGCCGCCGAAGAAGCTGGCAAAGCCGCAGCCGAAAATGGTCAGCGTCAGACCCGTGACGTTCTGATTGGCGCGCAGCGTGATGGTGAGAAAGCAGTAGATGAGGCTGCCGAGGCCGGCCAGGATCAGCGCCGCAAACAGCGCCGACAGCAGGCAGACGGCGCTTCCGGCGTCGGGGATGTTCCGCTCGCAGAAGAAGCCGCCGATGAGCGCGCCAACCGCGCCCAGGCTCATCACGCCGGGCACGCCGAGATTGAGACTGCCGGACTTTTCGGTGAGGATTTCGCCCATCGCGCCAAACAGGATGACGGTGCCGAACACAATGGCCGACTGGATCAGGGAAAGGATCTGATTCATGCTGTCTTCTCCTCCTTTTCCGCCTGCGCGGCCTGTGCATGCACACGGTGGCGCGGTACGATCCGGTAGTTGATGAAGAATTCGCTGCCGAGGATGAAGAAGAGGATGATACCCGTGATGACCTTGGAGGCATACTCGTTGAGGTTATACTGTGAGGCGATCTGCGAGGCGCCCTTTTCCAGGAAGACCAGCAGGAAGGAAATGAGGATCATCACGAAGGTGTTGAACTTGGCCAGCCACGCCACAATGATGGCCGTGAAGCCGCGGCCGCCGGCGGTGGTGGTGGAAATGGTGTGCGAGGCGCCGGACACGGCGAGAAAGCCCGACAATCCGCAGATCGCGCCGGACAGGCACATCGTGCGCATGATGACCTTTTTCACACTGATGCCGGCATAGCGCGCGGTGTTTTCACTTTCGCCGACCACCGCGATCTCAAAGCCGTGCTTGGTGCTGCGCAGGTAGATGAACATCAGCACTGCCAGCACCAGCACAATGATAACGTTGAGCAGGTACTGCTGCCCGAAGATGGACGGAAACCAACCGTCCTTCGTGCCGGAGTTGATGATGCCGACGGCGTTGGAGCCGGCCGGGTGCTCCCATTTGGCCACGAAGAAGGAGGTCAACTGAATGGCGATGTAATTCATCATCAGGGTAAACAACGTTTCATTGGTGTCCCACCTGGCCTTGAACAGCGCCGGCAGAAAGCCCCAGGCTGCGCCGGCCAGCAGGCTGCACACGGCCATGACGATCAGCAGCAGCCACGTGGGCATATACTTACCGAGATAGATCATGCAGGCAGCCGTTGCAATGCCGCCCACCAGGATCTGCCCCTCCGCGCCGATGTTCCAAAAGCGCATCCGGAAGGCGGGAGCCAGACCCACGCCGATGCACAGCAGCATCATCGCGTCGCGCGTGGTGATCCAGGAGCGGCGGACCGTTCCGAACGCGCCCTTCCACATCGCGTCGTACACCTTCAGCGGATTCATCGCCACGATGGCGTAAATGACGAAGGCGCACACGATCAGCGCCAGCACCACCGACAGCAGGCGGATGCCCCAGGCCCGATACCAGGCGATGCTGTCGCGCCGCGTGACGCGCAGCAGCGGCTCGCGGTTTTTCTTATCCATGGCTCTCTGCTCCCTCCTGCAGGCTGGTCATCAGCATGCCCACCTGCTCCTTGGTGACGGTGCGTCCGTCCACGATGCCGTTGACGCGCCCGGCGCACAGCACGAGAATGCGGTCGCACAGCTCCAGCAGCACGTCCAGATCCTCACCGACATACAGCACGGCCACGCCCTTTTCCTTCTGCTGGTTGATCAGGTCGTAGATCGTATAGGACGAATTGATATCCAGTCCGCGCGTGGCGTAGGCCGTCATCAGCACCTTCGGCTCGGCCGCGATCTCACGACCGACCAGCACCTTCTGCACATTGCCGCCGGACAGACGGCGCACCGGGATCGACAGCCCCGGCGTGTTGACCGAAAGCTCCTTTACCACGCGGCCGGCCAGCTCGCGCGGATGCCGGCGGTCTGCAAAGACGCCCTTTCCCTCACGGAAGGAGCGCAGCATCATGTTGTCCGTCAGATCCATGCTGCCGACCAGGCCCATGCCCAGACGATCCTCCGGAACAAAGGAGAGCGATACGCCCATATGCAGGATATCCAGCGGGCTGCGGCCGATCAGCTCCTCCGGTGCTCCGCCCTCCTCGGGCAGAAAGCGCACGCTGCCGCGCTCGGTGCGGTGCAGTCCGGCAATGGCCTCCAGCAGCTCCCGCTGGCCGCTGCCGGAAATACCGGCCACGCCCAGCACCTCGCCGCTGTGCAGCGTGAAGCTGGCCCCGTCCAGACGGACAACGCCGTCGCCGTCCCGCACCGTAAGGTCCTCCACCACCAGACGCGGCTGAGGATTGACCGGCACCTTGCGCTCGATGTCGAGCGTGACGGCGTGCCCGACCATCATGTTGGTCATCTCGCGGGCGTTGGTGTTCTTCGTGAGCATGTCGCCGACAAAGCAGCCGCGGCGCAGAATGGCCACGCGGTCGGAAACGTCAAGCACCTCGTGCAGCTTGTGCGTGATGATCACAATGGCCTTGCCGTTGTCGCGCATATTGCGCAGCACGGCAAACAGCCGGTTCGCCTCCTGCGGGGTGAGCACAGCCGTCGGCTCGTCGAGGATG
>JALEMS010000074.1 GCA_022768185.1 Clostridiales bacterium | reverse complement strand
TTTTCACATGAGAAAGGCAGTCAGCCCAGCAGCGTTTTCAGCCGCTGCATGGCCTCTTCGGTGGCCTCGCGCGTGGAGAAGGCGGTCAGGCGGAAATGCCCCTCGCCGTTTGCACCGAAGCCCGCGCCGGGCGTGCCGACGACGCCGGCCTGCTGCAGCAGCAGGTCGAAGAAGTCCCACGAGCGCATACCGTCCGGGCAGCGCAGCCAGACATACGGCGAGTTTTTCCCGCCGGTGTAGCGGATGCCAAGCGTGTCGAGCGCGCAAGTGATGACGGCGGCGTTGGCACGGTAATACGAAAGATTTTCCTGAATCTGGCGCAGGCCCTCGTCGGAGAGCGCCGCCTCCGCGCCGCGCTGAACAAGGTAGGAGACGCCGTTGAATTTTGTGGTCTGCCGCCGCAGCCAGAGACGGCCCAGCTGCACGCCTTGCCGTACGAGCGCGTGAGGTACGACGGTGTAGCCACAGCGCGTGCCGGTGAAGCCTGCCGTTTTGGAAAACGAGCAGAACTCAATGGCACAGGTTTCCGCGCCGGGAAGCTCAAAGATGCTGCGCGGCAGGGCAGGGTCGACGACGAACGCCTCATACGCGGCGTCAAACAGGATGACGGCCCCACGCTCGTTGGCGTAGTCGACCCACTGCTGCAGCTGCGCGCGGTCGTACACGGCCCCGGTGGGGTTGTTCGGTGAGCAGAGGTAGATGAGATCGGCCTCGAGCGTCTCATCCGGCAGCGGGAGGAAGCCGTTTTCCTCCGTGGCGTCGGCGAAGACGATGGGGCGGCCCTCCATGCGGTTGGTGTCGACGTAGACAGGATAGACCGGGTCGGGGATGAGCACACGGTTTTCCCGTGAGAACAGATCGAGGATGTTGCCGAGGTCGCTCTTGGCGCCGTCGGAGACGAAAATTTCATCGGCTTCCAGAAGCACACCGCGCGCGGCATAGTAGGCGCGGATGCGCTCGCGCAGGAAATCGTAGCCCTGCTCCGGGCCGTAGCCGCGAAAGGTGGCGGCGCTGCCCTGCTCGGCCGCTGCCGACTGCAGGGCAGACACGACGCAGGGACACAGCGGCCGCGTGACGTCGCCGATGCCCATGCGGATGAGCTTTTGCTGCGGATGCGCCTGCGCATGGGCGGAGACGCGGTGCGCGATCTCGGAGAAGAGATAGCTTTCGGAAAGGGTGAGATAGTTTTCGTTGAGATGAAACATGAACAGCCTCCTCAGATCTCGATGTCGCCTTCATAAATCTTCTGTGCGTCACCCATCAGGAAGACGGCGCCGTCGGCAAGATAGCGGATGAACAGATCGCCTCCACGCAGCATGACGCGCACGGTCTCGCCCATGGGACACAGTCCGTTTTCCACCGCGGCCACCACCGCAGCGCACGCGCCGGTGCCGCAGGCCCAGGTCTCGCCGCTGCCGCGCTCCCAGACGCGCATTTTCAGCGTGCGGTCGTTGACGGGCTGGACAAACTCGGCGTTGACGCGCTCGGGGAAGAGCGGGTCGTATTCGATCTTCGGGCCGACAGCGTCGATATCCAGCCCGTCGACGTCGCTGCAGAACAGCACGCAGTGCGGGTTGCCGGTGGAGACGCAGGTGATGCGCTGCGTGCAGCCGCACAGCTCCACCTCGCGGTCGACCACGCGGCTCCCGTCGAGCAAGACGGGGATCTTTTCCGGCTCCAGCTCGGCCTTGCCCATGTTCACCTCCACCTGAATGACCTGCCCGTTCTTCGTGATCAGGCGCAGCTGCTTGAGGCCGCTGGCCGTTTCAATGGTGAGATGCAGCTTGTTGATGCGGCGGACGTCGTGCAGATATTTTCCGACGCAGCGAATGGCATTGCCGCCCATGAGACCCTCGCTGCCGTCGCGGTTGTAGGTGTGCATGCTTGCGTCGGCAACATTGGACGGGCCGATGAGGACGATGCCGTCGCCGCCGATGCCGAAGTGCCGGTCGGACAGCTCGACGGACAGCGCCTCGGGCGAGTCGACCTGCTGATGGAAGCAGTCGATGTAAATATAGTCGTTGCCGCAGCT
>JALEMS010000066.1 GCA_022768185.1 Clostridiales bacterium | reverse complement strand
CCGGGAAAGCAGACTGTATCCTTGCCGCTGCCGAAAAAACCGACTTCTCCAAAGAGGAGCTTGCCCAGCTGCCGCTGGATGTGCTGCTGGCGTTGCAGCAGGAATCCGCCGTCGTTTCCGCAGCAACGACAGAGTTGGAGGAAATGATCCCCCTTGAAAAGGCAAAGCAGATTGCGCTGGCTGACGCCGGGCTCGGCATGGAGCAGAAGGTCATCTTCACAAAGGCCGAACAGATCAAAGGCACAGAGGGAGCCTGCTGGCTGCTGGAATTCTATACCGCCAAGTATCAGTATCGTTACGTGATCGACGCAAAGACCGGCGGCGTCCTCGAGAGCCGGCAGTACATCCTTCTGGCTGAAGCCAAGCGAATTGCCATCGACGACGCCGGCTGTACCGAAAAGGTGACGTTTTCCGAAGAGACACTGGTGGATGGCGGCATCAAAACCCCGTATTACCGCCTCATCTTTGCAGATACGCAGACACGTTGGTTCTACCGCATCGACGCCGTACTGGGTATTGTGCTCGAAAAAACGCAGGAGCAGATCGGTGTGCAGGAACTTCTCTCTCTGGAGGATGCAAAGCGGATCGCAATGCAGCACGCGGGCCTTGACGCAGCGGCGCAGAAGGTCGTCTTCACGAAGACGGAGCTGAACCGCAATCAGGGACAGCCCTGCTGGCTGCTGGAATTCTACACCCAACAATTCCGATACGATTATAAAATTGACGCGGAAACCGGTGAGATCATCGGAGGCAGCAGCGAAGCAATCATCCGGCCGGAAGTCTCCCGCGTGCCCGAACCCGAACAGAGCCGGAACCTGGAAGCCGCAGACAAAATCGCATAAAGCAGAGAAGGACAAGCCCGCGCGGGCTTGTCCTTCTCTGCTGATTGTGCAAACCTGCTGCGGCTGCCGCCGGCTTATTCAAAGCATAGCAGCGCACTTGAACTGGTCACGAGCGCTGCAGCGTCTCCCTGGTCCAACGAGGAAAAGAGATCGCGCGCATTGCCGTCGTCCACCCAGGTGACATTCAGCTCCGGCAGCGCCGTGTCCACCGCGTTGTGGAAGGCCGCATTGTCCAGGCCCAGCACCTTGGCGTCCGCCAGACGACCGACGGTGCGGTATTTTGTGCTGGCGCGGGAAACGAGAACGATGTCGTCCTGCATGTAGCTGGCCGTCACCATGAATTTTTTCTCCTCCGGATCGAGCCGCAGGCCGCCCCAGGCACAGTCGATGTTGCCCGAGGACAACTCAATATACACGTCGCCCGGGTCGATCGGCTGATAGCGCACCTCCCACCCGAGCAGATCGCCCACCAGCTTGGCCAGCTCGACGTCAAAGCCGCTGTACCCCTTTCCGACGGCGTAGCTGAGCGGATAGGCCGTCGGATCAATGCCGACGATCAGCTCCCGCTTCGGGATGAGGCCCAGCGCCTCCACTGCGCCGTCCTCTCCCTCAAAACTCACTGCGTCCTCGCCGAACCACTTCACTGCCAGCGAATGAATGGTGTTGCCGGCAGCCAGCTCGCGCAGCGCCGCCTCCACATACACAGCGCAGACATCGTCCGTCCGGTAGCCGCGCGCCAGCGCGCCGGTCTCCAGTGTCCGGATCGTCCGGTACGTGCCGGACGCGGTGCTGCAGGCAGCCGCGCCAACTGCCAGCACACAGGCCAAAGCCAGCGCAGCCGCTCGTTTCAGAAATTTCATCCCATGCCCTCCGAAAAAGCGCAGAATTCAAGCAAAAAATAATGTCCGTCCTCCGGACGGACATTATTGTAAACAACCCCTGCGGTAAAATCAAGGGGCAATCCGATTTTTTGCGAGGAACGCCGTCGGGCTCGCGTCAAGGCTGCTCGGAATAGCGCTCCAGGAAGCGGCGGGTACGTTCCTGGGTGGGATTGCCCAGAACCTGCTCCGGCGCACCCTGCTCGACGATGACGCCGCCGTCCATGAAGACGACGCGGTCTGCCACAGCCCGGGCAAAGGCCATCTCATGCGTGACGATGACCATGGTCATGTGCTCCTCAGCCAGACTGCGGATGACCTTGAGCACCTCGCCCGTCAGCTCCGGGTCGAGCGCGCTGGTCGGCTCGTCAAAGAACAGGATCTCCGGGCGCAGCGCCAGCGCGCGGGCGATGGCGACGCGCTGCTGCTGTCCGCCGGAGAGCTGATAGGGATAGGCGTGCTCCTTACCCTCGAGACCCATGCGCTTGAGCAGGCCCATTGCCAGCTCTGTCACCTCGGCGCGGTCGCGCTTCTGCACGCTGACCGGCGCGTCTGTCAGGTTGCGCAGCACGGAAAAATGCGGAAACAGGTTGAAATTCTGAAATACCAGGCCGAAATAGCCACGGATCTTGCGCAGCGCCTGCGCGTCGGCATAGCGGACGATACCGTTTTCGGTCCAGGCGGTTTTCTGATCGAGATAGGTGATGCTGCCTCCGTCGATGGTCTCCAGCAGCGTGGCGCAGCGCAGAAAGGTGCTCTTGCCGGAGCCGGACGGGCCGATGATTGCCACCACCTCGCCCGTGCTCACCGACAGAGAGATGTCTTTGAGCACCTCCAGCTCGCCGAAGGCTTTCTGAATGCCATTCATTTCCAGAAGCTTCATGCTCTGCTCCTCCTTCAGCGATAATACGCCATCTTCTTTTCGCAGCGCTCCATGCCGAAGGCCACGACGAAGTTGAACACATAATAGAAGACGCCGGCTACGACAAAAGGCATCAGCGTGCTCTGCGACGAGGCGATCTTCTTGGCAAGGGTAAACATCTCGGAATACGAGATGGCAAAGGCGAGCGACGTATCCTTCACCAGCGTAATCAACTCGTTGGTGATGGCCGGCAGAATGTTCTTGAACACCTGCGGCAGCACGATCGTGAAGAACGTGCGTGCGCGCGAATAGCCCAGCACCTGCGCCGCCTCATACTGTCCCATGGGGATGGCCTCGATGCCGCCGCGGTAAATCTCCGCAAAATAGGCCGCATAGTTGATGACAAAGCCGATGATGACGGCCACCAGCCGGTAATGCGTACCCGTGCGGATACCAAACAGATAATACGGACAGAAAAATACGACCATCAGCTGCAGCATAAGGGGCGTGCCCCTCATGATGGAGATATACAGCTTGATGAACAGGCTCAGCGGCTTGAATTTGGACATGCGTCCGAATGCAACCAGCAGACCCAGAGGCATGGATCCGACCAGTGTCAGTACGAAAATCAGGATGGACTTGCACAGACCCCCGGCAAGGATCTGGATCATGGTCTGCAGCGTCATTGGCGTTGTTCTCCTTATTGCAGTCCAATGGCGGGGGCCTCAGGCCCCCGCCGCAGGATGCGTGTGATCCGGTCAGTCAGATGATTTTGCTCAGCCGACCATGCACAGGCTCTCGGTAACGAGACCGTAGTCGACATAGTTCTCTGCGATCTTGCTCATGGTGCCATCCTCGGCCATGGCCTTGAGCTGCTCGTTGACAGCAGCAGCCAGCTCGTCGTTGCCCTTGAGGAAGCCGACGGCGTAGGTCTCGGAGGAAATGGGCTCGTCAAGAATCACAAAATCGGTGCGATCCTTCATGTTGTAGGCGGCTACGCCGACGTCAACGGCAACCGCGTCTGCAGTCCCCATCTCCAGCTCCATGAAGGCGCTGTTGTAGTCGGCGCACTCGAGCAGCTGGGCGAAGCTCTCGGTCAGGCCCGTCTCATCGTTTTCGAGGGCGTTGAGCGCCGAGGAGTCGGCCTGAACAATGACATTCTTGCCGGCAAGGTCGGCCAGAGAGGCGATGCCGCTGTCGGCACGGACGACCATCACGATGCTGTTGTCATAGTAGGCGTCGCTCCAGGTGTAGTTGTCTTCGCGGCCCTGATAGGTAAAGCCGTTCCAGATGCAGTCGATGTTGCCGGCAGCAAGCTCGGCGTCCTTGGCGTCCCATGCGATGGGCTGTGCAACAAAGGTCCAGCCCAGACGGTTGCAGACCTCCTGAGCCAGCGCCAAGTCGAAGCCGTCGTAACCGCCGTTTTCATCAATGAAGCCGAACGGGGGGAATTCCGCGTCAAAGCCGACGGTAAAGGTCTTGGCGTCCGCAGGCTCGGAGGGTTCTGCCGGTTCCTTGGGATCGGTCGGAGCGGTCGTGCCGCAGGCACACAGGCCGGCGCAGAGCGCCAGCGCAAGAAGCAGTGCAAGAGCTTTGGTAAAGCGTTTCATTTCTTTCGTCCTCCAAAGGCGTTTTTGTAATCGCGTTTTGTGAGGTCGATTATATCACATTAGCGAGATAAATCAACAGATTTTTTCGACCTTCTTGTGCAAAAACCGCACAAGCAGTTTCCCGCCTGTTTCGCCCGGTTTCCACCGCTCCCGACGCGCTCCCCCAGCCGGATGCGTGCAGCCTCTTGCAATTTCCGGGCAGATATTTTATAGTATAAAAACAGGCTGTTTGCCCGCATGCACACGATGCTGCGGCCAAGCGGCAATTTTTGGCAAGCCTGAGGAACGAACATGATCTTTGACGCTGGAACCTGTGACGTCGCCGTCGTCGGCGCGGGCCACGCCGGCATTGAGGCGGCGCTGGCCGCCGCCCGGCTCGGCCTGGACACCATCTGCTTTACCATCAACCTCGACAGCGTGGGCAACATGCCGTGCAACCCCGCCATCGGCGGCACCGGCAAGGGGCAGCTCGTGCGCGAGCTGGACGCGCTCGGCGGCGAAATGGCCCGTGCGGCCGACCGTGCATGCATCCAATACCGCATGCTCAACCGCGGCAAAGGCCCCGCCGTCTATTCCCTGCGCGCCCAGGCCGATCGCCGGCGCTACCAGCAGATCATGAAGCACACGCTTGAACTGCAGGAGAATCTGCGCCTCAAGCAGGCTGAGGTGGTCGACCTCGGCGTGAAGGACGGGCATGTCGTCTCCGTCACCACAAGCACCGGCGCGCGATACGCCTGCCGCGCCGTCGTGCTGGCCACAGGCACCTACCTGCGCGGCCGCGTCATCATCGGCGAATACCTGCGCGACTCCGGACCGGACGGACTGGCTCCGGCCATGTCGCTGGGCGAGGTGCTGGCCGGTCTCGGGCTGTCCATGCGCCGCTTTAAAACCGGTACGCCGCCGCGTGTCAACCGCCGCAGCGCAGACTTTTCCAAAATGGAGCTGCAGCCCGGCGACGAGCAGGCAGAGCCGTTTTCCTTTTCTACGACGCATGCGCCGGAAAACCGCGCCGTGTGCTATCTGACATGGACCAATGCGCGCACGCATGAGATCATCCGCGCCAACCTCAGCCGCAGCCCCATCTATTCCGGGGTGATCGAGGGCGTCGGCCCGCGCTACTGTCCCTCCATTGAAACGAAAATCATGACCTTCCCGGACAAACCGCGCCATCAGCTGTTCATTGAGCCGATGGGACTGGATACCGAGGAGCTTTATATTCAGGGCTTTTCCTCCTCGCTGCCCGAGGACGTGCAGATCGAAATGCTGCACACCCTGCCGGGCCTCGAGCATGCGGAGATGACCCGACCGGCCTACGCCATCGAATACGACTGCATCGACCCGACCGAGCTGCGCCCCACCCTCGCCTGCAAGAAGATCGCCGGTCTGTACGGCGCCGGGCAGTTCAACGGCTCCTCCGGCTATGAGGAGGCCGCCGTGCAGGGCTTTGTCGCCGGCGTGAACGCCGCGCTCTGGTGTAAGGGTGAGGAGCCGCTCGTCCTGCGCCGCTCCGACGGCTACATCGGCACGCTCATCGACGATCTGGTCACCAAAGGCACCGACGAGCCGTACCGCATGATGACCTCTCGCTCCGAATACCGCCTGCTCAACCGGCAGGACAACGCAGACCGGCGTCTGAGCCACATCGGCCGCCGCATCGGGCTGGTAAGCGAGGCGCAGTATGCCGCCGTGCAGCAAAAATATGCCGCGGTCGACGCGGAGTTGCGCCGGCTGGAAACCACCTTTCTGCCCCCCACCCCGGAACTGGAGGCGCTGCTCACGGCGCACGGAACCAGCCCGGCCAAGTCCGGCGTGAGTCTGGCGAATCTGTTGCGCCGCCCGCAGCTGCACTATGAAGATCTCGCCCCCTTCGACCCGGCGCGTCCGGCGCTGCCCCGCGCCGTCGCCGAACAGGTGGAGATTTCCCTGCAGTATGAGGGCTACATCCGCCACCAGCTGCGGCAGATCGAGGAGTTCACGCGCATGGAGTCCCGTCCGCTGCCGGCAGATCTCGACTATACGTCCATCGACGGGCTGCGGCTCGAAGCACGACAGAAGCTGGCGCGCATCCGTCCGGAAAGCTTCGGGCAGGCCAGCCGCATCTCCGGCGTTTCCCCCGCCGATCTCACGGCGCTGATGATTTATATGGAGAGCCGCGCATGAAAGAAAAAGTTGTTCTGGGTCTGTCGGGAGGCGTGGATTCCTCCGTGTCTGCCGCTCTGCTGCAGCAGCAGGGCTATGAGGTACACGCGCTGTATCTCAACGCCGGCTTCACGCCGCCGGACGAGGCGCGCGCCGCCGCACAGACGATGGGCATCCCCTTCTCGGTGCTCAACACGCAGGCCGCCATGGAGCGCTGCGTCTGCCGTCCGTTTGCCGACAGCTACGCCCATGGCCGGACGCCGAATCCCTGCATTCTCTGCAACCCCGCCGTCAAGTTTGCCGCCCTGTGCGCGCACGCCGACCGCATCGGCGCACCGTACATCGCCACGGGGCACTATGCCCGCGCCGCCGGCGGCGCGATTTTCAAGGGTCACCCGGAAAACGATCAAAGCTATATGCTCTGCCGCCTTACGCGTGCGCAGGCCGCCCGCCTCGTCCTGCCGCTGGGCGAATACCCCAAGCGGGAGGTGCGCCATCTGGCTGAGCAGCTCGGCGTCGCTGCCGCAAAAAAGCCGGACAGCATGGAAATCTGCTTTATCCCCGCCAACGACTACGCGGCCTGGCTGGAGCAGCGCGGCGTCTGTCCGCCGCCCGGAAACTTTGTCTTCCATGGCGAGGTGATCGGACGCCACGAGGGTCTGCACCGCTACACCGTCGGCCAGCGCCGCGGCCTCGGCTCATTCGAGGGCCGGCGGCTGTACGTTTCCGCGCTGCATCCGGAGCGCAACGAGGTGGAGCTGGCTCTGTGGGAGGAGCTGTTCACCCACGAGGTGCACGCCAGTGCCTTCAGCTGGCTGATCGACCGGCCGGACGGCCCCTTCCGCGCCAGCGTGCGCGTGCGCCACACCAAGTGGGAAAACCCGATGGCAACCGTCACGCCCGACGGCGGCGGCGTGTACATTCTCACCGACGACGCCGTGCGCGCTCCCGCTCCCGGCCAGTCCGCCGTTCTCTACGACGGAGACCGCCTGCTCGGCGGCGGCTTCATCTGCACGAACTGACTCCGCGCCCGAACACACGCGGAAACGAGATTCTTATCCGGAAGGAAGCATACAAATTGAAAGGCCGCAGACAGTGTCTGCGGCCTTTCTGCCGTTCCGGATTGGAAAAACGGATATTTTTTCCGGGATAGTGCTTGACAGCCCGGTTCATCTGTATTATACTGATTAACACAGTTGACACAGTTTTGCTGCTGTATCTTGAGGTGATAAATCATGATTACGATCAACTACCGTGACGGACGTCCCATTTACGAGCAGGTCAAGGACGCACTGCGCCGCCTGATCGTGTCCGGTGCGCTGCCGCCCGACGGAAAGCTTCCCTCTGTCCGCGAGCTGGCGGCTTCCCTTGCCATCAATCCCAACACCATTCAGCGCGCCTACCGCGAGCTGGAGGCTGAGGGCTTTATCTGCTCCGTTCCCGGCAAGGGCAGCTTCGCAACCCACAGCGAGCCGGATCCCAGGCGCAAAGACGAGCTGCTGCGGCAGTTCGACGAAATCACACAGGAACTGCTCTGGATGGGTATGAGCGCTCTGGAGCTGAAAGACCGCATAGGAGGAGCATAACAGATGCAAATGGTTGAAGTTGAAAACGTCGTCAAAAGCTTTGACGGCTTTCGTGCGCTCGACGGACTGTCCCTCAGCGTTCCGCAGGGCGCAGTCTACGGACTGGTCGGCCCGAACGGCGCAGGCAAGTCCACGATCATCCGCCATCTGACGGGCATCTTTCGTCAGGACTCCGGCGAGATTCGCATCGACGGCCAGCCGGTGTATGAAAACACCGCCGTCAAATCCCGCATTGCCTATATCCCGGATGACATCGCCTATTTCCCGCAGGCGTCCACCGCAGACATGATGCGCTACTACCGTCGGCTCTACCCCAGCTTCGATATGGAGCGCTACGAAAAGCTGCGCGGTGCGTTCTCGCTGGACGACAAGCGCCCCATCCGCCGCCTCTCGCGCGGCATGCAGAAGCAGGCCGCCTTCTGGCTGAGCATGTCCATGCGGCCCGATCTGCTGATCCTCGACGAGCCGGTCGACGGTCTTGACCCCGTCATGCGCCGCCAGGTATGGAGCATCGCGCTGGCCGATGCAGCCGAGCACGGCACCACCATTCTCGTCTCCTCGCACAATCTGCGCGAGCTGGAGGACGTGTGCGACCATGTCGGCATCATCAATCACGGAAGGCTTCTGCTTGAACGTTCGCTTTCCGAGCTGCAGGAAAACGTGGTCAAGATCCTCGTCGCCCTGCCGGACGGCGTGTCTCTGCCGCAGGAGCTGCAGATTCTGCACCAGTCGCAGACCGGCCGGCTCCACACGCTGATCCTGCGTGGCCGCACGGAGGAGCTGACGGCCCGACTGGCAGCCTGTCAGCCGCTGTTCATGGACGCCGTGCCGCTGACGCTGGAGGAAATTTTCATTTACGAGTTGGGAGGTGCCGACTATGCAGTCCGGGAAATCGTTCTTTAATCAGACCATTTTCGGCAAGACCGTCCGCCGTTTCTGGCCGCTGTGGCTGCTCTATGCCGGCATATGGTTCTTCGTACTGCCGATGCCGCTGCTCGGTCAGCTTCGGTGGCAGCTCAGGCCGGACGCCGTCGAATGTGCCAGCAATGTTCTCACATTTGCCATAAAGGGCGGCACGATCATCTCGTTTATTTTCTCGGCATTCACAGCCATGGCCGTGTTCAGCCACCTGTACAACAGCAAGGGCACCGGCATGTTCTGCGTGCTCCCCGTCCGGCGCGAGGGTATGTTCTTCTCCTGCTTTCTGGCAGGGCTGCTGCCCGTCTTGCTGATCAATGTGCTCATCGCGCTGCTGGCGCTCGGTGTGGAGGCGCTGTATCATGTGGCAGACCCGGCAACCCTCTGTCAGTGGTTTGTCATCGTCTCCATGACCAACATCACCTTCTACGGCTTTGCCTCCTTCTGCGCCATGCTGACGGGACAGCTGCTCATTCTCCCCGCAGTCTACGGCATTCTCAGCTTCACAGCGGTCGGCCTGGAGGCCACCGTACGCTATATCCTCAGCTGCTTTGTTTACGGCAGTCCCGGCTCCGACTCGCTGCGTCTGTCCTTCCTCTCACCGATCTGGGAAATGATGTCCGGTATGGAGGTCGAGCGCATTCAACAGTACAGCGCGCTGTATGACAGCTATATCACGACAGGCTACTACTTCGGCTCATGGGGTATGCTGGCCGCCTATTGCGTCTCCGGCGTGGTGTTTGCTGTACTGGCGCTGCTGCTTTACCGCAGCCGCCGTATGGAAAGCGCGGGCGACACCGTGGCCATTCGCGTGCTGCGCCCGGTATTCCGCTGGTGTCTGGCGCTGGCCTGCGCGCTGGCGCTCGGCTGCCTGATGCATGTCATCCTCATCGGCTACAGGGGTTCAAACAACTCCGGCACACTGCCGCACATGCTGGCGCTGCTGCTGTTCATGCTCATCGGCGGCGTGATCGGGTGGTTCGGAGCCAATATGCTGATGAAGAAGACCTTCCGGGTCTTCCGCAGTAACCTGCGCGGACTGGCTGTGTTCTGCGCGCTGCTGTGCGCACTGACCCTCGCCTGTGAGTTTGACCTGTTCGGCTATGAAAAGCGCGTGCCCAAGCCGGACGACGTTGTCTCCGTCGCCGTCAGCTACAACGGCAACAACGCCGAGTTCACTGAGCCGGAAAACATCCGCGGCGCACTGATGCTGCACGAAAGTCTTGTCGCGCACAAGACAATCTATGAGCACAACGACAGCGGCACCGGCGGCGCCTATACCCGGCTGCTCTACACCCTCAGCGACGGCAAAACGTTCAGCCGCCTGTACTGGACGCTGTACTGCAGCGATCCGCAGTTGCCTGAGGGCAACGACGATCTGGCCGCCATTGAAGCGCTGCTCAACTCGAAGGAGGGCCTGCTCTCCCGCAAGCACGTCTCGATTCCGGTCACTGAGCAGAATATTTCCACAGCCTGCATTGAATACAATTACCGCCCGGAGGACGTATACCACCCGGATGACGCAGCCGACTATCCCACCATTCGGTTGACGTCGCGGGCCATGTATCAGCTTTACAACGAGTGCATCCTGCCCGATCTGGAGGACGGCACGCTCGGCCGGCTCTATCTGACGGACGAGGAAGCCTACAGCAACGAGGTCTATAACCTGACCATCCGCTTTGAGCTGTACGACCTGGAGGCCGCCAAAAAGCGGGAGCAGGAAGGCATCTACGATGGGAGCATCTGGGAGGATTTCTTCACCCATCCCACCATCTACTCCACGCGAACCAACGCCTGGCTCACCGAGCATGGCGTGCGCCTGGAGACGGTCGCCGAAGCGCAGGCCGCCATCGAACGCATCAATGAGGAGGCCGGCGAACCGGCCTCCCCCACCGATCTGAGGTTGGACGTTCCCGTTGCCGTCCCCGAGAGCGACGCCAGCCGTGTTATCGACGTCCCGGCTGCATAAATGTGAAAAAAGTTTCGGGATTGTTCATGCATTCGACACAGGTGTGTTGTACTATACTGCCATAAACATTGAGATCCAAATCGGAGGCATGGATATGAGCAGCGAAAACAACACCAATGAAGCCATGAACCGTGGTTCCTTCAACAAAGAAACGGACGCAGCAGCTGCCTCCGGCGCACAGTCGGAAGCTGCTGTGGATGGAGAATACCATTTCTCCGCGTCCGATCAGTCCAGTCCCCTGTATTCCGACGCGCAGTACCGTCCGCAGGACGAGTTCACCGCCCCCACCCGATACTACACTCCGCCCGAAAAAAAAGCGCAGCCGAAGAAGACGGCGCAGAAGCCGGAGTCTTCCGGTCATAACGCGGGCTGGGTACGAGTGCTGTGCCTGTGCCTGGTCTGTGCCATTCTCGGCGGCATCGGCGGCGGCGCGCTCAGTGCGCAGCTGATCGGCAAAAAGCTGGATGCGCAGACGCAGGCCGAGTCCGGCATACCGTCGGACAGCGACGGCGTTCCCAACGACCTGACGTCCAATAACGTTGCTACCCAGCCGGTCACGCTCGGCAGCTTCAACAGCGGCGATATCTATGCGCTGGCCTGCAAGCAGACCGTCGGCATCCAGACCGAGACCAAAACCAATTATTTCGGTATGATCACCACAACGCCGGTCGTCGGCTCCGGCTTTGTCATCTCGTCTGACGGCTATATCCTCACGAACTATCACGTCATCAAGAGCGCCGTTACACAGGGCTCGTCCATCAACGTTCTGTTTAAGGACGGCACAAGCTACACGGCCTCCGTCGTCGGCAGCGAGGAGGAAAATGACGTAGCCGTACTGAAGATCGACGCCGACGGACTCACCCCCGTCACCATTGGCAACAGCGACACCATCACCGTGGGCGAACCGGTCTATGCCGTTGGCAACCCGCTCGGCGAGCTGGAGTTCACCATGACGACCGGCTCCGTCTCCGCGCTCGACCGCGTCATCGCCACGGAAAGCAGCAGTTCTGCCATCAACATGTTCCAGATCGACGCCGCCGTCAACAGCGGCAACTCCGGCGGCCCCGTCTACAACGCACAGGGCCAGGTCATCGGCATTGTTACGGCCAAGTATGCTTCCTCCGGTGTGGAGGGCCTCGGCTTCGCCATCCCCATCAACGATGCGATGGACATCGCCAAGGAGCTGATCACCAACGGCTACGTCTCCGGCAAACCCGCCATGGGCGTGCAGGTGCTGGACGTCACCAGCAGTATGGCTGCCTATTACAACATGGTCGTCGGCGCATATGTTTACTCCGTCACCGACGGCAGCGCCGCAGACAAGGCCGGCCTGCAGGTGAGTGATATCATCACCCAGCTCGGCAACGAAGCCATCACCAGCACCAACGATCTGAAGTACGCCAAGAAGGCCTACAAGGCCGGCGACAGCGCAGAGATTACCGTCTACCGCGCCGGCAGCTATCAGACGCTGACCATCGTTTTCGATGAAGAGACGGCCGCTGCGTCCGAAGAATCCGAACAGGCGCAGCTGCAGCAGGCTCCCGACGGCTTCAATGCCGGCGGCGCGTACACCAACCCCTTCAGCGGCGACCGCTGGTAAACCCGTTTTCTCTCTTCCTCTTTCCTCTTATATCGTTCAAACAAGACCCACACAACGGACCGGGCGCTGTACATTCGTACAGCGCCCTCTTTTTACAGCAAAAAGCAGCATGTGCCGCAGGCTCTGCGGTACATGCTGCTTTTTCCGCTGTTATGGTTCGGAGCTTTCCCTGCCGTTTTCAGGCATGCAGCGTATTACCCTGGCGCGATCTGTTCTCAGCCGCACCGCGGGTCACACATCGCAGCGCGTCAGATCCTCCAGCGTCTCACGCCGGACGACCAGACGATCCTCTCCCTGGCACACCATCACGACAGCCGGGCGGCCGAAGCGGTTGTAGTTGGAGGCCATCGAATAGTTGTACGCGCCGGTGGTCAGCACAGCCACCTTGTCTCCGCGCTCGGGGCGCGTCAGTGCGATGTTCTCGCCGATCACGTCGCCGCTCTCACAGCAGCGGCCTGCCAGCGTGCAGGGGAAGTCCGCCGGCCGGTCGGCTTTATTGGCCACAATGGCGGTATACTTCGCGCCGTACAGCGCATAGCGCGGATTGTCGGTCATGCCGCCGTCAACGATGACATAGTCCTTATAGCCCGGAATCTGCTTGACGCTCTGCACCGTGTACATCGTCACGCCCGCGTCGGCCACGATGCTGCGGCCCGGCTCAAGAAAAATTGCCGGAGAAAAGATCTTCATGCGCCAGCACTGGTTGGTGATGTAGTTGGACAGCTCGGAAAGCACCTTGTCGATATCGATCTCCTCCGGGTCGCTCTCAACATAACGCACGCCAATGCCGCCGCCGAGGTTGAGCACCTGCGCATTGTAGCCGTACTTCTGCTTGGCCTCGGCCATGAACGAGAGCATGACGCCCGCCGCGTCAAGAAACGGCTTGCTGTCAAAGATCTGCGAGCCGACGTGGCAGTGGAAGCCCATCAGCTCCACGTTCTTCATCTCCAGCGCCCGTCCGGTCACCTCCAGTGCCTGTCCGGTTTCGATGACGAGGCCGAACTTGGAGTCGACCTTTCCGGTGCTGACGGCCTCAAAGGTGTGCGGATCGATCCCCGGCGTCAGGCGCAGCATGATCTTCTGGCAGGCGCGTTTCTCACCGGCCAGCTCGTTGAGGCGCTCCAGCTCCTCGGGGTTGTCCACAACGATCCAACCGACACGCTTGTCAAGGGCATAGCGGAGGTCGTCATCCGTTTTGGCGTTGCCGTGGAACACCAGCATAGAGGCCGGAAAGCCCGCCTCAAGCGCCGTATGGATCTCGCCGGTGGACACCACGTCCGCGCCCATGCCAAGCTGCTTCAGAATGGGGTACATCTGCTTGAAGCAGAGCGCCTTGCCGGCATAGAGCGCCGTGGAACCGACCGGAAAATGCTTGCGCATGCTCTGCACATAGGTCCAGCACTTTGTGCGGATCTGCATCTCGTCCAGCAGATAAAGCGGCGTGCCGTACTTCTCCGCCATCTCGACGGTGTCGACGCCAGCCAGGGCAAGGTGCCCCTGTTCGTTGATGGATAAATGGTTGTAAAGCATTGGGTTCTCCTCTCTCTTGCGCGTTTCTCCTGGTTTTCTTCTCCTTGCGTGCGGGGATGCTCAGTAGGTATGAGTCAGCAGAGCGTTCTTCATCGTCTGATACTCGCTTGCCATGGGATGGATGCCGTCGAGCGTGGCGCGCTCGGCCGGCAGATAGCCGTCTGCATCGGCAAACAGCGTCCACAAATCAAGGTAGGCCACCTCTTCCTCCGCCGACAGCTCCAGAAGCCGCTCGTTGTATGGACGGATGTTCTCCGGCGTAAGATACTGCCACACGTCGGTGTTCTCCTTCGCCGCCGGCAGCACGCTCAGCAGATAAATCTTCGCCTGCGGCGAGCGTGCGCGGAGATAGCGGATGATCGCGCGCATGTTCTCACGATAGGTCTCGCTGCCGTCGGGCGTGATCTCGTTTGTGCCGAGCATGATATAATACTTGCCGAACTGCCGCGTGCCCAGCGCCTCGTCGAGGCTGCCGGTCCCGCCGCCGGACAGGGAAAAGCCGGTATAGCTCAGAAAGCCTGCCGCACTCAAACCGTTGGCTGCGCAGAAGGCCGCCTTGTCCAGGTGAAAATAATAGCGCATTCCGACCACCATGGAGTGGCCGAGAAAGCATGCGTCGTCAAAGTACCGGTCGGTGACGGCGGCAGTCTGCGGCAGCGCCGTACCGTAGGTGTAGGAAACGGACGGCTCGGGCTCCGTCGTTGTTCCGTCTCCGGACGTCTCGTCCGTCCCGGATTGCCCGGCAGAGCCGGACGGTTCGGATGCGCCGTCCTTCGTCAGAGCCTCCACGGCGCTGCAGTAGCGCTGAAGCATTGCCGCTACCTCGGCCCGCGTCGCACCCGACAGCGGAGCAAACATGCCGTTCTCCCGTCCCTGCACCACGCCGAGCTGATGCATCACCGACACGGCCTCAGCACAGGCAGCGCTGATATTGGCCTGATCGGAAAAGGGCGCCGTGCTGCCGGCAGGGAGCGTATACCCCTCGTTCCGGGCCAGCTGATACAGCATCCGGCACAGATCCTGTCTCGTGATGGCCAGCTCCGGCGAAAAGAATTCATCCGCCGTCGGCTGGGCGATTCCGACGGCAGAGGCCCAGTCGACCGCACCGCGGTAATATGCCCCGTAGGGCACGTCCAGAAACCGGCTGGAGTAGGCGTTAACGACGCTCTGGCTCAGATAGCCGGTGTGCGTGCCGTCTGTCACGGCGTACCACCCGTTGGACAAGCCGGTGATGTTCAGTCGCGCACCGGGATACAGCAGCGTCAGCTGCTTTCCCGAGGTCGACGGCGTGCCGCGCAGCCAGGCGCTGGTCTGTACGATGCACATGCCTCCGCCGCCCGTTTTCGCTCCGGCCAGCCGGCTAAGCACCACGGCGAACATACCGCGCGTCATCGTTCCGGACGGGGAAAACTGTCCTGCGCCCGTACCCTGAAACAAGCCCTGACCCACTGCAAAATTCACCGCATCATAGTACCAGCTCGTGCGCGGCACATCGCGGAAGTCAGACGCCGAGGCCGCCGAAGCAGTGCTCCCGGAAGAGAGCAGCAGTGCGGCGAGCACGCCGGCCAACAGGCGTTTGTATCGTTGCTTTGGCATGAAGGTCCCTCCATTGTCTGTGCAGGCTGGTGCGTGGTCTGCTCATGCACGCATGGCGCAGATGGTGCGCTCCATCAGCTCGTCAAGCGGCATACCCAGCATCTCCGCGCCGCTGGTGATCACATCCCTCGAGCAGCCTGCGGCGAACTTCTTGTCCTTGAACTTCTTTTTCAGGGACTTGACCTCCATATCGGCCAGTCCCGTCGGGCGCATACGTGCAGCCGCGCCGATCAGTCCCGTCAGCTCATCCACGGCATAAAGCACCTTTTCCATATAGCGCTCCGGCGCAACATCGGAACACAGGCCATAGCCGTGAGAGACCACCGCGCGGATGACGCTCTCATCCACGTCCAGCCCCGCCAAAAGCTCTGCAGCCTTCGTGCAGTGCTGATCGGGCCAACGCTCGAAATCAATGTCGTGCAGCATGCCGACCGTGCGCCAGTAGTCCTCCATGCCGGGGTCAAACTCTGCGGCAAACACGCCGAGCACCTTGGAGACGGTCTCTGCATGCTCAAGGTGGAACGGCTCGCTGTTGTACTGCGCAACCAGCTCGCGCGCCTGCTCCGGTGTGGGAATATACGACATATGCTGTCCCTCCGAATCAACGGGGCCGGCCCGGCAGGCCGCACGCGTCGCGGTTTTCCCTGTCAGGCTTCCCGGAAATATGACTGGATTATACTATACATTCAAAATAAATGCAACAGGCCGGCTGCTGCCGGCCTGCTGCTGTGCATGCGGTTTGCTCAGGTCATGAGATTTCGGTTGTCCAGACCGCGCTGCACGCGATCGAGCTGGCGCTCATACCGGCCGGCGGTCAGATCGTTTCGGCCGCGCGTACCCTGATAGCGGAACAAGTCGTTGCGTCCGGCGCTTCTGCTGGGGGCGGCGGTATTCTTGTCCGCCGTCTGGCCGACGGTGCCGGTATCGGTTCCGGTATCATTCTTGTTGTCGGTCTTATCGATTTCCTGGTTGTTCGTGTCATTCTGGCTGGTAGTCGGCGGATTGTTCTGATCCGTACCGCTCGGTCTGGTGCCGGAATCGCAGGCACAGAAGAAGCAGCCGGCAAAGAGCGTCAGCGCCAGAATGGCTCCCATTGCTTGTTTCATCTCTGGTTCCTCCCATGTGTTTTTGCTCGCGCACGGATAGTATCTGCTCCGCGCGTGCATTTATCACATGGTACATCTGCCATTTCGCGGAAGAACGGAAATTTTTGGAACAAACGCGGTCCTTCGCCTGCCGCTGTGTCTCCTGGCGCAGCTGCGATCGGTTTATGTAATCGCAGTACCGTTCCGGAACGGCGCGTCAGAAAAAGTCTCCCGGCATTCCTGTATGATGCCGCCAAAATCCCCGCCGCCGCGCTCAGACGATAACCGCTTTGAGGTCATCCGCAGCCGGCTCCTCCGACGAAGCCTCCTCCAGTCTGCGGACAAGCGCCTCAAGCTCCGTCCGCGTCACGAACCGTTTTGCTTCAAACGGCTCCGCAGCGGTCGGATCGTACTGCTCAAACCGATAAAAGGCGGTGCTGACCAGGCCGGTCCGGTCAGCCGTCCGCACTGCGAAGACCGGCTCGTTCTGACTCATGGCCCACACGGTCTGCCCGGGCTGCACGCCGATGCGATAAATGTCCTGGGGGCTCGGCACGTACACCCAGGGACTGTCGTTCCGCGCCTGCCGGAGGGAGCGACCATGCAGCTGTCGGCCGCACAAGTCGGATTCAGAGTCAGCGTACCACAGCTCCGGATGCAGCTTGTTTGCGTCATACATACCATCGCCTCCTTCTTCCAAAAGAACAGGCTGTGAATGCTGTACGGCAGCAAACGCCCGCATTCGCAGGCGTTTTCCCGGCATTTCCATGTCTGCAGCCTGTTCCGCCTTCTGCGTGCCGATTGCGCTTTACAGATGCTGCATCAGCGCCTGCTCCACGCCCCTGATTTACACGGACGTCTGCTGGTTTACCTTCTAAACTTCCTTTCCGCGCGTCATTCTATTCAAATGTTTTTTGAATAAACATCCGCTATTGAATATTCAGTCGCCCCTTCATCCGTCAGCGCCAGCCGTGCGGGCCGGGGAGACCGGTCCCCACGGAACACACCACGAAAGCCTCCCCAGAAGGGACGCAGAACCAACGCCGCAAGCAGGATGACCAGAGCTGCAGGAAGATTGTCCCCCTTTCTTTCCTCTGTCATGTGTTTCTCCCCTGCCGCTCTGTACGCCCGGTTCCAATCATAACGCAGGGCTTCCATATGTCTGCCCACCCTTTCCCCTACTCGTATTCTGCATAATGCACAAATTATTTCAATTGTTATTGAAAAGTTTGCGTAAATGTGATATGTTGTATACAACAAGATCGGACATCTGCCGTGCAGGCTGCAAATACGCCTCCGCACGGCAAGAGAAGCGTGCCGTCAAGCTGTTCGTAAACAGTGACCCCAAGGGCGCTGGCCTCCGTGCTTGCGCCTTCGGTATTCCGCTGTTCTCAGACAGGCCGAAACATGCGAGGCAGGCTGTTTGCAATGCTGCGATCCCATCCGAAAGGTTCTGCAGCAGCTGTTTGTATACCAAGCCGCCGCTTCCGTGCTCTGTTTCCGTATGGATGCACGGCTGCTCCCCGCTCACCCGCCTGCCATCCTCAGTGCACCGGGACCCTGCCTGAGCCACTGGATCCGCTGAGCCTCCAGCCGCAGCCGGCTCATGGCTTCCTCATCCTCCAGAATACTGTTTACGACCTCATGGGGGAGTGCTTGCCAAGCATGTGCGCTCCTCCATTTTTCCGCGTTCTTTTCAGGCGTCCGGGAGCCGTTGCCGCGGCCCCCGGACTGTAACAGGCAACCCAGTTGTCACTCCGCACCGCCTGCTACGCCTTCATGGTAGCAGACGCAGCGCCGAACTGTCCATACTCCAGATTGAGAAACCGTATTCTGTTTTAAGAAACACCGCTCATTCTGGGAGAATTCATGTCTGGAGATGAAACAATCGTGTCTGCAATCCAGGAAATGTCGCACTACATAGAAAAATACCCCGACCGCATCCGAAAGGCAAAGGAAGAAAAGGGAATCACACTCAGGGAGCTGTCCGAGGCGTCCGGCGTACCGCTTTCGTCCGTCAGTACGCTCAACGCCGGGAAACAGGCAAACCCCCTGCTCTACAACGGAGCCGCTCTGTGCAAGGTGCTCGGCCTGTCTCTGGACGAGCTGTTTGGTCTATCCGCCCCGCCCGAAGACCAGACGGAGAGGCTCCACGAAATTGAGTTGGCACTTGCGCGCCAGGAGGGCGCGCTGCAGGCCGCCGAGGCCAGGTTAAAGCTGTATAAGCGCGGATATACCAGACTGCTGATCATCAACAGCCTGCTCATTCCGGTCATTATCGGCTATACCGCCTAGGATATTTTGAACCAATCCGTTGGCGCCTTCCGGGGAGAAGCCACCCTGCTCACTGTTCTGGTCACCGTGGTCGCTGCCGCCGCGCTGGCCGTCCTGATCGGCACCGTGGTACACCTTGTCTGGATGCTTCGCAAAAGGCCGACGCTTAAAAACAAACCGAACCGGGAAAGCGCCCAGCCGCATGCTAAGAATGAAGGAGAGCAGCGCACACCGGAAGAAGCCGACTGAACTCCCTGTCAAGCGCTCTTCCCCTTACACGAAAATGAATAAAATTCCACACAGGAATGTGGACCCCGGGTTTCCCCACATGGGCCGCAGATGTCCTGTGTGGTGTTTTTTTGCTTTGCGATCCGTCGGCGCCGTGTTCTGTTTCCCGCCGCTCACTGCAGCGTCAGGCTCCCCCACTCCCGCCCATCAACGGCAAACTGGAAAAGCGTGCCCTTGTCCACAGCGGCAAAATAGCCTGTGCGCGCAAATTCTCCGTTATCGTGCGCTTCAATCATCTCCAGCGTCTCCCGCAGCTGCAGCAGCGCGGCCACCTCATGCTTGCAGACGCCGCAGCAGAAGCAGCTGCAGGTCAGGCCGCTGATCTCCCCATTCCGGTATGTAAATTCCACCTCATAAGCCTGCGTACCCTCCACAACCGCATAGCCGCACATGCCGTTGAGGCAGAGATAGCGCACCCGGTTCCCGTAATAATACGTCTCGCCGCGCTCCCAGACAGCCTTGCGGGCGCCCAGACCGCCGAGGTCGTTCAGCCGGAAGGACGTATCATCGCTTCCGCGGGCAAACACCTCATCCTCCCTTTCCGGCGCCTTGAACCAGCGCACCGCCTTGCCGGACGGCAGCGCCGCAGGATCAAACGTAATAAAATGCGAGCCGGCCAGGTAAAACTGCCCACGGACGTCCGTGTCCACCAGCGCGATCACGCGCCGGTAATCGGACAGACGGATCCGAAAGTTATACTCCACCGCCGTGACACGGCCGAGCTGCCCCTCCAGCTTCCCGTCAACGTAGACCAGATCGCCGCAATGAAGATCAAACCGGTCGTTGTAATAGGTCAGCGGCGCACTTTGACCGTCGAACTTCACCTGAACCACCGATCTGCGTGGCTGTGCTGCCTGCCGCGGCGCGGCCTGCACCGCCTCCATGATCCCTGCTTCCGGATGCTCTGCCATAAATCCGATCTGAAATGCCATGTTTTACTCCTCCTGTCCGTGATCTCCTGCTTCTGCGGCCAGAATACCACATCCAATGTCCCAAAAACCTCCCACCCGATCGGGTGCGGTAAAAAACAGCCGGGGTGCGCAGAGGCACCCCGGCTCAAAGGAGCGGTTTCCGTTTCCTGCGGCACATTTCCCGCAAACGCCATACATCGGCAGGCCTGTCCGGCCTGCCGATCCATGCAGGAATACACCGCCGCTGTGAAGTTCATCTCATGCCGCGCGCAGCGGCGCGCCGGGTACGGGGGAAGGACCGCCCCCCGCCGCCCGGTTCTGCTGCATTCGCGCGATTATTCGGTCACGCCGCCCTCGACGACGAGGCTGTCCTCATATTCCATGCCGTAGGTGTCGACCAGCGTGGCCTCATAGTCGGCGTGGAAGAAGTTCTCCTCACCCAGTGCCACGATCTCCTCGTTGAGCCAGTTGAGCAGGGTCTCGTTGCCCTGAGAAACAGCGGGAGCAATGGTGTCCTTGCTGCCGAGAGACGGGATGCCGACGGTGTAGCCGGCGTTCTGCAGTGCGAAGGCAATGACCTCGGTGTTGTCGTTGGCCCAGGCCGCGCCGTTACCATTCTCCATGGCGTTCTTGGCATTGGCATAGGTGTCATACTTCTGCAGCTTGATGTCGGGGTAGTTCTGGATGAGGTAGGTCTCAGCGGTGGTGCCGGAGATGACGATCATCTCATCGTTGGCATCCCAGTTGTCCAGGCTCTCGATGACGCGGCTGTCGGGGGAAACAACGCCCAGTGCGACGTTCATGTACGGCAGAGCGAAGTCGACCTCCTCGGCGCGCTCCGGGGTGACGGTGAAGTTGGCAAGGATGATATCCACCTTGCCGGTCTGGAGGTACTCGATGCGGTTGGCAGCTTCGGTGGAAACAAAGTTCACCTTCACGCCGAGGTCTTCGCCGATGCGGTTGGCGAAATACACGTCATAGCCCTGATATTCGCCGTTCTCGTCGACGTAGCCGAACGGGTTCTTGTCGGAGAAGACGCCGATGTTGATGGTGCCGCTTTCCTTGATCTCATCCAGCGTACGGTAAACGGTCGTGTCGCCGTCGTTGGTCTGGCCCTGCGTGCCGCAGGCGGCCAGCGCTGCGATCATCATAAGTGCAAGGACAAGGGCCAGGATTTTTTTCAGATTCTTCATCACAAAATATCTCCCTTTTCTCGTTTTTAATCTATGTCAATCTCCGGTTCGGTCCTGTTCGGCGGTGCCGCACGCGGCGGGCTGCTCCGCTTCCCTGGGAGACTTGACTGCGTCAAATTCAAACATATTCAAAAACTGCCGGGCGCGCTCGGTCTTCGGGTGTTCAAAGAATTCCTCCGGCGGGGCCTGCTCTGCAATGCGGCCGCCGTCGAGAAAGAGCACGCGGTCGGCAATGGCACGGGCAAACTGCATCTCGTGCGTCACAATGAGCATCGTTCTGCCCTGCCGGGCCAGATCGAGCACGACATCGAGTACCTCACGAACCATCTCCGGATCGAGCGCAGCCGTCACCTCATCAAACAGCAAAATCTCCGGATGCATGCACAGCGCACGCACGATGGCCACACGCTGCTTCTGCCCGCCGGACAGCTCGCGCGGATAGCTATGCTCCTTCTCCAGCAGTCCGACGCGCTTGAGCAGCGTCAGCGCCTCGGCGCGAGCCTCCTCACGCTTACGGCGAAGCACCTTGCACGGAGCCAGCAGGATGTTGTCGATGACCGTCAGGTGCGGAAACAGCTCATAGCTCTGAAACACCATACCGATCCGCCGCCGCAGGGCGGGCAGATTGTTTGCCGAACGGTCGATGACGTCGCCGCCGAGGGCAATCTCTCCGCCCTGGATCGGTTCAAGCGCGTTGATACAGCGCAGCAGCGTACTCTTGCCGCAGCCCGAAGGACCGATGATGACGATAACCTCGCCCTGTTCAACGGTAAAGCTGATATCGTTCAGAATAACGTTGTCTCCGAATTTTTTCGTGAGATGGGATATGCTCAAAAGCGGCTGGCTCATGGCGCCGTTACCTCCATTTTTGTTCCAGATGCTTTGCCAGCAGGCTGATGGGCCAGCAGGCGATGAAATACAGCAGAAATACCGTCAGATATACGCCGAAGGCCGCATTCGGACTGGCCGTCCGGTTGGCCTCGATGATCTGCTGGGCCACCTTCAGCATCTCCACCACGCCGATCATGAGAATCAGGCTGGTGGTTTTAATCATTCTGGTGATGAGGTTGATCGACAGCGGAAGCAGTCGCCGGATCGTCTGCGGGATGATGATATACCAGTAGGTCTGCGCCTTACTCAGTCCAAGGGCCTCGCTGCTCTCATACTGATGCTTCGGAATGGAGATCAGCGCGCCGCGCACCAGATCGCTCATTTCCGCCGTGCCCCACAGCGTGAAGACAATGATCGACGACGTTTCGCCCGTCAGATTCCAGCCAAAGGCGCGGGTCGTGCCGAAATAGGCCAGAAACAGCAGCACCATCTGCGGCATGATACGAATAAACTCCAGATAAAACCGCAGCAGTGCGCGCACCACACGGTTTTTGCGTGTCATCAGCACGCCCAGCAGGATGCCCAGCGGAATGCTGATGGCCACGGAGATCAGGCTGATGCGCAGCGCCGTCCAAAGGCCTCCCAGCAGACGCGCGGCGTTTTTTCCCTTCCAGAGAACCTCAAGCCCCAAATCCGGCATGACGCAGCCTCCTTTCCAGCACGCTTCCCAGAATGGAAACCGGCAGCAGGATCAACAGATAAAACACGACCAGCAAGAACAGGCATTCCGTGGTTTTGGAATACAAGCCGATCAGATCCTTGGCGGTGAACATCAGATCCATCAGGCTGACGGCGCTGAACACGCTCGTCTCCTTGAGCAGGAAAATCACATTTGCCATGAAGGCTGGCACGCTGATGGAGGCCGCCTGCGGCAGGATCACATACCACATCGCCTGCCACTTGGTCATTCCGAGGCTGTAGGCACTTTCGAGCTGCACCGCGTCGACGGCCTCCAGGCCGCTGCGGAACGCCTCGGCCATGTAGCTGCCGCCCAGGAAGGCCAGACCCGCGATGCCGCAGGAGGCCGGGTCGGTGCGGATGCCGAGCTTCGGCAGACCGTAATAAATAAAGAACAGCTGAATCAGCAGCGGCGTGTTGCGGCTCAGCTCAATATAGGCCCCGACGATCCGCCGCAGGACAGGGACCTTGTCATACTGCACGATCGCGCAGATCAGGCCGATCAGGATGGACAGGGCAATGCCGATCAGGCCAAGCCGAAGCGTCAGCCATGCGGCCTCCCGGTAAAGCGGAAGATATTTTGCGATAAATTCCCAGTTCAGAACAGTCACCGTCTTTCCGATTGATCTTACCCGCCTCCTGAAACGCAAAAAACCGGGAGCCTACAAACTCCCGGCAAGATGGCAGATCATGAAGCGCCCGCTTTTCGCGCCGCGTGCAGGCGCAAATCGTTACATGCCGAAGCGCCTGGCCATAAGATATGCCCGGGAGAACAGCGTGTGACGACAACAAGCGGTGGACTTCGTGGCATGGGCGATGTACCTGAGCATGATGTCTGCCTCCTTCCGAGCCTTTCAATCAATTTATTGACGAAATCATACCCCAGCCCCCGGGGTTTGTCAATAGAGTTTTCGGGAAAATCTCCATTTTTTCCATCGTTTCGGCAATTTCCCGGGGCGGAACGGAACAGCCGGTCTCATCCCATCCTATGCCGCGGCGGAAAATCTGCTCCTGTCTTCTTGATGTTCCGGGCGAAGCGTGCTAAAATGTTCCGGCTGCCGATCGCCGCAGCAGAAAGGAACACTATGAATCAAAAGGAACTCAACGAGCTTCGCCGGCGCTTCCGTCCGGACCGTAGCAGCATCCGCAGCATATACGGCTGCTACGTCAGCGGCAGCCGGCAGATCATTTCCTGGATTGACGCCCCGCTGGGCCTCATGCCGCAGGAGGAGCAGGAGCTGTATCTTGGCCTGCTGAAGAAATCGCTCTCCGGCACGCTGGGCAAGAATCTGATTGACATTGTCTTTTCCTCGCAGCAGGTGGCCGACAGCGACGAGCACCGCCTGCTTCAGACGCTCCGCCGCACCGCCCTGCAGGACCGCGCCGCACGTGAGACACTCTGTCAGAAGATCATCAACGCCATTGACCTGGGTGGGAGCAGCTATCTCATCCTGCTGGCGGCCGACGCCTACGACGTGCCGCACCGCGGGAAGGACGGCCGTCTGCAGCGCGAAAACGCCGACGAGGTATTTCAGTATATCGTTTGCAGCGTCTGCCCGGTAAAAACGCCCTCGCCCGCGCTGAGCTACTGCGCCGGGGATAACGAATTTCACCAGGCCCCGGCCGGACAGACGGCCGCCGCGCCGGAGCTTGGCTTTCTCTTTCCCGCCTTCGACGACCGCACCGCCAACATCTACAACGCCCTGTTTTACACCAAAAATGCAGCCTGCCTGCATCAGGAGGTCATCGCTCCGCTGTTTTGCGTCGAACCGCCCATGTCCGCCGCCGAGCAGAAGGAAATCTTCGATGGCGCGCTGCGCCAGACGCTGGAGAAGGACTGCAGCTACGACGTGATTCAATCCGTCCACGAGCAGCTGCGTACCCGCATCGAGGCGCACCGGGAAAGCAAAGACCCCGAGCCGCTGACGCTGTCGGTCGGCGAGGTGGCCCGTATTCTCACGGACAACGGCGTGCCGGCAGAAAAGGCGGACGCCTTCCGTGCCGAATGTGAAAGGCAGTATGGCCCCGCTGCCGCGCTCAACCCCGATAATCTCATTGAACGCAACAAGTTTGAGGTGACAACGCAGGAGGCCAAGCTCCACGTCGCACCGGAAAACAGCAGTCTGATCGAAGCGCGCGTCATCAACGGGCGCAAGTACATTCTCATTCCCGCAGATGCCGGCGTCTCCATCAATGGCGTCGACGTCACCATCCCGCTGCATCCGTAAATGCAGCGGGAAACGCACAGGTGGCCGGAGCGATCGCACAGCGCGCTCCGGCCGCCTGTTTTTTTGCTCCGCGCAGGTCATGCCACGGAATCGAAGGACACCGGGAAATCAAAATAGGTGTCAGGATACGGCTCGTCCTCCAGCATAAAGTGCCACCATTCCGTGTCCAGCGGGCGGAAGCCGTGACGCACCATCACCTCACGCAGCAGCAGGCGGTTTGCCTGCTGCTCCCCGGTCAGGCCGTCTGTAAAATCCGAATGGGAGCGCGCGCCGAAATAGTCGAATGTACCGCCCATGTCCAGCTCCTTGCCGGTCGCCTCGTCAAACAACGTCAAATCCACCGTGCTGCCGCGGCTGTGGCCGGATCGCCCGGCAATATAGCCCTGCGCAAAAAGCTGAGACTTGTCGACCTCGGGATAAAAATACGGCTTCATCTCCGTATCGCCGGGATCCTCCGCCCAGCGCACGAAGCACTGCACCGCTGCCTGGGGCCGGTAGGCGTCGTAGATCTTCAGGCGATAGCCCCGTGCCTTGACCTCATCGCTGACGGCACGCAGGGCCTCGGCAGCCTCGCGCGTGAGCAGCGCGCACGGCTCCTCATAGCCGTCAACGCGCATGCCCGTAAAGTTATAGGTCGTATAATAACGGATCTCCTCCATTGCATCGGGGACAACATCGGCCAGCAGCACAAAATTCTCCGGTGCAGACGGCTCTGACTTCTGCTGCGGCTCCTGTGCCGTCTCCTGCTGCGCAGGCGCAGCGGCTGCCGGCTGCAGCTGCGTCCGTCCGCAGCCGCAAAGCACTCCGGCCAGCAGTGTCAGCGTCAGAGCAGAAAGAATTAACCGTTTTTTCATAGTTTTCCTCCATCATTCACAAAAACGACTTGTTTTCGCAACAATTCATCGCTACCATAGGAGCACAGGTCAGGCAGGACAGCTTGTCCCGTCTGTTCTGCATCCTTCACACACCGGAGCAGCTGCCGCCGAGCGGCGGCATCCGGCAAATATCATACAAAGGAGCTCATCAAAATGAAGAAAGCACGTTCTCTTGCTCTTGCACTGTGCATGCTGGCGCTGGCACTGAGTGCTTGCGGCACGCAGCCACAGCAGCCACAGGACGACACCCCCCCGGCAGAGGCCAAGCGCGTAGAGCCGCTGCCGGCCGACGAGGGGCTGTCCAATCCCACCGACGCAACGCTCGCCGCATCCTTCCTGCCCTCCGGCATCCGCGAGGAAGACGGAAAGCTCGTCATGGACCTCACTGTGTACGACTACGAACTGTTCGACAGCGTCGACGTCTCCAACCTGGCAGAGGGCGACACCCTTGTCGTCAACGGCAAGGACATCACCGTCACCTCCAGGGAAGTGAGCGACGACGGCCTGATCACCATCAACGGCGGTCTGGAAACGGGCGGCGTATGGCTGGCTCCGGGCGACGGCGGCACCTACTACATCATCGGTATGGATGATATCAAGGACTATCATGAGGTGGCTTCCGTCACTCTGCCGGTCGATCCGAACTGCATACTGACCGACAACTCCGATCTGGACAATCCGGATCAGCAGCTGTCCATTACCGAGGTGCAGAAGATTTCCGACGAAGACGCCCATTTTGTCCCCTACAACACGCAGGTTCTCGTCGAAGGCGGCACGGTCACGGCCATCACCCGCAGCTACATGCCCTGATTCCCGCTCCCCGCAGTACATCAAACTCCGCAGCGGCCATCGTTTGATGGCCGCTGTTTTTTGCGCCCGCCTCCCGGACTGCTCCGGTCCGCGCAGCGCGCGACGAATCGGCCGCTGCATCAGACAGCGCTTTCTGGTATAAAAACAGGATGCCCCGTCTGCCGTGCGGACTCCCACACGGAAAACGGGGCAAACTCAGCAGCTCAAGGCATATGCCGTTCACTGCTTCCCGGACGCCCGGGAACCGGTGCGGCTGCGCACGGCGGAGAACAGCACGACCGAAACGACCGCGCCGAAGGCCGCCTGGATCAGGTCGGTCGGGATTGCGGCAGCTGCCGCAATCCCGTAGCCGATCACCCATCCGTTGTACAGAAAATAGCCGAACACCATCAGCAGCTCTGCCAGCACGCTGCCGACAATGGCTGCGCCGATCGGGTGCTTGCTCCGCCGCAGGATCAGCGCGGCAATCAGCGCCATCAGCGCCTTGATGACCAGCGTACCCGGCGCATAAATGAGGCTGCCGGAAAAGACCTCAGCCAGCACGCTGCCGATACCGGCCGCAGCGGCGCCCCACCAGGGGCCGAGCAGGAAGGCGCCCAGCAGAATGAAGGCGTCGCCCGTGTGGATATAGCCGCCCAGCACGGTTGGGATGTGCAGCAGCGTGGTCACACACGTCAGCGCCGCGAAGAAGGCGGCCAGCACAAGAATACGGATTTTTTCAGACTGCTTTTTCATAGCAGGAATTCATCCTTTCCATAGCAGAATCCCCTTCGGGTCGTCGGAGAAGACCGCTCTCCCATAGAGAAACATAAATACATAATAAAAGCCGCTGGTAACGGAAAACAGAATATGTCCCGCCAGAATCATATAGCCGGTGACCAATCCAACCGACAGCAGCAGCGCGGCCGGCAGCAGATCAAATTTCCGGAACGCATCGCGCACAAACGCAATGCCGACGCGCAGATACAGCCACAGCATCGTGACCAGGCCAAACACGCCGTAATACAGCAGCACCTCACAGACATCCATCTCGACGATGAATTCCTGACTGCCGCGACCCATGCCGAACAGCCAGACCAGCACGCCGCCGCTTTTGAACTCGGCCAGCTGCTTTGCCAGCTTAACCTGACGGCCGGAAAACAGCGCGCTGCCAACGCCCTCGTTCTCGGCCAGATCGGACGTAGCCAGGAAGGAGTCGGCGATCTGCGAGAGCAGGTTTGCCGAGCTGAGCAGAAACAGCAGCCCGAACAGCACCACGCTTGCCAGCACACACCACGCAAAGCCGAGCAGCGGGCCGCTTCCCTGCCGGCGCAGCAGACACACCGCACACACCAGCAGCACCGCCGCGCAGGCGGCCAGCGCCAGGAAGGCCGTTTTTGAGCCAATCATCATCAGCGCGTTGACGGTCGTTGCGACGGGGGCGATATAGCGGATATGCGTCCAGACGCCGCGCAGCTGCCGGTACCGCTGCATATAGCCTGCCATGGCCGCCGGAAGCAACAGCACCAGAATGGCCGTGATGTCGTTGCCGGCATAGAAGAAGCCGCGGGAGCCGCGATAGCCCAGGCGGTCTGCATAGGTGCTGTAGCCCAGGCCGAGCACGCTGCTGACAAGGATGGAGACCGTCAGCACGAACAGCGTATACCGGATGAGCCGGTCAAGCCGCGCCAGCAGCTCCTCCCTGCTCCAGCCCCGGCCGGCCAGCACACGGGAATACACCATAAACAGCACGATGTTGAAGGCAAAGCGCGCCATATACTGCAGATCAACGAAATAACCGAGCTTCCCGGTGAATCGGTATTCCGAGATCATCGAGAGCACCAGCGCCGCAGCAATGCCCGCAGCCGTCAGGATGTCGCGCCGATCCCTGCCGCACAGCACGTACACGGCGAACACCACCAGCAGCAGCATACGCAGCACCAGCGTCGGCGTAATGCCGATGACAGCATTTTCCACATCCAGCACACCGACGCGCTGAATCAGGTTGAGGTAAACGCCGTTGAGAATATCCAGAAATGGGTTAATAAACAGAAATACCCAAAAAAAATGCTCCAGTGAACGCAAAAAGCGGGGTTTTTCTTTCATGACCTGCTCCAAAAATCATAGTTCTCCCGGGTACGCCCGGGTACCGGCAAAAACCGCCTTATTGGCTGAGTATATTACAAAGCGGTCCTCCCGTCAAGTGCAGGCGCCCCAAATCGTCGGCAGCGTCACCGTTTCCGCCGTTGGTGGGCTTCTTTGTCGAACATTCCAGCCACTTCAGTGCAGCAATGATTCCCACCCTTGACAAATTCAGTCTATGTATTGTAGACTGAATGCGGGTCTACTGTTTGTAGACCATCTGAAGCAGGGAGGTACGCCAATGCGAGAGAAAAAGCTTGGGAGCGTGGAAGCTCGCTTTGCAGATCTTATCTGGGAAAACGAGCCTCTGTCCTCCGGACAGCTGGTGCAGCTGGCCGGCCAGGCGCTGGGCTGGAAAAAATCCACCGTATACACCGTGCTCAAGCGGCTGTGCAACCGCGGATTGTTCGAAAACGAGGGCGGTACCGTACGCGCGTGCATTCCACGCGCAGCATTTTACGCCATGCAGAGCCAGCAGTTCGTCGACGAAACCTTTGACGGCTCACTGCCCGCCTTTGTTGCAGCCTTCAGCTCACGCAGAAGGCTTTCGGCCACAGAACTGGACGAGCTGCAGCAGCTGATTGAGGAAATGAGGCGGCTCGATGATTGAGACAACGTTCGTGCGCCTGCTCACCATGACGGCGGGCGCGTCCCTCGGCATTGCAGCCGTGCTGGCACTGCGTCTGCCGCTGCGCCGCGCGCCGAAGGCGTTTTCCTGTGCGCTGTGGGCCGCCGTACTGCTGCGGCTGCTGTGCCCGTTCTCAATCCCGCTCCCGGCAGGGCTGACGCCGGTACACACGCCCTCCCCTGCAGCGGCAGTACCGTATACGGCACACGCCGCGCCACAGGCCGGCGCCGCGCCGGAGGTTCAGACGTCCGAAGCGCCGGAGCCGGAGCCGGACACTGCTGTCCGCCGCGTCACACTGCTGCGAGCCGGCGCTTACGTTTGGCTGTCCGGAGCCGTGCTTCTGGCCCTCGGCAGTCTGGCCTCCCTCCTGCGGCTGCGCAGGCATCTGGCGGACGTCTGCCACCTGCGGGACAACATTTTCCTGTCTGATCACATCGACACGCCGTTTGTTCTGGGGCTGCTCCACCCGCGAATCTATCTGCCCGCCGCGCTCTGCACACACGAGCAGGCCTGTGTTCTCGCCCATGAACAGGCCCACATTCGCCACGGCGACCACGTATGGAAACCGCTGGCCTGCCTTGCCCTGTACCTGCACTGGTTCAATCCCTTGGTATGGCTGGGCTTTTCTCTCGCCGTACAGGATATGGAAATGTGCTGCGATGAGACCGCCGTCCGGCAGCTCGGCGAGCGCAGCCGCGCAGATTACGCCGCCGTTCTGCTGCGCCTGTCCGCTGTCGCCCGCGCCTCCGCCGGCCCAACGCTTTGCTTTGGCGTGGGAAGCGTAAAGGCCCGGCTGCAGAACCTCTGCCGACAAAAGCGGCCGGGCGGCTGGGCAGTCACGGGAGGAGCTGCCGTCTGCCTCGTGTTGGCCCTATGCCTGCTGCTCGGCCCGCAGGCACGCAATGTGTCGTCAGTCCCTTCCACCCGGCAGACGCCCCTGCTCACGCCGGAGTCTGCCAACGCCTGCATTGCACAAACGCTGTCCACTTTGACGATCGGCAGCGACAACACCGTCCGCTTCTTTCTGCCTTCGCAGCTCCCCGTCAGCACCGACGGCAAAACCTGCCTGACCATTACGCTCAACGCCGAATTTTCCCAGTCCCCGGGTGTGTACGCCTCGCAGCGCCTGCTGGACCGGGCCACAGACTGGGCAGGCGGCACAGCCTACTGCGGCACGCTTGACCTCTCACAGGGCACGCTGCTCGGCGTCATGCTGCGCGTGGCGTTCATGACGGAGCTTGAGGAAGGCTGCTATCAGCAGTACGCAGCAGACTACATTGAGCTGACTGCGCCGTTCCGTTACGATATTCCCGTCGGCTTCGTACCGCCGGCACTGCAGCTCGAGCAAGAGAGCCGGCACGCCGCGCTCCGCTGTACGCTGCAGGACGGACAGCAGGCATATCTGACCTTCACGCTGCCCTTTGACTGCACGCTCGCCACACAGGAGACCGGCGGCAGTCTGCCGGCGGTACAGCTGACGCAAAACGGCCGTCTGCTCGGCACACTGCGGCTGCACCCGCTCGGCACAACAGACGCCGCCGTGCTGCAAGCCGTCCAAACCGGAGAAAGCGCGCTGCCCATGCCGGTCTTCTCCTCTGTCGCGCTGGCAAATCACACCGGGTATACGGATTATCGCGTGCGCCGTGCATGGGACACTGGCGCCGCCGCCACCGCGCAGTATGTCCGTCAGACACTGACCGATGACGGCGCAGCCGCCGAAGCGTACTGGCAGGAAACCGACTGCGTACTGGCCTACGACTGGACCGTCCTGCCATATTTTGCCGAACTGCTGACCGAGCCGGGCGCCTTCACGTCTGCAGAGCAGGCCGCAATCGCACAAAGCATGCAGTTTTCCATCGCCTGAACGCACGGCGCAAGCGCTGCGAAGCTTTACGCCATATCAGAAGCGCCTGCTGCAAACGCAGCAGGCGCTTTCTGCTTTTAAATGAAGGACATCTATCCCGCGTTACGCACGCTTCCACTTGACGCCCTGCGGCGTATCCTCAAGAATGATGCCGTCGGCCTTCAGCTCGTCGCGGATGCGGTCGGCTTCGGCCCAGTTTTTTGCCTTGCGTGCCGCCTGACGGGCCGCGATCTTCTCCTCGATCTCCTTGTCCAGGCTCTTCTCCTCGCCAAAGGGGATGCCCAGCACATTGCAAAGCTCCATATAAAGCTTCAGGCAGGCCGCTGCCGTGGCGCGGGTGGGATTGGCAGAGGGATTGACGGCGGCGTTGATGTCGCGCGCCAGCTCAAAGATGGTGGAAATGCCGTCGGCGGTATTGAAGTCGTCATCCATCACGGCGATGAAGCGCTCGCGGTGGCGCGCCAGGGAATCGACAAACGCCGTGTCCGCCTCGCCGTCGGCACCGTTTTCGACAAAGAACTCCAGGTTTTTCTTTGTGGTGTCCAGACGCTCCAGCGCAGCCTTGGCCTGCATGAGAATTTCGCCGGAATAGTTGAGCGGGCTGCGGTAGTGGCTCATAAGCATGAACATGCGGATGCAGTCATAGCCGTATGCGCCGGCCGCCTCACGCACGGTGAAGAAATTGCCCAGAGACTTGGACATTTTTTTATTGTCGATGTTGATAAAGCCGTTGTGTACCCAGTAGTTGACAAACTTGCAGCCGTTTGCCGCCTCGGACTGAGCGACCTCGTTTTCATGGTGCGGAAAAGCGAGGTCTGCGCCGCCGCAGTGGATGTCGATGGTCTTGCCGAGATAGCGGTTGGACATGGCCGAGCACTCGATGTGCCAGCCGGGGCGGCCCTTGCCCCACGGAGAGTCCCAGGACGGCTCGCCGGGCTTGGCCGCCTTCCAGAGGGCGAAATCAAGCGGAGACTCCTTGATGTCGCCGACCTCGATGCGCGCGCCGGACTGCAGATCGTCGATTGGCTGATGGGACAGGCAGCCGTAATCTGCAAATTTCAGCGTCCGGTAATACACATCGCCGTTGACGGCGTAGGCGTAGCCCTTATCGATGAGCGTTTCGATCAGCTCGATGATGTTGGGAATGTTTTCCGTGGCGCGGGGGTGGACGGTGGCCGGGTGCACGCCGAGGGCCTTGGCGTCGGTCCAATATTCCCCGATATACTTTTCAGCAATGGCTTCCGGCGTGGTACCTTCCTCGTTGGCGCGACGGATGATCTTGTCGTCGACGTCGGTGAAGTTCTGCACGAAGGTCACCGCATAGCCCCGGTATTCCAGCCAGCGGCGCAGCACGTCGAACATGATGATCGGGCGCGCGTTGCCAACATGGATGAAGTTGTATACCGTAGGCCCGCAGGCGTACATGCGCACCTTGCCCGGCTCGACGGGAACGAACTCTTCCTTTTTCATCGTCATGCTGTTGAATAGCTTCATGGTGATTACTCCTTTGTCTCCTGTATATCCTGAATTTGTTTTTTCAGCTGTTCGATCTGCTCCCGCAGCGCGGTAAGCTCCTGTGCGATCGGGTCTGTCACATGGATCTGGTCAACCTCAGAGGCGTAGTTTACCTTTTTCCCGGCGATACGCACCACCTTGGCCGGTACGCCGACCGCCGTACTGTCCGGCGGGATCTCCTGCAGCACCACCGCGTTGGAGGCGATCCGGCTGTTGGAGCCGACGGTGAACGGGCCGAGCACCTTCGCGCCCGAGCCGACCATGACGTTGTTGCCGAGGGTTGGGTGGCGCTTGCCGACGTCCTTGCCGGTGCCGCCGAGGGTGACGCACTGATAGATCAGGCAGTCGTCCCCGATCTCCGCCGTCTCGCCGATCACCACGCCCATGCCATGGTCGATCACGAGCCGCCGCCCGATCTTCGCGCCGGGGTGAATCTCGATTCCCGTTCGCCGCCGGCAGCTCTGCGAGATCCATCGGGCAAGAAACTTCAGGTTGTGCGTATAGCACCAGTGGGCGCGTCGATGGCTGCGCACCGCCTTGATGCCCGGGTAGAGCGTTAACAGCTCCAGATTGCTGCGGGCCGCCGGGTCTCTGGCCCGGTAGGCCGCAAGGGTCTCTCGTAAATCCTGAAACATGGTATTCTCCCTGCAAAATGACAGCAAGAGCGGCAAAAACGCCTCCCATACCATACGGCATGAGAGGCGCAGAAAAATGCGCGGTTCCACTCTCGCTTGTTTCTCTCCGGCTCATCTGACCGGCTCAGACTTTAACGCAGTCATACGGGGAAGCATTTCCTCTTCCGCAGGCTCCGGGGCGCATTTCGGACGTTCCGCAGCGGTCTCTGCTTACAGCCGGGGCAGGGACTCTCTGTCGCCAGGATTTCGCCTTACTTTTCCCCTTCATCGCCTGAATTCTACGCTGATTGTAGCACGCGGCGCACGCCGTGTCAAGCGCAATCGGCTGATGCGGCGCGGGGATCGGTTTACATAACAACCAAGTTCATTCCCCGCGCACGCCCCGTGTCTTACCTGGCCAGCATATCGCGGTTGCGGGCAAAGTATTCGCAGCCGGACCACAGGGTAGAGACCACGATGGCGATCATGCACACCAGATCCACCACCGGCGGCACCGGCAGCAGCATCAGGCACAGGCCCACCATGGTGAGCATGGTTTTAATCTTGCCGGACCTGGCCGCAGCAATGACGCGGCCCTTTTCCACCGCGATCAGGCGCAGACCCGTGACGGCAAACTCGCGCGCCACGACAAGGATGACCGCCCAGGCCGGGAATCTGCCGTATTCCACAAACAGCAGCATGGCCGACAGCACAAGGATCTTATCCGCCAGCGGATCCATAAACTTGCCGAAATCCGTCACCTGATTATAGTGCCGGGCAATATACCCGTCCACCATGTCGCTGAGCGAGGCAAGGATGAACACCGCCAGTGCCGCCCACTGATGGCCGGGAAACTGCAGGTACATAAGCACAACGAATACCGGGATGAGAATGACACGGAAAATGGTGATTTTGTTTGCAGTCGTCATATCTGTTCTCCGAAAGGCTCCCCTTCACGCAGGGCCGAAAGCTCCACATTTGCCCATTCACCCGGCTGTGCCGGTCCGTCAAAATGGATCATGCCGTCTATATCCGGCGACTCCGCCCACGAACGGCCGACGCAGTATCCGTCGTCGTCAAAGCCCGTGCAAAGCACGCGCACGACCGTTCCGATCCGGCCGGCCTCAAACTGCTCCATAACCTCCTGCTGCAGCTGCATGAGCAGGTCTCGGCGGCGCTGCGCCTCCTCCTCACTGCAGCGATCCTGCATCAGCGCGGCAGGCGTTCCCTCCTCCGGCGAGTAGGCAAACACGCCGGCACGCTCGATCCGCTCGGCGCGCAGAAACTCCGCCAGCGCCTCAAATTCCGCCTCGCCCTCGCCGGGCAGGCCCGTGATGAGGCTGGTGCGCAGCACCAGGTTCGGGATGCGGCGGCGCAGCTCGGCAAACAGCGCGCGAATCTCCGCAGACGTGCCGCGGCGGTTCATGCGGCGCAAAATCGTATCGTCAATATGCTGGATGGGAATGTCCAGATATTTGAGGATTTTCGGCTCACTTGCGATCGTGTCGATCAATTCGGAATCAAATTCATCCGGATACAGATAGTGCAGCCGGATCCATTCGATGCCGTCGACGGCGCACAGCGCGCGGCAGAGCGCGGCCAGGCTGCGTTTGCCGTACAAATCCTCGCCGTAGCGCGTGACGTCCTGCGCAATGACGATCAGCTCCTTGACGCCGGAGGCGGCCAATGTGCGCGCCTCGTCGACAATGCGCTCCATCGGGCGGGAGCGGAACGGCCCGCGGATGGCGGGAATTGCGCAGAAGGCGCAGCGGTTGCTGCAGCCCTCGGCGATGCGCAGATAGGCCCACGCCGGGCCGGTGGACACCATGCGCGGCGACTCCATCACCGGCAGGCTGGTGGGATCGAGCAGCTCCGCCCGCTCCCCGGCCAGCGCCTGCCGGATCGCCCCGACGATCCCGCGGAAGCTGCCGATGCCGACAACGGCGTCCGCCTCCGGCAGCGATTCGGCAATCTGCCTGTGATAGCGCTGGGCCAGACAGCCGGCCACGATGATCTTGCGCGGCATGCCGCCGGCTCGGCGCAGCGCATCCATCTCCAGCACGGTGTTGATGGCCTCCTGCTTGGCCTCATCGATGAAGGCGCAGGTGTTGATGACAACGGCGTCCGCCGCCTCCGGCCGGCTGACGAGCTGATAGCCCGCCTCGTCAATCAGGTGGAGCATTTGCTCGCTGTCGACCAGATTCTTCGCGCAGCCAAGTGAAATCAGACAAATGGTATTGATCGAAGTTCCCTTCCTCTCAGGCGGACACACGGTCCGCAGGCTTGGTTCTGTCCTGCCGCACAGACGGCGGTCATTCCTCCGCCGCTTCCGGCGCATAGCGCGCAATGGCGGCGGAAATTTCTTCATAAGAAAAGCCGCGCCGCTGCAGAGCGGCCGAGGCCTTCCGCAGTGCGTCCCGGTCTGCCGGTGCGCCGCGCAGGCGGGCGCGCAGCAGCCGGTCAACCGTATCGTCCTGATCCGGCAGCTCACCGAGCGCCTCGTCCCACAGCTGCTTCGGCACGCCGCGGCGGTACAGCTCGTCCCGGATGCGGCGCGCGCCGTACCCCTTCGCGGCGTAGTGGCGCGTCACCAATCCGGCGTAGCGCGCATCGTCCAGCACGCCCAGCTCGACCAGCCGCGCCGTCAGCGCGTACACGGCCTCGGGCGGCTCGCCCTTTTCCAGCAGCCGGTCGGTCAGCTCCTTCACGGAGTAATCGCGCTTTTCCAGCATGGAAAACGCGCGCTTTTTTGTGGCTTCCTCCTGCATGCGCCGGCACTCAGCCCTCGAATTCGTCCGCCGAGACGTCCACCGCACGGCCGGCTGCAATGGCGGCCTTGCGTGCCTGCGGCGTCAACAGCTTATGTGCGTTCTCGCGGATCTGCTTTTCCAGCGCGTCGGCCACCTCGGGGTTGGCGCGCAGGTATTCCTTCACGCCGTCACGCCCCTGAATGCGCTGCTCGCCGACCGTGAACCACGCGCCGGCCTTGTCGATCAGCTCGAGCTTGACGCCCAGGTCGACCAGCTCGCCGATTTTGCTGATGCCCTCTCCGTAAATAATATCAAATTCCGCTTCCTTGAACGGCGGCGCGACCTTGTTCTTGACAACCTTGGCGCGCGTGCGGTTGCCGACCATCTCGCCGTTGACCTTGAGCGTCTCGATGCGGCGCACGTCAATGCGCACGCTCGAAAAGTATTTCAGCGCACGGCCACCGGGCGTGGTCTCGGGGTTTCCGTACATCACGCCGATCTTTTCGCGCAGTTGGTTGATAAACACGACGATCGTGTTGGTCTTGGAGATGGTGCCGGCCAGCTTGCGCAGCGCCTGGCTCATCAGGCGCGCGACCACGCCGACCGAGGACTCGCCCATCTCGCCCTCCAGTTCGCTGCGCGGCAGCAGCGCCGCCACCGAGTCGACCACCACCACGTCCAGCGCGCCGGAGCGCACCAGCGTCTCGGTGATGGCCAGGGCATCCTCGCCGGTGTCCGGCTGGCTGATGAGCAGCTCGTCGATGTTAACGCCAAGGGCACGGGCATAGGCCGGCTCAAGGGCATGCTCAACGTCGATGAACGCGACCTCGCCGCCCTGCTTCTGCGCGCTGGCAAGGATATGCAGCGCCAGCGTCGTTTTACCGGAGGATTCCGGGCCGTAGATCTCAATGATACGCCCCCGCGGAACGCCGCCGATGCCAAGCGCCAGATCCAGCGAAAGCGAGCCGGTTGACACCGCCTCCACATTCACCGGAATATCGTCGCCCAGGCGCATGATCGTACCCTTTCCGAAGTTTTTTTCGATCTGCGCAATGGCAGTGTCGAGCGCCTTCTTCTTGTCCTCGGTGACCGCAGCGGCAGCTGCGGCGGGCTTTTTCTTTTCTGCCATAAGAAACACCTTTCTATTTTAGTCTGAAACGTTTTTCTTACATTCCGGGCCAGCACCCGTCCACCACGCGCAGCACACCGCGCGTGTCGGGGATCTGCTCGATCTGACGGAAGCCCTTGGCGCGCATCAGCAGCGACACGTGCTCGGCCTGATCCTCGCCCACCTCAAAAAACATCCATCCGCCGGGTCGCAGCAGCCGCTGCCAGCCGCCAAGGATGGCATGATAAAAGTCCAGGCCATCCCGGCCGCCGTCGAGCGCCGTGTGCGGCTCGTAATCGCGCACGGATGCGTCCAGCTCCGGCATCTCCGCACTGGGTATGTAGGGTGGATTGCTGACGATGAGATCGAACGTTCCCAGTCCGACGGGCGGCGCGCTGCGCACATCCATCTGGATGCAGGTGACGCGGGGGGTGAGCTTGTTGTGCAGCACGTTGCGCCGGCTGAGGGAAATGGCCTTGTCGCTGATGTCGAGCATCACCACACGCGAGGCAGGAAGCTCCCGCGCAATGGCGCAGCCGATACAGCCGCTGCCCGAGCACAGATCAAGTACGCGCGGCGACATATCCCGCCCGATAAACTTGTCCAGTGCCTTTTCCACCAGCACCTCCGTGTCCGCCCGGGGAATGAGCACATGCTCGTTGATCTCCAGCGGCATACCGTAAAACTCCCAGCTGCCCGTAATGTACGCCACCGGTTCTCCGGCCAGGCGGCGGCGCAGCAGCGCGGCAGCGTCGGCCTCCACCGTATCCGTGCAGTACAGGCACATATCCTGCAGCAGCTTTTCCACCGTCTTGCCGGCAGCATGCGCCAGCAGCAGACGCGCCTCGAGGCTGCTTGCCTCCACACCCGCGGCACGCAGCGCACGGCGGATGCGAATGTATAAATCGTTATATGTTTTTACCAAAGCCGTCTCCCCCTCACCAGGCGTCCTCGCCCTTGACATCGGGGATGACCAGCTCCAGCGCGCGGATGGCGCATTCGATCATCGAGTCGTCCGGCTCGTTGGTCGTCAGATGCTGCAGCCATTTTCCGGGTGCAGCCAGCGCGCGGGCAATCAGCATGTCGTCATGCCGCCCGATCCAGCGGTTCAGCTCATAGCTGAGCGCCACCACCACCGGCAGCAGCAGCAGACGCAGGCCCACGCGCACAAATACGTTGTCCCACATGGTGAGGTTGATGCTCACCAGGGAAAACACCAGAATGCTCAGAATGATGACCACAAACAGAAAGCTGGTACCGCAGCGCGGATGGAAGCGGCTCTCCTGCCGCACATTCTCCACCGTCAGCGGGCATCCGTGTTCATAACAGAAGATGGTCTTGTGCTCCGCTCCATGATAGGCAAACATGCGTTTGACGTCCTTCATGTGGCAGCAGCCCCACAGATACAGCAAAAAGATGACAATGCGCAGCAGGCCTTCAAACAGGTTCCGCACCAGCGGCGTGCGCACAAAGCCGCTGCACAGACCGGCCAGCAGCGTCGGCAGCACAACGAACAGGAACACCGACAGACAGATACCGAGGAATACGGCAATGCCGACGATCACCTTCTCGGCGCGCTCACCCAGCTTTTCATAGAGCCATTTGTCGAATTTGGAGGGTTCCTCCTGCTGATCCTCCGGCAGCTGCTCGACCGACCAGCTGAGCGCGCGCACGCCGTTGACCATCGAGCTGAGGAAAATAGCCACGCCGCGGATGAGCGGCCAGCCAAGGTTGGGATACTGATCCTTGATGAAGCGCAGCGGCTCCACCTTCTCGGAGAAGCCGCCGTCTGCCGTACGGCAGACGATCGACTGCTTCTGCGGGCCGCGCATGAGAATGCCCTCCATCAGCGCCTGCCCGCCAATCGAGGTGCGGAATCCTGTAGAGTTTTCTTTGTTTTTCCGGGTCATATAAAATCTCTTTCTCATTGATATCAGCCGGCGGCGCCGTGCTGTTCTTTACGCCGTATGTTCGCCTTCAGCAGACACCTCCGGCGTCTGTCGCGGGAGCGAGTACGCCTGTCTCCGTCTTCGGCAGACAGACGGCAAGGCCCCGGGCGATTCTGCCGCTTTAACTTTCATACTATACCACATCCCCCGGGAAAATGGTAGTGGCATCTTTCGGGTTTCTGTCAATTTCGAATATTTTTTTGCCGGATTTCCGCTTGCAATCTGTCTTGCCCTGATGTATAATTCCTATGCATACGCCGGTGTGGTGGAACTGGCAGACGCCCGGGACTCAAAATCCCGTGTCCGTTTCGGACGTACGGGTTCGACCCCCGTCACCGGCACCACGTCGGAGCAAGCTTTATATCGCTTGCTCCGACTTATTTTATAAGTCAGAGCGCGCTCATTTTGCTGCTCCTCCTTTCCAAATCACAACCGCTTACGCTGGGTTGTAATTTGGTTTTGGGTGCAAACCTAGCAGCTGCTCCATCTACACTGTTTC
>JALEMS010000058.1 GCA_022768185.1 Clostridiales bacterium | reverse complement strand
GATCGGCCACACGGACTGCGGACTGGCCCGCGTCGACACCGCGCAGGTGCTCCACGAGCTGGTCGAGCGCGGGGCGTCGCCAGACGATCTCAGAATGATGCGCTACTGCGGGCTGGACCCGGAGCAGTGGCTGCGCGGCTTCACGTGTCTGAACGCCTCGGTGGCCGAGTCGGTGCAGATCCTGAGGACGCACCCGCTGATGCCGAAAAGCGTCAGCATACGCGGCTTTATCATCGACACGCATACCGGCGAGCTGACACCGCAGGAATGATGGAAAACCGCCCGGGCAGGCCGAAACGGCCTGCCCGGGCGGTTTTTTCAGAGACTGTCAAAAAAGCCTCGCAGAGTTCGCGGCGCGCACGCCGCGAAGAAATCTCTGTCCATGTTCCGCGGCGGCGTGTACGTCGCGGAACATACTTTGCGCGGAGAGAGTGTGCCGTTGTCCGCAGAAAGCGGACAACGGCGCGCGGGTCGGAGCGAAATCCCTTTGTCAAAGAAGCCCGTCAGGACTTCTTTGACAAGCTGGGTCCTTCTGCCGGTAGACGTCGCCCCCGAAGGCGTCGACCGCCACAACGGCCGGCAGGCGTTCCACCGTCAGCCGGCGGATGGCCTCGGTGCCCAGCTCCGGGAAGGCGGCCACCTCCGACGAGCGGATGCACTGCGCAATGAGATAGCCCGCGCCGCCGGGCGCGGCAAAGTACACGGCGCGGCCGCGCAGCGCCTCGGTGACAGCCGGGCTGCGCTTGCCCTTGCCGATCATCGCCGTCTGCCCCTCGTCCACCAGACGAGGCGTGTAGGCGTCCATGCGGGAGCTGGTGGTCGGCCCGCAGGAGCCGAGCACCTCGCCGGGCGCGGCCGGGCAGGGTCCAGCGTAATACAGGCACACGCCCTTCAGGTCGATGGGCAGGGGCCTGCCTTCGTCGAGCAGCCGGCACAGCCGGGCGTGTGCCGCGTCGCGCGCGGTGTACAGTACGCCGGACAGCTCCACCATATCCCCGGCGCGCAGCGACTGCAGCGCCGCCTCGGTGAGCGGGAGCGTGATCTGCCTTGCTTCGGTCATAACACCACCTCCTGATGACGCATGGCGTGGCACTGGACGTTCACGGCAACCGGCAGACCTGCGATGTGCGTGGGCGTCTGCGCGATGTGCACGGCCAGCGCCGTGGTTTTGCCGCCCAGCCCACCGGGACCGATGCCGAGGGCGTTGATTTCCTCCAGCAGCCGCCGCTCCATATCTGCCAGCAGCGGATCGTCCGACGGTTGACCGAGCGGACGGGCCAGCTGGCGCTTTGCCAGCAGCGCGCAGCCTTCAAATGTGCCGCCGACGCCTACGCCCAGCACCACCGGCGGGCAGGCGGAGGCCGCGCCGAGCCTTGCCGTTTCCAGAATGAAGGCCTCCACGCCGGCCTGTCCGTCGGACGGGTTGAGCATGGCCAGACGGCTGCGGTTTTCACTGCCGAAGCCCTTTGGCATCAGCGTCAGGCGCAGCCGGTCGCCGGCGGTGAGGCGCAGGTGCACGACAGCGGGCGTGTTGTCCTTTGTATTTTCCCGCGTGAGCGGGGTGAGCACCGATTTGCGCAGCCAGCCCTCGCCGTAGCCGCGGCGCACGCCCTCGTTGACGGCCTCGTATAAATCGCATGTCAGGTGCACGTCGCGGCCCAGGTCGGCCAGCACCACAGCCATACCGGTGTCCTGGCAGCAGGGGCGGCGGGCGTCGGCGGCCATCCGTGCGTTTTTCAGCAGCAGCTCCAGCATCCAGGCTGCGCGGCCCTCCTCGGCGCTCTGCGCGCGCTGCAGCGCATCGAGCACGTCCTGCGGCAGGCTGCAGCAGGCTGCCGTACACATCTGCGCCACCGCACCGGCGATCTCGTCAAATCCGATGTCACGCAAGGCGTTCTCCTCCTTGGGTTTCGTTGTGATACAGGAATTCCGGCGTGCACGTCCCGCGGCACGCCTTGTCAAAGTGTATCACAGCGCGGGCGGAAAGTCCACGCTCCGTTTGCCGAAAAAGTTGCACAGGCCGGAGGCACGGCGGCGCATCGGGGATGGCAATATTCACAAAGGCGCAAAATATTTTGAATTATTATTGACTTTTGCGGGGAAAAGATGCATAATCACCACATCAAACACAAATATTTATGCGGAGGCATTTATCATGGATAAGAAGGATATCAAGAAAGTCGTTCTGGCCTACTCCGGCGGTCTGGACACGTCCATCATCATTCCCTGGCTGAAGGAAAACTACAACAACTGCGAGGTCATCGCCGTTTCCGGCAATGTCGGTCAGGCCGACGAGCTGGACGGTCTGGAGGAGAAGGCCCTCAAGACCGGCGCGTCCAAGCTGTATGTTGAGGATCTGACGGATGAATACGTCGACGATATCATCATTCCCACCATGCAGGCCGGCGCCGTTTATGAGGATTATCTGCTGGGCACCAGCACGGCCCGCCCCATTATTGCCAAGCGTCTGGTGGAGATCGCCAAGGCAGAGCATGCCGACGCCATCTGTCATGGCTGCACCGGCAAGGGCAACGACCAGGTGCGCTTTGAGCTGACCATCAAGCATTTTGCCCCCGATATGCCGATCATCGCTCCGTGGCGTGAGTGGACCATCCAGAGCCGCGACGAGGAGATCGACTACGCCGAGGCGCACAACGTGCCGCTGAAGATCAACCGCGAGACCAACTATTCCAAGGACAAGAACCTGTGGCATCTCTCCCATGAGGGTCTCGACCTTGAGGACACCGGCAACGAGCCGCAGTATGAGAAGGAAGGCTTCCTCGAGATGGGCGTCTCCCCGCTGCAGGCGCCGGACGAGCCGACCTACGTAACGCTTGACTTTGAGCAGGGCGTGCCCGTCGCGCTCGACGGGCAGGAAATGAGCGCCAAGGAGATCATCCTCAAGCTCAACGAGATCGGCGGAGCCAACGGCGTGGGCATCATCGACATCGTGGAGAACCGTCTGGTCGGCATGAAGTGCCGCGGCGTCTACGAGACCCCGGGCGGCACCGTGCTGTACAAGGCGCACCACGTGCTCGAGTCCCTGTGCCTGGACAAGCTGACGATGCATGAAAAGCAGCGCCTGTCCATCACCTTTGCCGAGCTGGTTTACAACGGCCAGTGGTACACCCCGCTGCGCGAGGCCCTGTCCGCCTTTGTCTCCAAGACGCAGGAGCGCGTCACCGGCACCGTCCGTCTCAAGCTCTATAAGGGCAACATCACCCCCGCCGGCGTTTGGAGTCCGTACAGCCTGTATTCCGAGAAGATCGCCACGTTCGGCGCCTCCGACTACAACCAGAAGGACGCCGAGGGCTTCATCAATCTCTACGGTCTGCCCATCAAGGTGCAGTCCATGGTCGACAAGGGGCTGCTCTGAGATATGAACAAACTCTGGGCGGGAAGATCCCTGGAACAGACCGCGGCGCTGGCGGATGACTTCAATTCCTCCATCGCCGTTGACAGCCGGATGTACCGGCAGGATATCGCCGGCTCTCTGGCCCATGCGGCCATGCTGGCCGCGCGCGGCATCATCAGTCAGGCGGACGCCGACGCGATCACCGACGGCCTCGGCGGCATTCTTGCCGACCTGGAAAGCGGCGCGCTGCCCGTCGACCCTGCCGCCGAGGACATCCACATGTTCGTCGAGGCGGAGCTGACGCGCCGCATCGGCGACGCGGGAAAGCGGCTGCACACCGCACGCAGCCGCAACGATCAGGTGGCGGTTGATTTGCGCCTGTACCTGCGCGGCGAGACGGAGCAGACCGTCCGGCTGATCCGGGCGCTGCTGCGTGTGCTGCTGGACAAGGCCGCGGCGCACGCCGGCGACATCATGCCCGGCTACACACACCTGCAGCGCGCCCAGCCCGTCACCTTCGGGCATCATATGCTGGCCTGGGCGGCCATGCTGCGGCGTGATATCGGCCGGCTGGAGGACGCGGCAGGACGTATGAACATCTCGCCCCTCGGCTGCTGCGCGCTGGCGGGTACGACCTATCACACCGACCGGCAGATGACGGCCCGGCAGCTGGGCTTCGACGGCGTGTGCGCCAACTCGCTTGACGGCGTGGCAGACCGCGATTACTGCGTGGAGCTGGCTGCGGCGCTCTCCCTGCTGATGGTGCATCTGTCGCGCTGCTCGGAGGAGTTGATCCTCTGGTCGAGCTGGGAGTTCCAGTTCGTAGAGCTGTCGGACGCGTATTCCACCGGCTCCTCCATCATGCCGCAGAAGAAGAACCCCGACATGGCCGAGCTGACCCGCGGCAAGACCGGCCGTGTCGTCGGCGACCTGATGAGCCTGCTGACCATGCTCAAGGGCCTGCCGCTGGCCTATAACAAGGACATGCAGGAGGACAAGGAGGCCATCTTCGACGCATTTGACACCGCAAAGCTCTGCCTGCAGGTGTTTGCTCCCATGGTGGAGACCATGACCGTGCGCACCGACCGGCTGCGTCACGCGGCGGCCGGCGGCTTCATCAACGCCACGGATCTGGCCGACTACCTCGTCGGAAAAGGTCTGCCCTTCCGCGAGGCCTATCAGATCACCGGTCGCCTGGTGGCCCACTGCATCCAGACCGGCCACACGCTGGAAAATCTGCCGCTGGCCGATTATCAGGCCGTCTGCCCGGCCTTTGACGAGGCACTGTACGCTGCCGTCGATCTGGAGGCCTGCGTGGCGCGCCGCGTTTCCGAGGGAGGAACGGGACCGGACTCCGTGGCTGCGCAGCTGGCCGAGCTGAAGGCGTATCTCGGGGGTTGACGCCGGGCTCCCGCCTGCTGCGGGAAAATCCGCTTGTAAAAGTGCCCACACCGGTATACAATACCGGCGTGGGCGTTTTGTTTCGCGTTCCGTTGAAGAGATGAAAATTGATATAAAATAAGGAGAAAGCAATCATGAGTGAGATCACAAGCGAAACCTGCAGTCACGACTGCTCTTCCTGCAAGGCGGCCTGCGCCAGCCGTCAGGCCCAGTCCCAACCGCAGTTCGAGCCGCTGTATGACGATGCAAAGGTGCGTCATGTCATCGGCGTCGTCAGCGGCAAGGGCGGCGTGGGCAAGTCGCTGGTCACGTCGCTGCTGGCCTG
>JALEMS010000036.1 GCA_022768185.1 Clostridiales bacterium | reverse complement strand
AGGGTGAGATCGACCACCGACGCCCCTGGCGGCCGCGCGCGCTGCGGCATCGGGCCGCGTCCGCCGCGACGGTGCTGCTGTGCCTGCTGTGGGTCGTACTGTCGCTGCAGCAGTTCGGCAGCCGCGTGACAGACGAGGGCTACACCGCCCTGCAGGACTTCCCCGGCGACCCGCCGTTTGCCACCATGGCAGACCTCGCCCCCAGCGGCAGCTATGTCCCGCAGAACATGGGCAGCTATACCAACCGCGTCCGCTGCTGGAGCGACCCGCTCGCACCGCGCGCGATCTGCTGGGCGGAAAACACCGACGTCCGCCTGCCCGACGGCCGCATTCTGAGCGGCGGCTATTACGTGGATTACTACGAAACGCGCTGGACCTGGGTTGCCCGCGAGGCGGTGCGGGAGCTGTCCCGCCCCACACGCTGGCGCGAGAAATACGAGCCGATCGACCTGACTCTGGCGGACGCGGACGAGGCGTTCGCCTATTATGACTCCGTCCACTTCCCCACGCTGGTGGTGCGCAAAGGCCGCACGGTGATGCGTGTGCGCTTTTTCCAAACCTCGCCCCAATACACGCTTCCCGTTGACGAGTGGGCCGCAATCGCCGCCAAAAGCATCACGCCAACCTGAATCGTCATTTCTGTCGGGCCGCCCGTTTGAGCGGCCCGACACCTTTTTTCTGCGCCCGGAATAGCATAGAGAGAACGCTTCTCCGGAAAAGGGTGTATCATTTTGAAACAGGAAGCGCTTTGTCTCAGTGAGCTTGCCCCCGGCCAGACGGCGCGCATTGTCGCACTGCACACCGCAGGCAGCATGCGCCGCAGGCTGCAGGACATCGGACTGGTAGAAAACACGTGCGTTCGCTGCCTCGGACGCAGCCCCGGCGGCGATCCGTCGGCCTATCTCATCCGCGGCGCAGTGATCGCCATCCGCGCAGCCGACTGCCGGGACATTCTCATCTGTCCGGAATAAACCATGGGAGGGATGCAGCCGGAATGGGTCTGACCAACCGCTCCACCGGCGTCCACGCAGCCGACGCCGGTCTTTTCATTCAAAAGCGGGCCGAAAGCGACCGTGTCATCGCGCTGGCCGGGAATCCCAATGTAGGAAAAAGCACCGTCTTCAACGCGCTGACCCATCTGCGGCAGCACACCGGGAACTGGCCCGGCAAAACCGTCTGCTGTGCGCAGGGCCGCTTCCGCACGGCGCAGCGCGGTTACATTCTGGTGGACCTGCCGGGTACTTATTCACTGATGGCCCGCTCTGCCGAGGAGGAAGCGGCGCGCAGCTTTCTCTGCTTCGGCGGGGCGGATGCCGCCGTCGTCGTGTGCGACGCCACCTGCCTTGAGCGCAGCCTCAATCTGGCGCTGCAGACGATGGAGCTGGGCGTGCGCACCGTCGTGTGCGTCAACCTGCTCGATGAAGCGAAGCGAAAGCACATACGCATTGATCTCAGCCGTCTGGCCGACCGGCTGGGCGCGCCCGTCGTGGGGACGTCCGCACGGAAAAAACGTACGCTGCGCGCGCTGACGGATGCGCTCGACCGCATGACCGGCGCGCCGGACAGCGGTCCGCCCGCTCCCGTGCCCTATCCGGAGGAAATCGAGGCGGCCGTTGCACGCATTCTGCCGGAGGCGGAGCGGCTCTGCCGCGGGCGGCTGAACGCGCGCTGGCTCTGCCTGCGCCTGCTGGAGCAGGACGCGGCGCTGCTGGCCGAGGCGGAGGCCCGGCTGGGCGTGCCGCTCGGACAGGACGCGGCGCTGCAGCAGGCGGCGGGCACGGCTCGTGCGGAGCTGGAGGCAGCCGGCATCGGACGCGAGGCGCTGAGCGACCGGATCGTCTCCGCGCTGGTGGCACAGGCCGAGCGGCTGTGCAGCGGCGTCGTCACCCACGAGCGCCCGGTCTACCGTCAGGCCGATCTGCGCATCGACCGTGTTCTGACCAGCCGCCTGCTTGGCTACCCGGTCATGCTGGCGCTGCTGGCGTTTGTGTTCTGGCTGACGGTCGTGGGGGCGAACGCCCCGTCCCGGATCCTCTCGCGCTGGCTGTTCGGCGTACAGGACTGGCTGACGGCGCTGTTTCACGCATGGGGCGCGCCGGAGTGGCTGCACGGACTGCTGGTGCTGGGGATGTTCCGCACAATGGCATGGGTCGTGTCGGTGATGCTGCCGCCGATGGCCATTTTCTTCCCGCTGTTCACGTTGCTGGAGGATCTCGGCTATCTGCCGCGCGTGGCCTACAACCTGGACCGTCCCTTCCAGCGCTGCCGTGCCTGCGGCAAGCAGGCGCTGTGCATGTGCATGAGCTTTGGCTGCAATGCGGCCGGCGTTGTCGGCTGCCGCATCATCGACTCGCCGCGCGAGCGTCTGCTGGCCATCCTCACCAACAACTTTATCCCCTGCAACGGACGCTTCCCCATGCTCATCTCGCTGCTCACCATTTTTTTCATCGGCACATCCGGCGTACCGGGCGCGGCGCTTCGGTGCGCGCTGCTGCTGACAGGCGTGATCGTGCTGGGCGTGGCGATGACCTTTGCCGTGACGCGGCTGCTCTCCGACACGCTGCTGCGCGGCGAGCCGTCCGCTTTCACGCTGGAGCTGCCGCCCTACCGGCGGCCGCAGGTCGGCAGCATTCTCGTGCGCTCGGTTCTTGACCGGACGCTGTTTGTGCTCGGTCGTGCCGCCGCGGTGGCTGCTCCGGCCGGTATGCTGCTGTGGGCGCTGGCAAACACCACCTGCGGCGGGTCCAGTCTGCTGTCCCACTGCGCGCACTTTCTCGATCCGTTCGCGCAGCTGATGGGGCTGGACGGCGCGATTCTGCTGGCCTTTGTGCTGGGCTTTCCGGCAAACGAGGTCGTCGTTCCCATCATCGTGATGATCTATCTGTCGCAGGGCAGTCTGACCGGTCTGGAGGACCCCGCTGCGCTGCGCGCGCTGCTGTGCCTCAACGGCTGGACGTGGACGACGGCGGTGAGCACGGTGCTGTTTTCGCTGATGCACTGGCCCTGCTCGACCACGCTGTGGACCGTCCGCAAGGAGACCGGCAGCTGGAAATGGACCGCGCTGGCCGCCGCCATTCCGACCGCATGCGGCATGCTCTGCTGCATGGCCTTCACCGCGCTGGCCCGGCTGTTCGGCGCATGAGGCACGGCATTTTCAGTCACGGCGCATGGAAAACGTGCCGCTTGGGGAAAAAGCTTGTTGGATTTATCCGTTGACGCGGCACGTGCGGCGTGTTATTATGAGCCAAACCGTTGAGCAAGAAGAGTACCGCTCTCTTCAGCGACCACAGAGAGCCGCCGTTGGTGGAAGCGCGGCGTCGTCACGGAGCGGGAATGGCCTTGCGAGGGCAAACCGAACGGAGCACATCCAAGTAGGGGCGACGGGTCTGGCGTGCCGTTATCACGCGCCGGCGCATGATGGTGCGCATGAGTGGGCGCGGAGAAGCCGCGTCAAGCCGGGTGGCACCGCAGGAGATCAGGCTCCTGTCCCAGCAGTAAACATTTTTTGCTGCGGGACAGGGGCTTTTTTGCACCCGTCCCGCAAGAAAGGACGGTTTCCCATGACCAAGCAGAAGATTCCCTATCAGATCCGCCTCACCGAAGACGAGCTGCCGACCAGGTGGTATAACTTCCGGGCCGACATGAAAAACAAGCCCGCGCCCCTGCTCGATCCGCAGACCCACCGTCCCATGACGCTGGAGGCGCTCTCGCAGGTATTCTGCACGGAGCTGGCCCGGCAGGAGCTGGACGACACGACGCCCTATTTCGACATCCCCGAGGAGATCCGGCAGTTTTATCGCATGTACCGCCCCTCTCCGCTCATTCGCGCCTACCGGCTGGAGCAGGCCCTGCAGACTCCCGCGCATATCTACTGCAAGTTTGAAGGCAACAACACCAGCGGCAGCCACAAGCTCAATTCCGCCATCGCGCAGGCGTATTACGCCAAGCAGCAGGGGCTCCGCGGCGTGACCACCGAGACCGGCGCCGGCCAGTGGGGCACGGCCCTGTCGATGGCCTGCGCGTACTTTGATCTTGACTGCCGCGTGTTTATGGTCAAGGTCTCCTGTGAGCAGAAGCCCTTCCGCCGCGAGATCATGCGCACCTTCGGCGCCTCGGTCACGCCCTCTCCGTCGACGGAAACGGCCGTGGGCCGTGCGATCCTCGAGCGGTTTCCGGGTACCGGCGGCTCGCTCGGCTGCGCCATCTCCGAGGCGGTGGAAACCGCCGTCACGAACGAGGGCTACCGCTACGTGCTCGGCAGCGTCCTGTCGCAGGTGGTACTGCATCAGTCGGTCATCGGACTGGAGACGCGCGCGGCGCTGGACAAATACGGCGTCCGCCCGGATATCATCATCGGCTGCGCCGGCGGCGGCTCGAACCTCGGCGGCCTCATCGCCCCGTTCGTCGGCGAGATGCTGCGCGGCGAGGCAAACTATCAGCTCATCGCCGTGGAGCCGGTCTCCTGTCCCAGCCTGACGCGCGGCCGCTATGCCTATGACTTCTGCGACACCGGAAAGGTCTGCCCACTGGCCAAGATGTACACGCTCGGCAGCGGCTTCATGCCCGCGCCGAATCACGCCGGCGGCCTGCGCTACCACGGCATGAGCAGCAGCCTCTCCCAGCTGTATCACGACGGCTACCTCACCGCGCGCGCCGTGGAGCAGACGGCTGTGTTCGCCGCAGCGGAGACCTTCTGCCGCGCCGAGGGCATTCTGCCCGCCCCGGAATCGAGCCACGCCATCAAGGTGGCCATCGACGAGGCGCTGCGCTGCCGCGAGACGGGAGAGGAAAAGAACATCGTCCTCGGTCTGACCGGAACGGGCTACTTTGACCTGACGGCCTACGCCCGCTTCAACAACGGTGAGATGAGCGACCTCATCCCCACGGACGAAGCGCTGGAGGAAAGCCTTTCGCAGCTTCCGGACGTGTCCGACGCCGCTTTCTGAGCGCTGCGCACCGCGGCCGGCGTGTCCCTGACCCCGGCTGCCGCGGCGTGCCTGCACGCGCCGCGCTGTTTCCAGTCCGACGCCCCTGCCCGGTCTGACCGGGCAGGGGCGTCGATCCGCATTCAGGGCCTTTTCATTTTCCCGTCTGCGTGGTATGATGATGCGGAAACGGATCGCGGCGGCGCAGCGTATCCCCGCCAATCCGAAGCGTTCTGCGCAGCCTCCCGAAAACACCGCAGCCCCGCGCCGGAAGCACAATCGCCGACGCGCGGGGCAGACTGGAGAACCCTATGACCTACGATTTTGACACGATCATCGACCGGCGCGGCACCAATTCCGAAAATATGGACGGCTGGCGTGCGTACATTTTTCACTGCGGCCCGGAGCGCGCCTTCCCCTACCGGGACGAGGAGTTTATCCGTATGTGGGTGGCCGATATGGACTTTTCCGTCGCACCCGAGATTCTGCAGGCCATCCACGAGCGCGTCGACCGCAAAATTCTCGGCTACACGCTCGTCTCGGACGAGGGCTTTTACGAGGCGCTGGAGGGCTGGTGCCGCAGCCGCTACGGCTGGACGTTCCCGCGTGAGGAGCTGGTCTTCTCGCCCGGCGTCGTCCCGGCGCTCTATCAGCTGGTAGAAGACCTCGTAAAGCCCTCCGACGGCAAGGTGCTCACCATGACGCCGGCCTACGGCTTTTTCCTGCACGCCTGTGAATACAACGGTGTGGAGCTGCTCTCCTCGCCTCTGAAGCAGGCAGAAGGGCGCTTTGTCATCGACTTTGACGATCTGGAACGCAAGGCGGCCGACCCCGCCGCACGCATGCTGCTGCTGTGCAATCCGCATAACCCCACCGGCCGCGTCTGGACGCAGCAGGAGCTGCAGCACATCGGCGAGATCGCCGTGCGGAACAACCTGTGGATCGTCTCGGATGAGATCCACTGTGACCTGCTCCGCTGCGGCCTGCACCACATGCCGATGGCCAGGGCGCTGCCGGATTATCCGCGCCTGATCACCTGCATGTCCGCGAGCAAGACCTTCAATCTGGCCGGCATGCTGCTGTCTGAAATCTTCATCCGCGACCCGGAGGAACGTGAGCGCTTCCGCTCCCGCGACAAAACCAACGGCTCGCTCAACCCGCTGTCCGTCGCCGCACATAAGGCCGCCTACGAGCACGGAGGCGCATGGCTGGAGGCGTTGAAGGACTACATTGACCAGAACCTCGCGCTGGTTGGCCGCTTTCTGCAGGCGCACATTCCCGAAGCCGGCTTCACCATGCCCGAGGCCACCTATTTTGCCTGGGTCGACCTGCGCCGCGTGCTGCCGTACGGGACCGACCTGCCGCTGTTTTTCGCAAACAACGCCGGCGTCCTGCTTGAGGGCGGAGACGGCCTGTTCGTCGGCAATGCCGAGGGCTTTGTCCGGCTGAATCTTGCCATCCCCCGCGCCACGCTGCAAACCGGCCTGCAGCGCATGGCAGACGCCATCCGCGCCGGGAACAAAAAAGCGTAACACACCGCAGCGCAGAAAGGGCAGCGCCTCCCGTATGGGAGACGCTGCCTTTCCTGCGTGGTTTGTTATTCTACGCCGTTCTGCTCCAGCAGAGCCTGCAGCTGCTCAGCCGTTCCGGCGGCTGTCAGCAGCGCGCCGTCTCCGACGGTGTACTGCAGCGTATCGCCCTGCGCCCAGATGGATACCGTTTCTCCGTCGAGCACGACCGTATAGTCCGGCGCGGTCCTCTCTGCAGCGCCGCCGCTCTCTGCCGCGGAGGTCACGCCGTTTGTCGCCGCCGGCTCAAGCAGTGCGTGCAACGCCTCGACCGCCGCCACATCCGAAAGTGTACAGACCTGTGTGCCGTCCGCGCCGTAAACAAGCGCTGCATCGTTCTCAACAGACCGACTGGCGGCAAAAACGCCGTCATTCTCAACCTGGGTCTGCTGCGTACTGCCGTCGAGCACATGCTGCTGCACACTGCTGTCAAGCGCATGCTGCTGCACACGCACGCCGTCTGCAGGCGCCTCCGGCTCGGCAGGCTCCGGCGCCGCGGCCGGCGTGGAGTCCGCCGTCTCCGGCGCGGCAAAGATCGCCGTTTGCGGCGCGTCCGGCGCCTTCACGGAGCTGGCGCGCGGCAGCCACGGCGTCACGCCGATCACGACCAGCGCCAGGCATGCCGCCAATGCCAGCGCGCGCTGCCAGCGCGGACGCGGCTGCTTTGCCCTGCGCTCTGCGGCAACGACACGCTCCATCACCTTCTGTGTAAAATCCTCCGGCGGCTGCACGATTTCTTCCTGCATCGCACCGGATATGGCCTCAAACGCTTCGAGCATCGCCCGGCACGCCGGGCAGACGGCGACATGCGCACGCAGCGCCGCCTGCTCCTGCTGCGACAGCTCGCCGTCCAGCAGAGCGCCGATCATCTCCTGATATCGTTCACACTCCGTCACGCATCTCACCTCCCTGTTTTTCAGACGCAAATGCGGCGGGAATGTTCCCATCCTGAACAAGAAACGCACACAGTTTTTTTCGCGCCCGGAACAGGCGGGACTTCACCGTCCCGGACCCGAGCGACAGAAGCGTTCCGATCTCCTCATAGCTCAGCCCGTCGATCTCCCGCATCACCAGAATGCGCCGCATGTCCGGCGGCAGTGTATCCAGCCCGCGCCGGATCGCCGCACGCAGCTCGCGCCGCTCCAGCTCTTCCTCGGGCGACCAGCGGTAATCGGCAATGGGCAGTTCCTCCGGCTCGTCGTCGGCGTCCTCCTGACAGGTGAGCGACACGTTCGGCCGCAGGCGGCGCGCCCTGCAGAAGTCGATACACACGTTGTTTGTCAGCCGGTAGAGCCAGACGGAAAACCGGCTGTCTCCCCGGAAGCCCGACAGATTGCTGTACGCGCGCAGAAACGCCTCCTGCGCGGCGTCCTGCGCGTCCTCCGCGCTGCCGCAGATACGCAGGGCCAGCTGATAGACCATGGTTTTGTAGGCGTCGACAAGCTCGGCAAACGCATCGCGCTCGCCGCCCAGCACGCGCGCAATGATTTCACGTTCCTGCTCTCTGGTCAAAGCGTCACCTCAATTCCCGCTGAATGTCCCGCACGATGCGCCGGACGTCCTGCGCCGTTTCCACCGATACGATCTGCTGCTTGTAAAACCCGGCATGCGGCACGCCGCGCAGATACCACGCCAGATGCTTGCGCGCCTCCATGCAGGCGATCTTCTCGCCCTTGTATTCCAACGCCAGTTCAAACTGTTCCAGCGCCGTCTCCATCCGCCGGGCCAGCGGCGGCAGCGGCGGGACCGGCCCGCCGGCAATGGCTGCATTCCCCCGCTCAAACAGCCAGGGGTTGCCGAACGCGCCGCGCCCGACCATGGCCATGTCCGCGCCGGTGTAGCGCAGGATGCGCGCGGCATCCTCCGGCTCGAAAATATCGCCGTTTGCAATCACCGGGATCTCCACCGCGCGCTTGACGTCGCGGATGATGTCCCAATCGGCCACGCCGGCGTACATCTGCACGCGCGTGCGCCCGTGTACGGCAATGGCCGAGGCGCCTGCCTGCTGGCACATCTGCGCAAACGGCACGGCGTTGACGCTGCCGCCGTCCCAGCCCTTGCGAAACTTCACCGTCACCGGCACCGGAACGGCCGCAACGACCGCCTCGATGATCCGCCGGGCCAGCTCCATATCGCGCATGAGCGCGCTGCCGTCTCCGCTGCGCACCACCTTCCCGACCGGGCAGCCCATATTGATGTCGATCAAATCGCACCCGGACAACGTCAGCGCCTTCTGCGCGGCCTGCGCCATGCATTCCGGCTCCGAGCCGAAGATCTGCACGGCGGCGGGGTGCTCCCCCTCCCCCAGACGCAGCAGGCTGCGGGTTTTTCCGTCCTGATACATCAGCGCCTTGGCGCTGACCATTTCCGAATAGGTAAGGGCCGCGCCGTGCGCGCGGCAGACCCGGCGGAAGGCCAGGTCGGTCACCCCGGCCATCGGCGCAAGCGCCAGCGGCCCGGGAATATGGATATTTTGAATCAGCATAGCTCCTCTGAAAGCTCCAGCATCACGGGGCAGTGATCCGAGCCCATCACCTCCGGCCAGATCGACGCGCCCGTGATACAGGGCGCCAGCCGGTCGGACGTGAGGAAATAGTCGATGCGCCAGCCCGTGTTATTGGCCCGGGCGTTGGCCCGGTAGCTCCACCAGGTATACGCCCCGGTGCGGTCGGGGTAGAGATGGCGGAAGCTGTCGGTGAACCCGGCGGCGAGCAGCTGCGTCAGCCTGCCGCGCTCGGCGTCGGTGAAGCCGGGATTGGTGCGGTTGGTCCCGGGATTTTTCAGGTCGATCTCCTGATGGGCCACGTTGAAGTCTCCGCCGACAACCACGGGCTTTTTCGCATCCAGCTGCAGCAGATAGTCCCGGAAATCGTCCTCCCACTGCATGCGGTAGTCCAGCCTGCGCAGGCCGTCCTGCGAATTGGGGGTGTACACGCATACAAAATACAGCTGCGGCAGCTCCAGCGTGATGACGCGCCCCTCGGTATCGTGCTCCGGCAGACCGATGCCGTACTGCACCGACAGCGGCTCGACGCGCGTGAACACCGCCGTGCCGGAATAGCCCTTCCGCTCGGCGCAGTTCCAATACTGCTGCCAGCCGGGCAGCTCCAGCGTGAGCTGTCCGGGCTGCAGCTTGGTCTCCTGCAGGCAGACCACGTCGGCGTTCTGCGCGTAAAACGTCTCCTCAAAGCCCTTTTTCACACAGGCGCGCAGACCGTTGACGTTCCATGATACGAAGCGCATTTCACGCCTCCTGCGCTTCCGCGGGAGCGGGGCTCTCCCGCTCTGCCGGGGAAGGCGCTGTCGGATGCTCCGGGCGGACCGCCAGACAGTGACAGATCTTCACGCCCTGCTCATGGAACTTTGCCTCATAGTCGGTCATCACACCGACCGGGCCGTTGGCGTGCCGATCCCGCGTGACGCACTCCAGCGTCCAGCCCTCGGCCGTGAACTGCTCAAGCGACCACTCGAACAGCGCCGCGTTGTCCGTCTTGAACTCCACCGCGCCGCCCAGCGGCAGCACGGCGGCATACAGCCGCAGAAACGACGGGGCCGTCAGCCGGCGCTTATACTGCTTGGTTTTCAACCAGGGATCGGGAAAATTTATGTAGATGCGTGAGACCTCGCCCGGGGCGAACACCTCCGTGACATGCACCGCGTCCATATCCAGAAAGCGAACGTTTTCCAGCCCGCGCTCGTGCACGCGCTCCATGGCCACAACCATCGCGTCCTGCACCTTTTCCACGGCCACAAGCAGCGTCTGCGGGTTCTGCTCCGCCAGATCGGCGGTAAAGCGCCCCTTGCCGCAGCCCAGTTCCAGACGCAGCTCGCCGAAAGCCGGGCGCTCCTGCAGCCATCTGCCGCGCAGCTGCTGCGGCTGCGTCTCCAGCAGGGCCGCGCAGCGCTCCATGCGCGGAACCAGATTGGGTTTCTTTCTCATTCTCATTGGCAGTTACCTCTTGCAATTGCAGGATATGCGGCCGCGCCGCGCCGCGCCGGAAGGGTGCCGGACGCGGCACGTGCCGCAAACAGACATACAATATGGTATTGTACCATGCCTCGCCCGAAAGCGCAAACAGATTTGCGCGCACGTGCAGAAAAACCGCTCACGCCGGCGGGGTCTGCGCCGCCCGCCGCGCGCGGATCTGTCCGTGCAGATAATCCAGCGCATCCGACAGGCTTCCCAGCTCGTCAATCAGCCCGCAGGCGACGGCCTCGCGCCCGTCGATGACGCTGCCGACGTCGTTCGCCATCTCGCCAGTGCGCATCATCAGGCTGCGGAAGTCCGCCTCGCTGATGCGGGCGTTTTCCGTCACAAAATGCACGATGCGGTCCTGAATGCGCGCAAAGTAATTATAGGTCTGCGGCACGCCGATCACCACGCCGTTGAGCCGCACCGGGTGGATCGTCATGGCGGCGGAGGGCGCGATGAAGCTGCGCGAGGCCGACACTGCCAGCGGCACGCCGATGGAGTGCCCCCCGCCCAGCACCAGCGAGGCCGTGGGCTTTTTCATCCCGGCAATCAGCTCGGCGATGGCAAGGCCTGCCTCCACGTCGCCCCCCGCCGTGTTGAGCAGCACCAGCAGCCCGTCGATCTCATCCGACTCCTCCACACAGGCCAGAAGCGGCATGACATGCTCATACTTCGTGCTCTTGCTGTCGGATGGCAGCAGCTGATGCCCCTCCACCTGGCCGACGATGGTCAGGCAGTGGATCACGCCGTCCTCGGAGCGCGCCAGACTGCTGCCCAGCTCATGGATTTCCCTGCGTTCGTTTTCTTCCATAAAGAAACACCCCCGCTCCAGTGTTTCCGGAGCGGGGACGTTTTATCCCGAAAAGCGGCTCAGTGCTGATACAGCGCCAGCACCGCCTTGTAGGTCATCCAGCAGTCAAGCTTTGCCACAACCTCAAACGGCGCATGCATCGACAGCACGGGCACGCCGGCGTCAATGGTGTCGATGTTGCGGTTGGCCATGAACAGCGCCACGGTACCGCCGCCGCCCTGGTCGACCTTGCCCAGCTCGGTCAGCTGCCAGACCACGCCGGCCTCGTCGAACACGCGGCGCAGGTGCGCCACCACCTCGGCCGAGGCGTCGCTCGTGCCGGACTTGCCGCGCGCGCCGGTGAATTTGCTGATGGACACGCCGTAGTTGCAGCGCGCCTCGTTGAGCTTTTCGCTGACCTCGGGGTAGTTGGGATCGAGCGCGTTCGTGACGTCCGCGGACAGGCAGAAGCTCTTCTCAAAGCAGTGACGCAGCGTCACGCCCTGGCTGGCGCACAGGTCCTCCATGAAGCACTCAAACGCGCTGCTCTGCATGCCGGAGACGCCGTCGGAGCCGGTCTCCTCCTTGTCGGCAAGGATACACACCGCCGTGCGGTCGGGCGTATCCAGATCGAACAGGGCGCGCAGCTCGGCATAGGCGCACACCCGGTCGTCGTGGCCGTAGCCGCCGATCATGCTGCGGTCGAGACCCACGTCGCGCACCGGCATGGACGGCACAGCCGTCAGCTCGGCGGAAAGGAAATCCTCCTCGGTGATACCGTAGGAATCGTACAGCAGCGAGAGAACGGCCAGCTTCACGCGATCCTTGCCCTCGTCGTCATACGGGGCGCTGCCGATGAGGATGTTCATCGCCTCGCCGGAGATGACCTCGCTTGCAGTCTTCTTCATCTGGTCGCGGCCGAGGTGCGGCAGCAGGTCTGTGATGACAAACTGCGGGTCGTCCGGATCGTGGCCGATGACAACGTCGACCGTCTCACCGTTTTTCAGCGCAACCACGCCGTGCAGCTCCAGCGGAATCGTCACCCACTGATACTTCTTGATGCCGCCGTAATAATGCGTCTTGAAGAAAGCCAGCTCGTCGCTTTCAAACAGGGGCACCTGCTTGAGATCGATGCGCGGGGCGTCGACATGCGCCGCGGCGATGACGCAGCCCTCATCCAGCGTCTTTTTGCCGATGACGGCCAGCATCAGGGCCTTGCCGCGGTTGCTTTTATATACCTTCATGCCGGGCTCGAGCTCCATACCGCGCTCGTAAGGGACGAAGCCCAGCGCTTCGGCCTGACGGATCGCCTCGCGCACGGCTTCGCGCTCGGTGCGCGCCGTGTTCAAAAAGCGCTTGTAGCCCTCGCAGTAGGCTTCCATCTTCTTGCGTTCCGGCGTTTTGATGAGATCATAACCGTTTTTGCGCTCGTAGAAAAACTTCTTCCGCATGTCCTCGGTCTTTTTTTCGGTGCTCATTTTTTCATACCTCCAAAAATATCTCTGCATTTGCCGGCAAACTCGGCCTCAGAGCCGTTGTTGCGCAGCGTCATATCGCACTTGCTTACATAGTATTCATCCGGCTTCTGTGCGCGGGCGCGGCTGCGGGCATACGGCTCGCTGACGCCCTCGCGGCGCATGATGCGCCGGATGCGGATGTCCTCCTGCGCCGTCACGCCGACGGTGACGGTGCACAGCGCGGCCAGGTCGCCTTCAAACAGCTCCACCGCGTCGATGGCCGCCAGCGTGCCGCCGGCCATGGCGTGCTCCCGCAGCAGACGGATGACCTCGGCGCGCACGTAGCGGTGTGCGATGGCGTTGAGGTCGCGCAGCGACACCGCGTCGGAGAACACGATCTCGCCCAGCGCCTTGCGCTGCAGCTCGCCGTCTGTCACCGTACCGGGGAAACGCGCGCCCAGCTCGCTGACCAGCTGGGAATTGTTCCGCAGCAAAGCATGATACACGTCGTCGCAGTCGATGGCAAACGCGCCCATCTCGCGCAGCACGCCCAGCGCCGTGGTCTTGCCCGCGCCGGTGCCGCCGGTGATGCCGATAATGGTCATCCCACGCATCAGCGCGTCGGCGATGACGTCCTCATCGAGCGCGCCGCGGCGCAGGATGCGGTACGGCGTACGGGACAGGTCGATCACCGTTGATTCCCTGCCGATGCCGCAGGGGCCGCCGTCGATGATGGCCTCGATCTTTCCGTCGAAATAGCGGCGCACCTCCTCAGCCGTTTTGGGCGAGGGGCTGCCGGTCGGGTTGGCGGAGGGCACGGCCAGCGGCACGTCGCACAGAGACAGCAGCTTGCGCGTGAGCGGATGATCCGGGCAGCGCAGGCCGACCGTCTCGCCGCCGGCGCGCACCACGTCCGGCACCAGCTCCGTGTTGGCCTCCAGCACGATGGTGAGCGGGCCGGGCCAGAAGCGCTCCGCCAGCAGGCGCGCCGCCTGCGGCACGCTGCGGCAATACTGATCCATCGCCTGCGGCCCGGACACCATCAGCGAGATCGGACGCACTGCCGGGCGGCCCTTGATCTCATACAGATTCTGCACGGCGCGCCGGTTCAGGCCGTTGCACGCCAGACCGTACACCGTTTCGGTCGGCACGGCCACATGGCCGCCCTCGACCAGAAAGCGGGCGGCGTTCAGAAGCGTTTCCTTACCAATGATTTCAGTTTCCATGTTCAGCCTGCTCCCTTAATTTTTCCGCCTGATCGGCGGTCACCAAAGCGTCGATCAGCTCGTCCAGATCGCCGTTTAAAATCTGGTCGAGCCGGTACAGGGTCAGCCCGATGCGGTGATCGGTCACACGGCCCTGCGGGAAGTTATATGTGCGGATGCGCTCGTTGCGCATCCCGGTGCCGACCTGGCTGCGGCGCTCGGCGGCGATGGCCGCCTCCTGCTTCTGCCGCTGCTGCTCATACAGGCGGCTGGCCAGGATCTTCATGGCACGGTCCTTGTTTTTATACTGGCTGCGCTCGTCCTGGCATTCCACCACCATGCCCGTAGGCAGATGGGTGATGCGGATGGCGCTCTCTGTTTTGTTGACGTGCTGTCCGCCCGCGCCGGAGGAACGGAACGTGTCGATCTGCAGCTCGCCCGGGTCGATGCGCACGTCCACCTCGTCGGCCTCCGGCAGCACGGCCACGGTGACGGTGCTGGTGTGGATGCGTCCGCCGGCCTCGGTTTCCGGCACACGCTGCACCCGGTGCACGCCGGATTCGAATTTCAGGCGCGACCATGCGCCCTCGCCCTCGATGAGAAAGCTGACCTCCCGGATTCCGCCCAGCTCCGTTTCGCTGAGGTTGGCGATTTCCGTGCGCCACTTGTGCGCGTCGGCATACATGGCATACATCCGGTAAAGCGTGTGGGCAAACAGGGCGCTTTCCTCCCCGCCGACGCCTCCGCGGATCTCGACGATGACATTGCGCTCATCGTTGGGATCGCGCGGCAGCAGCAGCACCTGCATCTGCCGGTACAGCTGCTCCATGCCGTCCTTCGCCTGCTGCAGCTCCTCGCGCAGCATGGTGCGAAACTCCGCGTCGTCCACGCCGCCGGCCAGCAGCGATTCGGCCTCCCGCGCGGTGTCTTCCAGGTGCTCGTAGCGGCGGAATGCCTCGACGATGGGCTGCAGCCGCCGCTGCTCCCTGGTCAACTCGGAGTATGTGTCCGGATCGGCCCAGGTTTCCGGCTGCTCCATGCGCGCCTCCAGACCGGTATATTGTTTTTCAATGCGCCGCAGCTTATCCAGCATGAAACGACCTCTTGCTTCCATTGAAAATCTCTGCACTGATAATAGGGTATTATACCACGTTTCCCAATTTGTGTAAATAGCAACAGCGCCCCGCCTTTCATTCGGCGGGGCGCTGCGGTTTCTGTTTAATGCAGCTGTGCGAAAAACGCCTCGATCTCTGCGCGCGAGGCGCGGCAGCTGCCCTCGATCATGGCGCTTTTTCCGCCGCCGCGGCCGGAGAGCGCCGCATTGATGCGCGCAGCCTCCTTCCGCAGATCGAGCGTGCGGCTGCCGATGATATAGCGGTAGCCCGCCGCATCCGTACCCATGAACACGCCGCAGGCTCCGCCGCAGAGCGGCACGCCGGCGTTGACCAGCTCCCGCGCCGCGGCGGCGTCTGTCTCGCTGTCAAACAGGCAGAGGCTGCCGTCGGTGGCAGTGAGGGCCGCCGCACGGCAGGCGGTCAGCTCCCGCTTTTTGGCCGTCAGCGCCGTTTTGACCTCCTGCAGCTCGGCCATGAAGCGCTCGACGGCGTCGGCCGTGGCCTCGCGGGGAGCGGACAGGCGGCCTGAAATACGCCGCGCGTTTTCAAAGTCCTGCCGCGCGTCCTCATAGGCGCGCCAGCCGGCGGCCAGGTGCAGACGCACGCCGCCGCGGTGACGCATCAGCCCGTCGAGCCGGATCGCGCCGATCTCTCCGGTGGCGGCGACGTGCGGCGCGCAGCAGGCGCACAGATCGTAATCGCCGATCTGCACCAGCCGGACGTTCTCCGTCAGCTCGAGCTTGCTGCGGTAATCATAGGACGGGAGCGCCCCCGGCTCCGGAAAGAACGTGTGAACCGGCACGTTTGCAAACACCGCGCCGTTCGCCGCCCGCTCCAGCACGGCGACCTCATCGGCGGTCAGCTCACGGTCAAAGTCCAGCGTCGCCTCGCCGTCTCCGCAGGCAAAGCCGACGTTTTCGCAGCCGTGCAGCCGGTGCGCCAGACCGGAGACGATGTGCTCGGCCGAATGCGCCTGCATCCGGCGAAAGCGCGTATCCCAGTCGAGCGTGCCGCACACGGTGCTGCCCGGCGCAAGCGGCGCGTCGGTAACGTGCACGATCCCGTCTCCCGCAAGATGCACGTCGAGCACGTTTGCCGCGCCGAGCGTGCCGCGATCGGCCAGCTGGCCGCCGCCCTCGGGGAAAAAGGCCGTTCGGTCGAGCACGACGCGCCAGCCGCTCTCTGCTTGCGTGCAGGAGAGGACGGTCGCCTCGAACGTGCGGATGTGGCTGTCTTCATAATAGAGCCGCTGTGTCATATGCGTGCTTCCGCCTTTCAGGCCCGCGTTCAGCCGCGGGCAATGGGAATGGTGGCCGTAAGCGCGAGGCTGTTCAGGTCGATGACCGAAACGCGCTCCTCGCTGACCACATAAAACAGGTCGCCGATATACAGGCCGCGGCTGTTCCAGGCGAAGCCGTCGTCCAGCTGCACCTCGGCCTTGAGGGCAAAGCCGTCCTGCTCGTCATAGCCGTAGATGAGATACCCGTCGTCCGCCGGGAAGGCGATGAGGTTGCGGTCATGAGAAACCAGGATGGCGCGGGGGTTGTACAGCGCCTCGCTGTAATCGGCGTCCAGCGCAAGATTGGCACACTCGGTGACGTCCGTCGGATCGGAGGTGTCGAACATGGACAGCTTCATCCCGTCGGTGGTGATCCACTGGTCGTCGCCCTGGCCCTCGGTCCGGGTGTTCTGGCCCAGCCCAAAGAGGCGGCCGTCGCTCCAGACGTGCAGATAATCCGAGAAGCCGGGGATCTTCAGCGCGCTGAGCACCTTCGGCGCGGTGGGCTCGCTCAGATCGACCGCGAAGAGCGGGTCGACGGTCTCAAACGTGCAGAAATAGCCGTAATCACCGTTGAAGCGGACGGAATAGACCTGCTCATCGGGCGCCAGGTCGGTGATGCTGCCGATGACGTCCAGCGAAGGATCCAGGATGTACAGCGCGTTGCTGCCGGCGCTGTCACCGGAGACATAGTTGGTGAAGTCCATTTCCTCATCGGTATAGACGCTGTAATGATAGGAGCTTGCCGTGGTGACGATGCGCAGATTGCCGTCCTGTTCATCCATGGAATACTGGTCGTGCAGGAAGCCGTCCACCTCGCCGGAGGCGACGTAGGTCAGCGCGCCGTCGGCAATGTCAAAGCGGGTCAGCTCCGTGCAGGCCGTGTTTTCATAATCCACGACGGTGTAGACGCTTTTGGTATAGGGATCGCTTTCTTCGGTACGGGTGACGCTGTTGGCAAGATACAGGCTGGCGTCATTCATATAAACCGTATCGCCGCCGCCCAGCAGGGACTGTGTCTTCTCGATCTCGCCGGCGTTCACGTTGATGACGGAAACGTTGGTATAGCGCGCACTCTCGTTGCGCGGGCAGATGCAGATGTCGCCCGGCGCGATCAGGCTGCGCTCGCCGCCGCGGTAGACGGCAGGCACGTAGGTCTCGGGGCGCTCCGCCTGCGGATCGTCGGCATACCAGCCGGTGACAAGATAAAGCCTGTCTCCGTTGAGACGGGAATCCTGCAGGCTGCCGTCCTGTCCCAGGCTTTCGGCCAGAACAGGCTGTTCCGGATCGGACACGTCGTAAAGGTCCACGCAGGTGTAATCCTGGCTGTCATAATTCCAGACGTCGTTTTCCCGGTAGCTGTGATAGGAATAGCAGGATGACAGAACGATCACCCGACCGTTTGCAACATACATGCCGGAGGGCCACTTATACTGCTCGCTGTATTCCTGTTCATTTCCTGCCTCGTTCTGCCAGTCGATGCCGATCTGTGTCTGGGAAAGCACCTCGGTGTCCGCTCCGGCAGCGCGCAGGATCACCAGCTCGCCGCTGCGCAGCAGATAGATATACTGTCCGTCGGTTTTGACGATGTCCTGCTCGTCGATGCCGTCGACCTGCACATTGGTACCGGAATAATCCATGCCGCCGGCGTCTTCGCCCTGCGGAGCCATCATCGTCGCTTCGGGCGCAGCCTCCGGCTCCATCGGCGCCTCCGCTGCATCGTTCATTGCAGCGCCGCTGCGCATCAGGCCATAGGCTCTGCCGTTTTGGTTTTTCGCCGCGGTCTGAATGGCGGCATAGGCCTGGTCATAGCTGCTGAGATAAACGGCCTGCTGCGCAGCGGCCGCCGTCTTCACCGGCGCAGGTGTGTCCGGCCCGTTGCCCGGACTGCCGCAGCCGGAGAGCATGCCGAACGCCAGAGACAGGCAAAGCATCCATGTAAACGTTTTTTTCATCATGCATCCTCATTTCATCCAAAGCTGCCCGCCCGCAGGCGGACGCACGGGTTTCCCTCTGTTCAGAAAGACGGACTGCATAGAAAAAGGTTCCGGCAAATCAAAGATTTTTCCTGCCTGCACAAAAAGAAGCTCCGGGCGGAGCTTCTTTTTCCAACCGATTCAAGCCGGCGCTGCCGGCGTCTCTTCCGGCTCCGGGCTGTTTTTGCTCATGCCGGTCTTGCGCAGCGCATGGTGCAGCGCGATCACCGACACAATGATCGCAGAAATCTCCGCGATGGGATAGCACAGCCACACATTGTCCAGCACGCCCGTGCGGGCCAGCAGCCACGCCGACGGAATGAGAAACCCGATCTGGCGGATCAGCGAGAGCAGCAGGCTGTAAACACCGTAGCCCAGCGCCTGACAGGTGGCGCTCATCACGATGCAGCAGCTGGCAAAGACATAGGAGGTGCTGATGATGCGCAGCGCGCGGCAGCCGATGCCCAGCATGGACTCGGACGCGTCAAACCAAAGCAGCAGCTGTGCGGGAAACAGCTGGAACATCAGAAGACCGATGAACATCAGAATACCGCCGTACAGCAGCGCATAGCGGATGGCGCCGTGTACGCGGCGCTTGTCCCGCCGGCCGTAGTTGAAGGCCACGATGGGTATCAGCGCATTGGTCAGGCCGAACAGCGGCATGATCACAAAGCTCTGCAGCTTGAAGTACACGCCATAGACGGCAACCGCCGTATAGGTGAACTGGCCCAGAATGATATTGAGCAGGAAGGTCGTCACTGACGTGACGGAAGCCATCACGATCGACGGCACGCCGATGGCAAGAATGCGCCAGGTGGTGCGTCCCTCCGGGCGGAAGCCGCGCAGCGACAGGCGCGCCTCGGGGTTTTTACGCTGGTTGAGAACAAATGCAAGGATGCATGCCACAATCTGGCCCAGCACCGTGGCAAGCGCGGCGCCTGTCACGCCCATGCGCGGGCAGCCGAGCAGGCCGAAGATCATAATGGGATCAAAGATGAGGTTGATGACCGCGCCGGTCATCTGTGAAACCATGGACAGCAAGGTGCGCCCGGTCGCCTGCAGCATGCGCTCGAAGATGATCTCTCCGAATATGGCAAACGATCCGATGCAGCATATGGTAAGGTAGCTGACGCCGTGGCGGAAGATCTCGGGATCCGTGGTCTGCGCGTTCATATACGCACGGCTGAAGAAAACGCCCGCAATGAGGAAGCACACCGCGCAGCACGCCACCAGAAACAGGCCGTGAACGGCCATCTTGTTGGCGGTTTTCTGATCGCGCTGTCCCAGTGCGCGCGACAGCAGCGCGTTCATGCCGACGCCGATGCCGGTTGCGAAGGAAATGATGAGATTCTGCATGGGGAAGGCCATGGACACGGCGGTAAGCGCAGCCTCGGAAATACGGGAGACGAAGATACTGTCGACCACATTGTACAGCGCCTGCACCAGCATGGAAAGCATGATGGGCACACCCATGTTCAGCAGCAGCTTGCCAACCGGCATGACGCCCATTTTATTCTCCATGGGCGCCGCGACAGATTTAGACATGTTTTTTCTCTCCTGACACAAAAAAAGGACGCAGAGCGTCCATCTATCCAAATGACTGTGGAGCGGGTGAAGGGAATCGAACCCTCGTATTCAGCTTGGGAAGCTGATGTTCTGCCATTGAACTACACCCGCATCATACGTGCTGTAGAGTATAGCACGTTATGCGTATAATTGCAATCCCATTTTTCTGTCATTTTCCGCCGCGTGCGCACCCTGCGTTCAGGACGCGCCGTCCGCAGTGAGCAGCTGCATGACGCGCGCATAGGTCTGCTCGGCATTGACGCGAAAGCGCGCTTCGATCTCGGCCGCCTGCGTCTCGCCCGCGCACAGCACCGACAGGCGCAGCATCGGCCCCTTGCCGTCTGAGAGCGACAGCTCGGCAATGGCCGTGCCGTCGTCGAGCAGCTTATGGTCGGTGACGATCATTGCATCGCGCCGCAGCCGCGCCGCCACGGGCGAAACCAGCTTCTCCGTCCGGGAACGCACGCACCAGGGCAGGCTGCTTTCCACCATGCGGCTGTTGCGCTCGCCCTTGGGCGTGATACGCCAGCCGCCGCGCTCCTGCACGATATGACCGGACTCCTCCAGCTCGGCCAGACACTCGGTGAAATCAAACCATCCCACCGTATCCTCCTGCCGCGTCAGTCCTGCCAGCGTGTCGAGGTCCACCGGCTCCGGAAGCCGCTGCAGAATAAACAGGATCAGGATCTTGATATCCAGTTTTTCCCGAATAAAGCCGAGACCGTTCATGGCAGCCCCTTCCTTTCGCAATGTTCTTCACAATGCGCACACCGGCGCATACACTGATACTGAACGGCGTTCAAATATCCAGTCAGGAGGTATCATAATGGCAGACAGGGTATTACCCGGTCCGGTGGACAGCTCGGCCTGCATCAGCGAGGCCGTATGCATCCACACCAAAAAAATCTTTGATAGCTGCCGGGATAAGGACTGCATTGAGGATCTGCGGGTTTATCCCTGCGTATCCTCTCAGGCGTACATAGACAGCGCCTTCAACATCCGCCCCCGCTCGGCAGAGCTGCTGTATGCGGCGGTGAATGTGGAGGAGATCAGCTTCAACCGCGGCTATTACACCGTGGACGTCACCTATTTCTACAAGGTATGCGGCGAGGCGTTCCCCGGCGCGCTGCCGGTGACCGGGCTTGCCGTGTTCGACAAGCGCGTGATCCTGTACGGCAGCGAGGGCAATGTCAAGATCTTCCAGTCCGGGACGTGCTGCGAGCCGTTCCGCTGCAGCGGCAGAGGCACGCCCACGGCGGTGGTTGAGGTCGTCGACCCCATCGTGCTGAACATGAAGCTGACGGACGCCTCCGGCATTGGCGGCGACTGCGACGCGCCCTCTATTCCCGAGCCCATTCTCGAGGCCATGGGCGAGAAGCTGGTGTTCGGAGAGACCGGACGGAGGCTGTACGTCACCATCGGCCAGTTTTCCATCATCCGTCTGGAGCGCGACAGCCAGATCCTCATCCCGGCCTACGATTATTGCCTGCCGGATAAGGAATGCGTCGGCTCCTCCGAGGACGATCCGTGCACCATGTTCTCGCGTATCCGCTTCCCGGTGGAGGCGTTCTTCCCGCCTGACCGCACCGGCGACGACTCGAACTGATCCGACAAATGCTTCCCGCTCCCGGCCGCAGGCCGGGAGCCTTTCATTTTCCTGTTTGCCCGCTCCGTCAGTCCTCCCGGCGCGGAACGATCACGCCGCCGGTTTTGCAGATGCAGCGCTCCGGCACAACGCCGCGCACGCAGACGACGGGATAGACGATACTGCCGCGCTCCACGATCGTGCCGGGGTTGAGCACGGCGTTGCAGCCGACCTCGGCAAAGTCTGCGACGATGGCGCCGAATTTTTTGCGCCCGGTCGGAATACGCACATCCCCGTCGCGCACCTGGACAAGCGTACGGTCGCTTTTGACGTTGGAGGTGATGGAGCCGGCGCCCATGTGCGCGCGGTGGCCCAGCACGGAATCGCCGACATAATTATAGTGGGGCACCTGCACGCCGTCAAAGAGCACCACGTTCTTCAGCTCGGTAGAGTTGCCCACCACAGCATGTTTCCCCACGATGGCGCTGCCGCGGAGGAAGGCGCAGTGTCGCACCTGCGCGCCGTGGTCGATGATGCAGGGGCCGTTGATCCACGCGGTGGGGTAGACCTCGGCGTCCTTTGCGATCCACACGTCCGGCTTCGGATGGTCAAACTCCGCCTCCGGCAGCGACGCGCCGAGCTTCAGAATATAGGCGGAAAGGTCCTCCAGGACCTCCCAGGGATAACGCCGCCCGGCAAACAGACCGGCGGCGATGGTTTTGGTCAGATCAAGCAGCTGCGTTGTTTCCTTCATAATATCCTCACTTCACCCGCACAAGCAGACCCTCGGCGCGCATGGCGTCGATGACCTCGTCCACAGCCTGATGACAGGCCTCGTCCGTCTCAGCCTCGGCCATCACGCGCAGCAGCGGCTCGGTGCCGCTCTTGCGCAGCAGCATGCGCCCCGAGTCTCCCAGACGCGCCTCACAGCGCTGCACCGCCGCCTGCACGGCCGCATTCTGCATGGCCGTGTCCTTATCGGTCACAACCACGTTTTTCAGCACCTGCGGATAGATCGTCACCGGCGCGACCAGCTGCGAGAGCGGCTGCTTCCTGCCGAGCATGGCCTCCATGATCTTCAGGGCGGTGATCATGCCGTCGCCGGTGGTGGCGTGCTTGGCAAAGATGATGTGCCCGGACTGCTCGCCGCCGATGAGATGGCCGCCGGCGCGCATGCATTCCCACACGAACCGGTCGCCCACACGGGTTTTTTCATAGCCGATGCCGAGCGCATCCAGCGCCTTGTACAGGCCGATGTTGCTCATCACGGTGGTGACCAGGTGCGTGTCGCCCAGCAGGCCCTGCTCCTTCATGCTGCGGGCGCACAGGTACATGATCTGGTCGCCGTTGACGAGATTGCCGCGCTCATCCACGGCCAGGCAGCGGTCGGCGTCGCCGTCAAAGGCGAAGCCCACATCCAGCCCGTTTTCGCGCACGAGGCGGCGCAGATTCTCCATATGGGTGGAGCCGCAATTGGTGTTGATGTTCACGCCGTCCGGCTCGTTGTGGATAACGTAGGTGTCCGCACCCAGCGCGTCGAACACGCTCTTGGCGATCTGCCAGGTGCTGCCGTTGGCGCAGTCGAGTCCGATGCGCACGCCCTGGAAGGAGTGTACCGCCAGCGACATCAGATACCCCATATACCGGTTGCGCCCGGCCGCATAGTCGATGATGCGGCCGATGTCGGTGCCGGTGGCGTAGGCGATCTCGTCTCCGTGGCCGTCGAGGTAATCCTCCACCAGCGCAATGACCGTCTCCTCCATCTTCTCCCCGTTTCCGTTGAGCAGCTTGATGCCGTTGTCGTAAAACGGGTTGTGGCTGGCGCTGATCATGATGCCGCAGTCGAAGTCCTCCGTGCGGGCGACATAGGCCACGCTCGGCGTGGTGGTGACGTGCAGCGTGCAGGCGTCCGCACCCGAGGCGGCCAGCCCCGCGCACAGCGCCGATTCAAACATATAGCTGGAACGGCGGGTGTCCTTGCCGATGACGATGCGCGCCCGGTGTTCCCTGCCGTAATACCAGCCGAGAAAGCGGCCGATCGCATAGGCGTGATCGGCGGTGAGCACCACGTTTGCCTCGCCGCGGAACCCGTCCGTTCCGAAATATCTGGACATAACAACTTCCTTTCAAGCGGCCGCAGCCGCCGTACATCCGTTCGGTTTTCCGGCCAAAGCTGCCCTCCCCCGTTGCAGCGGGGCGCAACGCAGCCGTATCCGGCCGTAAACGAGATTTTACCACAGCCGGCAGAAAATTGCAATTCAGCCGGCAGAGTTTTCCGCGGCGGGCGCGTCCGGCCGGTTGTCGCCGGACCGCTTCGCCTCATCCTCACTGCCGGAGCCCTTCGTTTCGTCCGTGCCGCCGGTTCTGCCGTTTGCCTCCGGCGGACGTCTTCTGCCGATCACGCCGCCGGCACGCAGATCCTTGAGAATCAGCAGCGTGATCGGGAAGCCGAACATGCCCGCAACGCCCAGCGTCTTTGCGCCGACCCACAGACAGATGAGCGTGGCCAGCGGGTGCAGGCCGACGCGCTTGCCGACCAGCTTCGGCTCCATGATCTGCCGGGCCACCACGACCACAACATACAAGACAGCAATCCCGATGCCGCGGCCCATCTTCCCCTGAATCAGCAGGATGATGGCCCACGGAGCCAGGATCATACCGGAGCCGACGATCGGCAGAATATCAAACACGGCGATGACCGCCGCGATGAGCGGCGCGTTCTCCACACGGAGAATGAGCAGCCCTGCCGAGATCTCTGCAAATGTAATGAGCATCACCAGAAGATACGAGCTGATGTAGCTTTTAATGATGGTTTTAAACGCAGACTGCACCATTTGCACAATCTGCCCGGCACGCTCCGGCAGCGCCTGCCGCATCCGGACGGACAGCGAGTCGTAGTCTGCCGCCAGAAATACGGTGGCGATGACGCAGATGACGGCCGACAGCAGCAGCTTCGGCAGGCTGGTGGCAATGGACGAGGCCCAGCTGACCAGCTTGACGGAGAATTTTGTGACCGCACTGCTCAGCGACGAAGTGACCGACGGGATGATGCTCTCCAGAAAGGCCACCAGCTCCGGATCCAGCCGCGCATACAGCTTCGAGCCTTCCTCGCCCAGGCCGGAGAGCGCCGGGGCAATCGATTCGGTATAGTACGCCGGCAGGCTGCCGGCCCAATCGGCCACCGTAGACACCACGGCGAACGAGCACAGCACCATCAGCCCCGCCAGCACGGCATAGACCAGGATGGCCAGAATGATACCGACCACGCTCTTTTTGATTTTCGTGTGGCGTGCAATCCAACGCGACGGCGACTGCAGCAACGCCACGACAGCCAACGCCACAACAAACGGCATCAGATACCGCAGGAGATATTTCAGCGCCAGAAAAATCACAATTGCGATCGAGCCCCAGAAGCCAAAGCCCAGCAGGAACTGCTTGTAGCGCTCTTCCCGGGTGTGTACTGCGGGTGCAATCTGCGGGGTGGAGTAGGTTTGTTTCATATTGTGCCGGTTTGCCTCCCTGATGCGCACGACCGGACGGTCGCGCCGGATTTGGTTTACATAATTTAGATGGCGACCTCAGCCGCCGAACACCTGTGCAGCAATGCGGGCCGATTCCGCCGCGTCGCGCGCGTAAAAGTCCGCGCCGACCATCTCGGCGTACTCCTGCGTGAGCACCGCGCCGCCGACCATGATGCGGCAGTCCGCGCCCGCAGCGCGCAGCGCGGCAATGGTCTCAGCCATGCTGCGCACGGTGGTGGTCATCAGCGCGCTCAGGCCGACCAGCCGGATCTTCTCGCGCAGAACGGCCTGCACGACCGTCTCTGCCGGGACGTCCCGCCCCAGGTCGAGGACGGAAAAGCCGTAGTTCTCCAGCAGCATGCGCACGATATTCTTGCCGATGTCATGAATGTCTCCATGCACCGTCGCCAGCAGCACGCGGCCTCGCGTCTGCACACGGTCGGCGGGGCTGGCCGCACGCAGCAGGGCAAATCCCTGCTTTGCCGTCTCAGCCGAGGCCATCAGCTGCGGCAGGAATACCTCGCCGCGCTCAAAGCGCGCGCCCACCGTATCCAGCGCGGGAATGATCTGACCGTTGATGATCTCCATCGGTTCCTTGTCCTGCAGCTCACGGCGGACGGCCTCCTCAATACGGTCGCGCCGGCCACTGAGGATCAGCGTGCGCACGTCCGGCGCTTCGTCCCCCGCCGGCTGCGGCGCTGCCGGCGTTTCCGCCGATACGGCGTGCGCCGCGATGAAGGCTGCCGCTCCGGCGTCCTGGTTGCTGAGCACGCGGAAGGCCGAAACGACCTCCATATATTTTTTGGAAAGCGGGTTCAGAATGGGCATGTCCAGCCCCGCGCCGAAGGCCGCGCCGAGAAATGTCGCATTCAGCGTCTCGCGCGCCGGCAGACCGAAGCTGACGTTGCTCACGCCCAGCACCGTACGGCATCCCAGCTCCCGCCGTACCAGCGACACGGCGCGCAGCGTCTGCAGCACCATGGCCTGATTGGTCGAGGCGGTCAGCACCAGGCAGTCGACCAGCACATCCTCCCGCGGGATTCCCATGGCCTCCGCGCGCTCCACGATGCGCCGGGCAATGGCAAGACGCTCCTCCGCCGTGGGCGGGATGCCGTTTTCATCCAGCGTCAGGGCGACGACCGCCGCGCCGTATTGCTTCACGATCGGCAAAATTGCGTCCATGCTCTCGCGCTTTCCGTTGACCGAGTTGATGAGCGGTTTGCCGCAGTAAACGCGCACCGCCGCCTCAATGGCGGCAGGGTCGGAGCTATCGATCTGCAGCGGCAGGGGCGTGACGGCCTGCAGCTCGCCGATCAGCCGCGGCAGCACCTCAGCCTCGTCCAGATCCGGCAGGCCGGCGTTGACGTCCAGCAGGTCCGCGCCCGCCTCCTCCTGCTCGATGGCCTCGCCGGCAATGGCCGTCCAGTCGGCCTCGGCAAACAGGCGGCGCAGCTTTTTGCGCCCGGTGGGATTGATGCGCTCGCCGATGACGACGGTGTTCGTGCCGTCCAGCTCCACGGTACGCTGGCCGCTGGTGATGCGTGTGCAGGGCCGGTAAGCCGGCTGGCGCGCCGTGCGCCGCTCCATTTCACGGCGCAGCGCGCGGATGTGCTCCGGCGTGGTGCCGCAGCAGCCGCCGGCCATGGTGACGCCCGCGTCAAGCAGCGCGCCGACCAGCCCGGCAAACTCCTCCGGCCCCACGTCGAACACCGTGCGCCCCTCGACAATCCGCGGCAAGCCCGCGTTGGGCTGCACCAGCAGCGGCACGCGAACGCAGCCGGCCATCTCCCGCACCAGCGGCAGCAGCTCGCGCGGGCCGAGCGAGCAGTTGATGCCCACCGCATCCGCCCCCAGCGAGGCGAGCGTCACCGCCGCAGTCTTCGGATCGCACCCGAGAAAGCTGCGTCCGTCGGCAGCAAAGCTCATCGTGACGAACACCGGCAGCGCGCAGTTTTCCTTCGCCGCCAGCAGCGCGGCCTTGGCCTCAAGCAGATCGGACATGGTCTCGATCAGCACCAGATCCGCACCCGGTGCGCCGGCGCGCACCTGCGCGGCAAACTGTTCGTAAGCCTCGTCAAACGGCATGGCGCCGAGCGGTGCAAGCATGGCGCCCGTCGGTCCCAGATCCAGCGCAACGCGGCGCGCGCCCGCCTCGCGGGCAATGCGCACGCCCGCCGCCGCAGCCTCAGCCGCCTGCGCGCCGAGCTTGTGCTCCGTCGCGCCGAAGGTGTTGGCCGTGATGACGTCCGCCCCGGCGGCGACGTACTGCGCCTGAATCGAGCGAATGAGCGCCGGGTCGGTGAGGTTATACTGCTCCGGACGCATACCGGCGGGCATACCCGCCTTCTGGAGCATGGTGCCCATTCCGCCGTCAAATAAAGTAAACCCGTTATATGGCATGGTTATTCCTCCGATTTCGCCGGCCCGTCCTGCCGGACGAGCGGAACGATCGCCGTGATGCTCTTGCGCGGCAGCATCAGCAGGCTGTCCGTCAGCGTCAGGCCCAGCCGGCGCGGCGCGTCCAGCGCAGAAAGCAGCGCTCCCTGCACCTGAAGGGGCAGATCACCGTAGCCGGGGCTGAAGCGGCCCCCGGCGCGCAGGCCGCGCCGCGCCGCCGCAGCCGCCAGCTCCGCCTGGCAGGCGTCGGCTGCAATCTCGATATACGCCGAGCACGCCGCGTCAAACAGCACCGCCTCCGTCAGCCGCCCGGCGGCGGCAAGCATACGCTGCTCCCGCTCGGTCTGCATGCCGAGGGTGACGGCCATCAGCGCACACTGCGCCGCGCCCTCAAGATACGCCGCAATGCTCCGTCCGGTCAGGCACAGCCGCGTACCGGTCAGGCAGATGCCGTCTTTGCCGCGCTCCAGCGGAAAAAATGCATACGCATGGCGGGGCTGCGCCGTGCGGAAGCAGCGGGCCGACGCCTGCTCCAGGCGCGCCTCCGTGTCCGCATCCGGCTCGCGGCCCATCATCCCCACGCGGCGCAGCAGCTCCGCGCGGAAGGCCGCGGCCCGCTCCGGCTCAATACCCGGCATCGTGCAGCGCGCAGGTCAGCGCGTGCGCCACATCAGGCTTGTTCATCACATACAGGTGGATGCCGTCGGCTCCGCCTGCGGCCAGCTCGCAGATCTGCCTGGCTGCATACTCGATGCCGGCAGCGCGCAGGCTTTCCGGATCGTCCTGATATTTGTGCACCATGCGCACCACGCCGGCCGGAATCGACGCGCCGCAGTTGAACGACATTTTGATCAGCGATTCGCGGCTGAGGATCGGCATCACACCCACGTCGATGGGCACCGTGATGCCGTGGGCCGCAGCCTTTTCCCGGAAACGGAAAAAGCAGTCGTTGTCAAAAAACAGCTGTGTAATAAAGAACGCCGCGCCCGCGTCCTGCTTCTGCCGCAGATAATCCAGATCGCGCGCCGGGTCGCTGCAGGCGACGTGTCCCTCCGGATAGCAGGCGGCGCCCAGCGTCAGCTCCGTTGTCCGCCCCAGGTATTCGATCAGCTGCGAAGCATAATGAAAGTCCTGCGTCTCACAGCCGGGCACGCGGTCGCCCCGCAGAGCCAGCACATGCGTGACGCCCTGCTCGCGGAACTGCTGCACAGCCGCGTCCACGTCGGCGCGTGTCGAGTTGCGGCACGTCAGGTGCGCCATGGCAAGCAGGCCGTATTCTCGCTGCAGCATGCCGGTCAGCACGGCGGTGCGGTCGCTGTTGCCGCTGCCGCCGGCTGAGTAGGTCACGCTGATATAGTCCGGCCGCTCGGCGGCCAGCGCGTTCGCCATCGTGCGCAGCGCATCCATGCTCAATTCGCCCTTCGGCGGGAATATTTCATACGAAATGGGCAGTTTCCCCTTACGGTAAAGCTCCGGGATTTTCATACGGCGTCTCCTTTCGCCGGCATCACTCCGGCTGTCTCTCCATTTTCATTTCTTCCTGTGCCGGCTGCTCTGCTTTTGCCGCATCGGCGGCAGTCTGTGCCGCGCCGGCCATGGCGCGCAGCTCGTCCGGCGCAAAGCGGTACACCGCGTCGCAGAACTGGCAGCACACCTCGGCCTCGCCGCTCTCGGCCATATCGCGCAGCTCATCCGCTCCTGCGCTCTGCAGCGCCTGCGCTACGCGCGCGCGGCTGCAGCTGCAGCGGTATTCCACCGTGTCGGTCTCCACGATCTCGGGCTTGAGCCCGATCATCACATTGTTCACCAGTACCTCTGCTCCGTTTTCACGCAGCGCCTCGGTAACGGGGGCCATCAGCGCGATGTTCGCCTCCAGCGTCTCAATCAGCTCATCCGGCGCGCCGGGCATCAGCTGCACCAGATAGCCGCCGGCGCACACAACGCCCTCCGGACCGACCAGCACGCCCAGCCCGGCCGCAGCGCCCACCTGCTCGCTCTCCACGTAATACTGTGCAAAATCCTCGGCGATCTCGCCGGAGACCAGCTGTGTGCTGCCGATGTACGGCTCCTTCAGGCCCAGGTCGCGGCTGACGGTGAACATGCCCTGCCTGCCGACCGCGCGGCCGACGTCCAGCTTGCCGTCTGCGCGCAGCGGCAGCTCCAGATGCGGGTTCGCCACGTAGCCGCGCACATTGCCGCAGCTGTCCGATACGGCCAGAATGCTGCCAAGCGGACCGCCGCCGTTGACGCGCACGGTGAGCGAGGCGTCCTTCTCCTTCAGAAGGTTGCCCATAAGGGAAGCGGCCATCAGCGTGCGGCCCAGCGCGGCGCAGGCCACGGGCGAGCAGCCGTGGATCCGGCGGGCGCGCTCAACGGTGTCCCGGGCGCTGACAGCGGATATTTTTACCAAGCCGTCTGCGGAGACGGCGCGAAGGATCTGATCCATAAAGCTACGATTTCCTTTCCGCAATGTAGAATTCTCTTCCCTGCTCGTGCTGCGGCCCGTCGGTACGGCGTACGGCATGCACGAAGCCCGCCCGCGCCAGCCGCTGCAGCAGCAGCTCCGGCTCGTGGAGGTATTCCACGTGCTCCTCCTGCTCGCGGCTCCACAGGCGGCCCCGCTGCGAGAAGAGGTCGACGCCGTAGACCAGCGCGTGCAGCTGCTCGTCGAGCTGCGCGCGCCACAGGCACAGCAGTCCCTCCCGCTCGTCGACAAACGTGCCGCCGTCGAGCGAGCGCAGGCGCTCCGGGGAATTGATATCGAAAATCAAAAGGCCGCCGGGGCTGATAAACAGCGCCAGACGCACGAACACCGCATCCAGCTCCTCCGGCGGAAGATAGTTGATGCTGTCCAGACAGCAGACAGCCGCATCGACCGTGTCATTGAGGTCAAGCTGCGAGGCCTCCTGACACAGCAGCAGCGGAGGCGTCGCCGTCTCCAGCTGCGAGAGCTTGGCTGCAGCCTCGGCAAGCATGTCGCTTGAGGCGTCCGTCGCCGTCAGGTCATACCCACGGCGGGCCAGGATGCCCGTCATCGCGCCCGTGCCGCAGCAGAAGTCCAGCACCGTGTGCACCGGACGGCTGTGCCCGGCAAAGACGGCCTCGTAAAAATCGGCGATCTCCTCATACGGCACGTCAGCCGTCAGCTCATCATACCATCGGGCAAGGCTTGCATAGCTGCTCACGGCTGCGGCGTCTCCTCTTCCTTTTCCTTTTTCAGCCGCTCAAAGGCGATCCGGTAGCCGTCGGCCCCATACTGCAGGCTGCGGTTGACACGGCTGATCGTAGCGCTCGACGCGCCCGTCCGCTCCAGAATTTCATTATAAATATTGCCCTGCTCCAGCAGCACGGCAACCTGATAGCGCTGCTCCATGGCACGCAGCTCGGTGACGGTGCACAGATCGTCGAAAAAGCGCATGCATTCCTCCACCGTTTTCAGCGTAAGGATGGCACGGTACATCTCTTCATTGCGCGGCTTTTTTTCCTGTTTGTTCAAGCAAATGCACCTCTCTGGCAAATTCGGAAATTGGGGTTCCGTTAAATAGGATTGTACAGCACTAAATCGTAAAAGTAAAGTGTATTTTTCCCTGTTGCATCCGACTGTTTTCTCTGTTAAAATGAGACACGGTTCCGAAATCATGCCGCTGCCTGTTTTTCCCGTCGGAAGCTCCCGTTTCCGGCCGTGCGGGCGGCACGCAGAAAGGAGCGTACCCATGCCCGGACCCAATACCATGGCCGTCATCTGGATCGCCGCCATCGTCGTGTTCCTGATCGTGGAGGGCGTCACCGTCGGCCTGACCTCGATCTGGTTTGCCTGCGGCGCGCTGGCCGCGCTGGCGATGGAGCTGCTGCACCTGTCGATCTGGACACAGCTTGCGGTCTTTCTCATCGTATCGGCTGCAGCGATCTGGTTCACCCGGCCGTTGGTCAAAAGGCATAACGCAAAGCGCGCCGCCACCAACGCAGACCGCGTGCTGGGCCAGACGGGACTGACCGTCTCGTGCATTGACAACCTGGAGGAAACCGGACTGGTGCATGTCGACGGCAAGGACTGGTCGGCCCGCTCCGCCTCCGGCGAGACCGTCGAGGCCGGCACCGAGGTCACCGTCCTTCGAATCGAAGGCGTCAAGCTCATCGTCGAGCCGGTTCGCTCCGGCCCGGACCAGAGAAAGGAGAACTGATTCATGCCCCCGATTATCCCCATCGTCATCGTCGTCCTGGTTCTGATCGTCATTGTGCGCAACATCCGCATCGTTCAGCAGGCCAGGGCCTACGTCATCGAGCGTCTCGGCGCATACACCACGACGTGGTCCGTCGGCATCCATTTTAAGATTCCGTTCATCGAGCGCGTGGCCAAGGTCGTCTCGCTCAAGGAGCAGGTCGTCGATTTCCCGCCGCAGCCGGTTATCACCAAGGACAACGTCACCATGCAGATCGACACGGTGCTGTATTTTGAGATCACCGATCCGAAGCTGTACACCTACGGCGTCGAGCAGCCGATGACCGCCATTGAAAACCTCACCGCCACCTCCCTGCGCAATATCATCGGCGACCTCGAGCTGGATCAGTGCCTCACCAGCCGCGACCACATCAACAGCAAGCTGCGCCTCATTCTGGACGAGGCCACCGACCCCTGGGGCATCCGCATCAATCGCGTGGAGCTGAAGAACATTCTCCCGCCCAGAGAGATCCAGACGGCAATGGAGAAGCAGATGAAGGCCGAGCGCGAGCGCCGCGAGGCCATCCTCATCGCCGAGGGTGAAAAGAAATCCGCCATCCTCATCGCCGAGGGCGAGCGCGAGTCCGCCATTCTGCGTGCAGACGCCAAGAAGCAGGCCGCCATCCTCGAAGCCGAGGGTCAGGCCGAGGCCATTCGCAAGGTGCAGGAGGCCACCGCCGCCGGCATCAGGCTGGTCAATGACTCCTGCCCGTCCGACGCGGTCATCCGCATCAAGGCGCTGGAGGCTTTTGCCAAGGCGGCCGACGGCAAAGCCACCAAGATCATCATCCCGTCCGAAATTCAGGGGCTTGCCGGCCTCGCCGCCGGCATTGTGGAGGCCGCCGGAAAAGAACCGTCCGCAAAGCCCGTCAAGAGCGAAAAATAAGTTGGCGGCAAACGTTGATTTTTCTGCAGGCCCATGCTAAACTGAATGCGAAGTCGCTTCGCCGCTTTTCTGTGCCCGCGCGCTGCGCGGGCACAGACCATGTTTTTGTTATTTTTTCTTTAAGAGTGGGGGAATGTCCGATGAATAACGCGCCTGAATACGACCAGGGTGGGGGAAAAGCGCTGAAAATCGTCTCCATCGTGTGTCTGGTTCTGCTGGCCGCGCTGCTGGTCTTCACCGTGATCGGCCGGCGTCAGGCCACCGAGCGCGTGGAGGAGCAGCGCATTCAGGCCGAGGCAATGGCCAAAATGGAGCAGCAGATGGCCGAGGAGGAAGCAAGACGCCAGCAGGAGGCCGCACACTCGCAGGAGCCGGCGGATGATCCGGAGCCGGAACCGGTGGACTTCACGCCGCACTGCACCGACGCCACGCACCCGGACTGCCTCGTCAAGGCCACCGCCGTGCAGGACAACGGCGAGCTCGTGGAAAGCTATCAGGCCGCAGAGCAGATCCGTTTTGACGTCGGCAGCAAATATACCCAGACCGGCGGTATCGTCACCTTCCGCGGCAACAATTTCCGCGATGGCGCCTCCGGCGGCAAGACCACGCTCACGGAAAAGAAATTCGGCCAGACCTGGACGATGGCCACCGCGTCCCTCCAGGCGCCGGACGGCGCGGTCTGGACCGGGCATGGCTGGACCGGCCAGCCGCTGGTGATGCCCTGGCCCAAGGACGTGCGCCAGCATATGACCAACATGAAGGATTGGGCCAGACAGCAGGATACGCTCACCGAGGTCATCTACGCCGGCATGGACGGCTATGTCTACTTTGCCGAGCTTTCCACCGGCAAGCCCACGCGCGACCGGCTCAACCTCGGCTTCACCTTCAAGGGCTCCGGCGCGCTTGACCCGCGCGGCTATCCGCTGCTGTACGTCGGCGCAGGCTATGACGGAGCCAAGAGCGCCCGCGCGCTGGTCGTGAGCCTGCTGGACGGCTCCGTGCTCTACGAGTTCGGCAACAACGACAGCTTTGCGCTGCGCGCCTGGCATATGTTCGACAGTTCCCCGCTCGTCGACGCAGAGACCGATCAGCTCATCTGGCCGGGCGAGTCCGGCATTCTCTACCTCATCAAGCTCAACACCCAGTATGATCCGGACGCCGGAACCATCTCCGTCAACCCGACCACCGTTAAGTGGCGCTATAACGGCGTGCGCACCGGCACGTCCTACTGGCTGGGCATGGAGGCAAGCGCCGTCATCTGGCAGGGTCACATCATCATGGCCGACAACGGCGGTATCCTCATGTGCCTCGATCTGGATACGCTTCAGCTTGACTGGGTGCAGGATACGCTCGACGACACCAACAGTACGCCCGTCCTGGAGCTGGAGGACGGCCACCCCTATGTTTACATCAGCACCAGCTTCCACTCCGGCTGGCGCACCTGGAACGCCACAGCCCCCATCCCCGTCTGGAAGATCGATGCAGTGACCGGCGAGGTCGTCTGGCGCGTGGATTACGACTGCTACACCGTCTCCGGCGTCTCCGGCGGCGTGCAGGGCACCATTGCCATCGGCAAGAACAACGTTTCCGACCTGGTGTTCATCCCCGTGGCGCGCACCGGAAACGGCTCGGCTGGCAAGCTTGTCGCGCTCGACAAGGCCACAGGCGAAACCGCCTGGAGCTTTGACACGCAGATGTACAGCTGGTCCTCCCCCACGCTGTTTTATGACGCCGACGGCAACGGCTACATCATTTACTGCACCTCGGGCTATTACATGTATCTGCTTGACGCCAAAACCGGTCAGCAGCTCGACTCGATGAACCTGGGCGGCAACATGGAGGCCTCTCCCATCGTCTATGACAACACCGTCGTCATCGGTACACGCGCCCAGCAGATCTGGGGCGTCACGCTCAAATAAGCTTCTGCAGCCTGTGCAGCGGCATTTGCCGCTGCACAGGCTGCACGCCTTTCTTGCCGCAGACGCCGCGTTGTGCTATGCTGTCTGAAGCGGCCCGGACGCCGCAGAACATACAAAGGAGAAAGCCATGCGCAGAACAGACAAACAGGTAACAGACCCGGCGCGCATCCGCGCCATCGTCGATGGGTGCGACTGCTGCCGCCTCGGCCTGTGCGATGCAGGCGTCGCCTACATCGTTCCGATGAGCTTCGGCTATACCGAGCAGGATGGGCAGTATACCTTTTTCTTTCACAGCGCGCGGGAGGGGCGCAAGCAAACGCTGCTGCGCCAAAGCCCGCGCATCGGCTTTGAGCTGGACACGAACCACCGCATGCGTGTGGAAAGCCACAGCTGCACCTATTCCAGCGTCATCGGCGTGGGAACGGTCTCGTTCCTCACCGACCCGGCGGAAAAGGCAGCCGGTCTGCGCGCGATTTTGCGTCACTGCATCGGGCGGGACGACCTGCCGCTCACCGAAGCGCAGCTGAGCGCCGTGTGCGTATTCTCGCTCACGGTCGAGTCGCTCTCCTGCAAGGAAAGCCTGTAGGCACGCCGCCCGGATCGGAAAACGCAGCGGGAAGAAGACGCTTTCGTCTTCTTCCCGCTGCGTTTTTTCGTTTTTCCGCCCGCCGCGCTCACCGTGTCGGCAGACCAAAGTAATCGTGCGCCGCCGCGACCGAACGGTCAATGCGCGCCTTCAGCTCCGCGATGGAGTCAAACCGCTCAACCGGCGCGTCATACCGGCAGAACTCCACGCGCACCTGGCTGCCGTACAGCTCGCCGCAGCCCTCCAGCAAGTGGCTCTCCACCGTAACGGCGTCGTGCGCGCTTACGGTGGGGCGCGTGCCGACGCTGGTGACGGCGGGGCGCTCCGCTCCGTCCGGCGTGACAGCCAGCGTGAAATAGCTGCCCGGCTTCGGCGCAAGCAGGCCCGGAGCCAGCCGCTGGTTGAGCGTCGGCACGCCGATCTCATGTCCGATCCGGCGGCCATGGCACACCTCAGCCGTCAGTATATGGCGATGCCCGAGAAAGCGTGCGGCCTCCTCCATCTCTCCGGCAGCCACCAGCGTGCGGATGTACGTGGAACTGACGGGCGTTCCGTCCAGCCGCAGCTGCGGCACGACGTCGATGCCGCAGCCGTGCTCTGCACACCAGAGGCACAGGCGCTCCGGCGTACCCTCGCCGCGCCAGCCGCAGCGGAAGTCCTCTCCCACGACAAACCACACCGCGCCGAACGTCTCCCGCATTTCCTGCAGAAACGCCTGCCACGGCTGAGACATTCTCGCCCGGTCGAAGTGCAGCACGATACAGTCCGTCACGCCATACAGGCGCGCGGCCAGTCCGCGCCGGTCGTCCAGCCCGGTGAGCATCGGCTCCGGCGTTTCGGCCAGCAGCGTGCTCGGGTGACAGTCGAAGCTGAGCATGGCCGGCACAGCGTCCTGCTGTACCGCGCGCTCCCGCGCCAGACGCAGCAGCGCCCCATGACCGAGGTGCACGCCGTCGAAATATCCCAATGCGATCACTCTGCGCATATCAAACCTCATAAAAGCTTTTTATCGTGCGTACCCGGCCGTTTTCTGCCTGCACCAGCGCCAGAAAGCTGCCGTCCGGCGCATACGCGCGGTACCGGCCATCCGGCGCCCCGGCGGGCAGTTCCTGTCCGTTGCGGCAGCGGCGTGTCTGCTCCGCGTCATAGGTCAGCGCGGGCTCCTCCGAAAACAGCACGTCTACCGGCAGCAGCAGCGCCTCCGCCCGGTCCTCCGCCGCAGCCTGCAGCACCTGCTCCACGGAATACGCCTGCTCCACACAGAACGGCCCGGCCTTCGTGCGCCGCAGCGCAGACATGCACGCGCCGCAGCCGAGCGCCTGTCCGATATCGTGGCAGAGGGTACGCACATAGGTCCCCTTCCCGCAGGCCACCTCGAGCCGCCAGTCGGCCCCGTCACGGCCCAGCACGTTGATGCGGTCGACATGAATCGGGCGCGGCTGCAGCTCCACCGCGCCGCCGCGGCGGGCCACGTCGCACAGCTTCTGCCCGCCGCGCTTGATGGCCGAATACATGGGCGGGATCTGCCCGATCTCCCCGAGAAACCGCGGCAGCACCGTCTCCAGCTGCGCCTGTGTGACGGCGCACGGAACAGAGGACAGCACCGTGCCGGTGCTGTCCTGCGTGTCGGTGACAACGCCCGGACGCAGGGAGGTCAGATAGGTCTTGTCGTGCGTCTCGGCAAACTGTACGGCGCGCGTCGCGCGCCCAACGAACACCACCAGCAGGCCCGTCGCCATCGGGTCAAGCGTACCGGAATGCCCGATGCGCCGCTCGTGCAGCGCGCCGCGCAGCCTGGCACAGACGTCGTGGCTGGTCCAGCCGGCGGGCTTGTCGATCAGTAAAATTCCGTTCAAGCCGTCTGCTCCTCCAACGCGGCCAGCAGCCGCTCCACCGCCGCGTCGGGCGGACCCTCCAGCGTGCAGCCGGCGGCCAGCACGTGTCCGCCGCCGCCGAATCGGCGGCACAGCGCGCAGACATCCGCGCGTCCTGCGCTGCGGGCCGAGACGCGGCAGCTGCCGTCGTCCTGCTCTCGAATTGTTATGTAAACCTCCACGCCCCGCAGACGGCCCGGCAGGGTGGCCAGGTCGTCACAATCGTCCTCGGCCGCGCCGCATTCCCGCAGCATCTGCTGCGTGACGACGGCGAACACCGTCTTTCCCTCATGGAAGATACGCAGGCTGCTGAAGATCCTGCCCTCCAGCTGCAGGCGTGCAGCGCTGCTGCTGCAGAACAGGCGGCGGTTGAGCGCGCCGGCGTCCGCGCCCGCGTCGATCAGGCGTGCGGCGGCGCGGTGCGCATCCGCCCCGGCGTTGCTGTGCTGAAAGCACCCCGTATCCGTTGCCAGCGCCACATACAAAAGCGACGCCTCCTCCGGGGTAGGCGCGCCGTGCAGCTGCTCGATGAGCGAGAGGATGATCTCGCCGCAGGACGCGCTGCCGGCACGCAGAAGCGTCTGCGCCGCGTAGCCGGTATTGGACGGGTGATGGTCGATGCAAAGCTGCACCGCACCCGTCCAGCCGGCGGCCAGCAGCTTCACATCCGCCGTGTCCACTGCCACAACGAAGCCCGGCTCAAATCCCGCCGGAGCAAGATACGGAGCCGTCAGGTCGGCAAAGTGTGCGGCAGTCTGACCATTTGGGTAAAGAAAAGCCGCTTTTCCTGCCCGGCGCAGGGCGCTGCAGAGCGCAGCGCCCGAGCCGAGCGTATCCCCATCCGGTCTTGCATGGGTGAGGATCAGAAAGCGGTCATGTTGCATGAGGAGCGCGAGGCAGTCACTGCTCGTCATCGTCTTCCTCCGTTGAATGTGTGTCGGGCAGGGCGCTGAGCAGGCTGTTGATGTGCGCGCCCTGTTCGATGGAATGATCCAGAATAAACGTCAGCTGCGGAGTCTGCCGCAGCTTGACGGCGGAGCTCAGCTCCCGGCGGATCCAGCCGGCGGCGGACTTCAGCCCCTTGAGAAAATCCTTCTCATTCTGCAGGCCGTACACGCTCAGCCACACCTTGGCCGTGCGCAGATCGCCTGCCACGTCCACATGCGTCACGCTGATCATTCCCTGGTTGATACGCGGATCCTTGATCGAGCGCAGAATGCCGCTGAGGGCCTGCTGCACCTCGTCGTTGATTCGGTTCTGCTTGTTGGGTGTCATATCAAGCCTCAATCTTTTCCATAATGAAGCATTCGATCACGTCGCCGACCTTGATGTCGTTGAACTTTTCGATCTGCATGCCGCATTCATAGTTGGTCGCGACCTCGCGCACGTCGTCCTTAAACCGGCGCAGCGAAGCGAGATTGCCCTCGTGGATGACCACGTTGTCGCGCAGCACGCGCACCTGGCTGCCGCGCTGGATCTTGCCGTCCTGCACATAGCAGCCGCAGACGGTGCCGACCTTGGAGACCTTGTAGGTCTCGCGCACCTCGGCGTGACCGATGATGACCTCGCGGAACTTCGGAGCCAGCATTCCCTTCATGGCCGCCTCGATCTCGTTGATGCAGTCGTAAATGACACGGTACATGCGCATATCCACATTGCTGCGCGTTGCGCTCTCGCGGGCGGCGTTGTCCGGGCGGACGTTGAAGCCGACGATGACCGCGCCGCTGGTGGCGGCCAGCATGACGTCGGACTCGTTGATTGCGCCGACGCCGGAATGGATCACACGCACGCGCACCTCTTCGTTGGACAGCTTCTCCAGCGAGGACTTGACCGCCTCGGCACTGCCCTGCACGTCTGCCTTGACGATGATGTTGAAGTCCTTCAGCTCACCCTGCTTGATGCGGGCAAACAGATCGTCGAGGCTGACCTTCTTGCCTGCGCCGGCATTGGCCTCATCCTTCTGCTGCTGACGGCGCTGCTCGACCAGCTCGCGGGCCATGCGCTCGTCTGCCACAACGTTGAAGGTATCGCCCGCCATGGCCACCTCGCTCATGCCGGTGATCTCCACCGGGATGGAGGGACCGGCCTCGGTGACGCGCTCGCCCTTGTCGTTGGTCATCACACGCACACGGCCGACAGCCGTGCCGGCAATGATAAGATCGCCGGTGTGCAGCGTGCCGTTCTGAACGAGAACGGTCATGACCGGACCTCTGCCCTTGTCGAGACGGGCCTCGATCACCGCGCCCTTTGCCGCGCGGTTGGGGTTGGCCTTCAGCTCGGAGACCTCAGCCAGCACGACCAGGTTCTCCAGCAAATTGTCGATGCCCTGGCCGGTCTTGGCGGAGATCGGACAGACGATCGTATCGCCGCCCCACTCCTCGCTGACCAGATCGTATTCCGTCAGCTGCTGCTTGATGCGCTCGGGGTTTGCGCCGACCACATCCATTTTGTTGATGGCCACGACAATGGGGATATTGGCCGCCTTGGCGTGGTTGATGCTCTCAATGGTCTGCGGCATGATGCCGTCGTCCGCCGCCACGACCAGAATGGCAATGTCCGTGACCTGCGCGCCGCGGGCGCGCATGGAGGTGAATGCCTCGTGGCCCGGCGTATCCAGGAAGGTAACGGGGCTGCCGTTGACGTCAACGCGGTATGCGCCGATATGCTGGGTGATGCCGCCGGCCTCGCCGGAGACGACGTTGGCGCTGCGGATGCGGTCGAGCAGGCTGGTCTTGCCGTGGTCGACGTGACCCATAACCACCACGACCGGCGCGCGCGGAACCAGATCCTCCTCACGGTCGGCATGGTCGTCGATCAGGCGCTCCTCAACGGTGACGACCACCTCGCGCTCGACCTTACAGCCCAGCTCCAGGGCCACCAGCGCGGCAGTATCGTAATCAATGATATCGGACAGAGACGCCATCACACCCAGCTTGATGAGCTGGCGGACGACCTCCGCGCCGGTCTTCTTCATGCGGCTGGCCAGCTCGCCCACGCCGATCTCGTCCGGAATGGACACCTTGACCGGGGCCTTCTTGGCGATCTCAAACTGCAGGCGCTGCATGCGGTCGCGCTCTTCCTGGCGGCGCTTGGCGCTGGCTGCGGCCTGCTGCTGGCGATTCTTGCCGCTTTTGCTGCCGATCTTTTCCTTGTTGTGCTTTGCGCCGGCCTTTTCGGGACGGGCGTGGTCGCTGGCCATACGGTCAAAGCGCTCGTCGAACTTGGACATGTCGGTGGCCGCGCTGCCGCGCATATCGACCACGCGTTTTTCGGGCACGCGGCGCGCCGGCGCCTCCTTGACCGGGGGCTTGCTCTGCGCGGGCGCCGCCTGTGCGGCAGACTGCGCCGTTTGCTGCGGCTGTGCGGCGGCCGGCTGTGCGGCGGCCGGCTTTGCCGGGGCCTGAGCCTGCGCCTTGGGTGCGGCACTCTGCTGCGGGGCGGCAGGCTGCGCCGGCTTCTGCTGAGCAGGCTGCGCCGAAGCGACAGGCTTTTCCGCGGCCTTGGGCTTTTCCGTCACGGCATAGACCTCGGAGATGTCCTTCATCTGATGGGTCTGCGTCATATGCTCAAAGATGAGGGTCAGTTCCTCCTCGGAGAGAACCTGCATGTTGTTCTTCGGCGCCGTGGCGTACGTCGTCAGGATCTGAGAAATCTCCTTCGACGATACGTTAAAATCCTTGGCGACATCCCGTACTCTGTATTTGGTCAGGCTCATGTGTTGTTCCTCCTTTTTCCGACCCTCTTATTGTGGTCTGCGGCGCGTTTTTCCGTGCGCCGCTGCGCGGCACGGCGGTTTTTCTCCGCCAGCAGCGCGGCGACGTCTGCATATTGCTCCGGCTGCGCCTCGGCAAGCGCGTCGGCATAACCGGCTGCAATGCCGACGTCTGTGATCGCGGCCATCGAGCAGCCGGGCTTGCTCCACAGCCGGGAAAGCTCCTGCTTGGTCTGCACCGCCGTCACCAGCGGCACATGTGTGCCGAAGACATAGCCCTCGGCGCGGCGCCGCGCGTTGTCCGAGGCGTCCGCAGCCAGCACCAGCAGCTTTGCCGTACCGTGCCGGACGGCCAGTCCTGCGCTTTCCTCGCCGATCTCCAGAAAGCCGGCCTTGCGGGCGATTCCGAGATAATTAGCCGACCGATCCATGCTCCGCCTCCATCTGCGCAGCCAGACGGGCATAAATCTCGTCCGGTATTTTCATGTCGAGCGCCCGCTCCAGCGCGTGGGAGCGGACGGCTTTCTTCAGGCACTCCGGGTCCGGGCACAGATAGGCCCCCCGTCCCGGCGCCTTGCCGCGGCTGTCGATGCTCAGCTCGCCCTCAGGCGAACGCACAACACGGATCAGCTCGGGCTTCGGCCGCATTTCACGGCAGCCCGTGCACTGGCGCTGCGGTATTTTTTTCACGCGGGCCGCCTCCTTTCAAATTCAGTCTTCGTCCGCCCGGCTCTCGGGCTTGATGTCGATCTTATAACCCGTCAGGCGGGCAGCCAGGCGGGCGTTCTGGCCCTCCTTGCCGATCGCCAGCGAAAGCTGGCCGTCGGGAACGATCACGCGGCAGCTCTTGCCCTCGTCAAGCAGCGTGACCGAGATCGCCTCGGCCGGCGAAAGCGCCGCGGCGACGTACTCCTCGGGAGAATCGCTGTACTTGACGATGTCGATCTTTTCGCCGCCCAGCTCCTCGACCACGCTGGCGACACGGCCGCCGCGCGGGCCGACGCATGCGCCGATGGGATCGACGTTCGGGTCGGCAGACCAGACGGCCATCTTGGTACGGCTGCCGGCCTCGCGGGCGATGGATTTGATCTCGACGGTGCCGTCGTAAATTTCCGGCACCTCCAGCTCGAACAGGCGCTTGACCAGACCCGGATGGGTACGGCTGATCAGCACCTGCGGCCCGCGCGTGGCGCTGCGCACCTCGACGACATAGACCTTGATCCGGTCGCCCTCCTTGAGGGACTCGGTGCGAATCTGCTCGTTGATGGGCAGCACAGTCTCGGTAAACTCGGCGTTGGAGCTGATGCGTACGATCACGTTGCCAGTGCGCGGCTCGGTGCGCGTCACCACGCCGGTGACGACCTCGCACTGCTTGGAGCTGAACTTCTCCAGCACCATGCCGCGCTCGGCCTCGCGGATACCCTGAATGATGACCTGCTTTGCCGCCTGCGCGGCAATGCGGCCGAACTTTTTGGTCTCGACGGGGATGTTGACCACATCGCCCACCTGGGGATGACGGGAATACTTACGGGCCGTCTCCGGCAGGATCTCCGTGGCGGGATCCTCGACCGTCTCGGCGACCGTCATGTGCACAACCATTTCGATGCGCTTTTTCTGCTCCTCCACGATCACCTCGACGTTATCTCCGCAGTCGGGGTTATCCTTATGGTAAGCGGCCAGCATGGCCTGGCGGATCTTTTCGTACATATACTCGCGGGGGATGCCCTTTTCTTTTTCCAGTTCTTCGATCGCGTCGAAAAATTCTGCGTTCATTGCTGCTGTCTCCTTATATCATCCGAAGGTTGACCTTTGCAACCTGTGCTTTCTCGAAGGTGACGGTGCTGCCGTCGTCCGCCGTAAGCGTCACCGCACCGGCGTCGTACCCGGCCAGCGTCCCCGTCCAGGTCTTCTGCCCGCCGACGGCGCTGTACAGGCGCACCTCCACCGGCCGGCCCATGCAGGCGCCGAAATGCTCGGGCCGGCGGAGCACACGCTCCACGCCGGGTGAGCTGACCTCAAAGCAATAGCTCTCCTCAATGGGATCCGCCTCATCGAGCACCGCATCCATGGCGCGGCTGAAGCGCTCGCAGTCGTCGATCCCGACGCCGCTTTCCTTATCAATGTAAATGCGCAGGTAACGCGCGCCGGCTTCCTTGACGAACTCCACGTCCCACACCGACAGCTCCAGCTGTGCGGCCACCGGCTCGGCCAAACGTCTGACTTCTTCTGCAATTCTGCTCATTCGACACCTGTAAAACCTTTTCTGCACCCTGTTTTTGCTCAACAAAAAGAGTGGGCAGAACCCACTCAGTCAAGCTTACATCATTTATCCTGTTCAGTATAGCACCGTCCCATTCCATTTGCAAGCCCTTTTCTCGCAAAAATTTGTTGCCGCCGTCAGGGTTTGTCAGACCCGGCGGCCTTCCCGAAGGCAGGCAGCCGGGTCTGTTGACATTATGCTTCCGAATCGGCGCCGGTTGTTCCGGCAACGCCGTCTGTGCTTTGTGTCACGATGACCGCATCGTAAAGCATACTGTTCCGCTGGGCATAGCGCGAGGCCATGAGAAGCCCCAGAAAAACGAGCAGCAGCACCAGCACTGCGCCCAAAATGAGGTTACGCGCTTTTTTCAAATCCGGTTCCTTTCCTGTCCGTGGCTTATACGCCCGGCTCCGCCTGCGCCGTGTTCTGTCCCGGCTCGTCGTACAGTGCCACAAACTCCTCCAGGCACAGGCCGTTGTCCATGATATACTGCGCCGCCTCCTGCCCGACATAACGGAAGTGCCACGGCTCATACATGATGCCGGTGACGTCCTGCTTCTCCTTCGGGAAGCGCACAATAAAACCGTATTCGGCACAGTGCGCCTGCATCCACTGAAACAGCGCCGTGTCCTCCAGCGACTCGTTCATATACGCATAGTGCTGGTCGGTGATGTCGGCCGCCAGACCCGTCTGATGCTCGCTCGTGCCGGGAATGGCGACAATGCGCGCGGCTGCGGCATAAGCCGCATCCTGTCCCAGCCCGCCGGCCAGCTTTTCACTGAGCTTGCGGTCGAACAGGTATTTCTGTGTCTCGTAGGAACGGTAGGTGGATACCATGTAAACGCTCAGCCCCTCGGCACGCGCGCCGGCAATGAAGTCCTTGAGCGCGTCGGCTGCGCGGGCGTCGAACATGTGCCCGCCCTCGAGCGTGGTCATTTCCGGGGCATAGCTGCCGTCCAGCAGATGCTCGGTGTTGACCAGCCGGTACTGCCACTGGGTGATGTCTATGTCAGGCCGGTCGGCATACGGGCCGGGCGCAGGCTCCGGCTCAGATTCCGGCGTTGGCTCGTCGTTCTGCCCGGGTTCGGCGCTGTCCGGCTGCTGTGTCTGCACAGCCGTCAAATCAGCCATCTGCTGCGCCTGCTCGTCGTCGATCTGCGCAAGTACCTTTTGCTGCTCGGCGTGAAAGCGCAGCACCAGCAGCGCCAATACCGCAACGGCCACGATGCCGATCACCGCCGTCACGACCGTTTTTCTTCGGTTCATATGCGTCTCCTCCGCATTCTTCTTCGATGGCAGCCGCCGTGCCGCCGCACAGCAGGCGAGGCAGCGGAAATGCAGGCATTCTTTCGCAGCCGCTGCAGCTTTGACTTTGATTATAGCACAGATACCGCAAAAGGAAAAGGTGCAATTTCCTTTGTGCGCCTCACTGCTCCAGATAGGCCCGCAGCTTCGCCAGCGCCTTTTTCTCAATGCGGGATACATAGGACCGACTGATGCCGCAGGCGTCGGCTACCTCCCGCTGGGTCAGTGGCTTTTCATTATCCAGCCCATAGCGCATACGCACGATCTTCGCCTCGCGCTCGGTAAGCACCGTCTCCACCGCCTCACGCAGCGCCCGACAGCTCTCTGACAGGCTCACGCGCTCGACAAGATCGTCCTCCTGGCTGATGACGTCCATCAACTCCAGGCTGTTGCCGTCCCCATCCACGTCGATCGGCTCGGACAGCGACACATCCCCCTGCAGCTTCCGCATTGAGCGGAAGTACATGAGGATTTCGTTTTCCACACATCTGGAAGCATAGGTTGCCAGCCGGACGCCGCGGTCCGGCCGGTACGTGGAAATGCCTTTAATCAGGCCGATTGTACCGATGGAGATCAGGTCGTCTGCGTCCCGCTCCTGCGTGTAATACTTTTTAATAATGTGCGCCACCAGACGCAGATTGTGCTCGACGAGCATGTTGCGCGCCTCCAGATCGCCCTGCTGCCACTTCTCCAGATAGTCCCGCTCCTCCTCCGCTGACAGCGGCCGCGGGAATGACCCGCCTGAGCCAGGCCCCAGCCGCAGCATCAGAAATACTGAGCTGACGAGCATCAGAAATGCGTTGCCAAGCATCTGCAACCCTCCCTGCTTTTTGGCTTACCGCATCCTATTCCGCCACGGGAAGTCCCTATCACTGCGCGAAAATGTGACCCGGTCACAGCCGCCGCCCGTTCTGCGGCCTATAATCGTCTCAAAGCGACACAAGCGCTTGTGTTCCTGCCCCGCTGTATGCTATAATTACCGCAATTATATTGCATACCGCATGCAGGAGGCACTCTCATGGAAGACGTCCGCGCCTATCTTCCCCATCTGCCCTATTGGGACAAAATGACCCCGGAAGAAAAAGAATTCGTCTCGCAACGCTCGTTTCTGCATACCTACCCCAAGGGCAGCATGATCTTCACCTGCGGCAACCACTGCCTGGGCATGATTCTGCTGATCCGCGGTGAGATCCGCGTATCGCTGCTGTCCGAGGAGGGGCGCGAAATCACGCTATTCCGCCTGTACGACGGAGACCCCTGCGTCTTCTCCGCCGCCTGCGTCATCGAGCAGATCACCTTTGACACACAGATGACCGCTGAGACCGAATCGACGCTGCTGGTGGTGAGCGCCGGTGCGTTCAAGCGCCTGACCGACCAGAACATCTACGCACGCTGCTTCATGTTCGAGTTGGCGACCGAGCGGTTTTCCACCGTAATGTGGTCGATGCAGCAGATTCTCTTTGCCCGGTTCGACCGGCGTCTGGCGCAGTTCCTGCTGCAGGAGGCCGACCGTACCGGCCGCACTGAGATCCGCATGACACACGAACAGATCGCCCAGCAGGTCAGCTCTGCCCGTGAGGTCGTTGCCCGCATGCTCAAGCGCTTTGCAGGCGAAGGGCTGGTGACCATGCGGCGCGGATCCATCGAGCTGTGCGACCTGGAGGGGCTGCGCCGGCTGCTGTGACCGGACGCCATATCGCCGCAAAGGAAGGAGAACACCATGAACATCTCGCTCAATCCGGACGCTGAGCTGGTCCGTCTCGTAAAGGAGGGGCTTCGGCGCACCGGCGGGTACTGTCCCTGCCGTACAGAACGCACGGAGGAAACCCGCTGCATGTGCCGGGAATTCCGCGAGCAGCTGCGCGACCCCGCCTTTGAGGGCTTCTGCCACTGCCTGCTCTACTACAAATCTCTCTGAGGAAGGAAGCACGCCATATGGAACTGACCATCACAAAGGACAATTTTGAAGCTGCGGTACTGCAGTCGGACAAGCCCGTGCTGCTGGACTTCTGGGCGCAATGGTGCGGCCCGTGCCGGATGATGGCGCCGGTCGTGGAAGAGATCGCGCGCGAGTACGACGGCGTCTATCGGGTTGGAAAGGTCAATGTGGACGAACAGCCGGAGCTGTCCGCCGCCTTTCGTATCACAGGCATCCCGACGCTGATCGTATTCAAGGCCGGCGCGCCCGCAGCCAAGGCCGTCGGGGTCCAGAGCAAGGAAGCGCTTCTGGCCATGCTGCGCTGAGGGAGGATGCTTTATGGGATTGGATTTTCTCAGGCACACGGACATCAACGCCGGCGTTCGTCTGTTTCAAGAGACGGAGGGCGCCGTTCTGCTCGACGTGCGCGAGCCGGATGAATATGCACAGGGCCACATCCCCGGAAGCCGCAATCTGCCGCTCTCCCGCCTTGAGCAGATGGCCGGGGTACTGCTTCCGGACTTTGACGCGCCGCTGTTCGTCTACTGCCTGGCCGGGACACGCAGCCGGAAGGCCGCACGCCTGCTCATTGAGCTGGGCTATACCAACGTACAGAACATCGGCGGCATCAACGCCTATCACGGATCGAAAGAGGTGTAAAATTCCATGAAAGTCATCGTTGTCGGCGGCGTGGCCGGCGGCGCAACGGCCGCAGCCCGTATCCGCCGTCTGGACGAGCAGGCGCAGATCATCATTTTTGAACGATCCGGCTACGTTTCCTATGCAAACTGCGGCCTGCCGTACTACATTGGCGGCGTCATCACCGACCCGGGCGAGCTGACGCTGCAGACGCCGGAGCATTTTTATACGCGCTACCGCGTCGACGTCCGCGTACGCCACGAGGTCACGGCAATCGACACGGCGCGCAAATGCGTACACGTGCGGAAGCTCGACACCGGCGAGGAATGGGACGAGCGCTACGACAAGCTGCTGCTCTCTCCCGGCGCACAGCCCATATTGCCGGGGGCAGCGGCCGTAGCAGAGGACGAGGCGGTCTTCACCCTGCGCACGCTGGAGGACACGATGCGCATCACGCGCTTTCTCGACGAATACAAGCCCCGCTCGGTCGTGCTGGCCGGCGGCGGCTACATCGGTGTCGAACTGGCGGAAAACCTGGCCGCACGCGGTCTGGACGTCACGATCGTGCAGCGCCCGCGCCAGCTGCTCGCCCCGCTTGACTACGACATGGCCTGCTTTGTCCACGCGCAGCTGCGCAGCAAGGGGGTACGTCTGCTGCTGGGTCACACCGTGACGGGCGTCACGCGCAAGGACGGAATGCTCACCGTGCAGCTGCAGGGCGCGCCGGCACTGCAGGCCGATATGGCCGTGCTGGCCCTTGGCGTTACGCCGGACACAAAGCTTGCCGCCGACGCGGGCCTGTCCCTCGGCCTGAAGGGCAGCATTGCGGTCAACGAGCACATGCAGACCTCCGCGCCGGACGTCTACGCCGTGGGCGACGCGGTGGAGATCCGCAGCAGCGTTTCCGGCCTGCCGGCCTGCATCCCGCTGGCCGGCCCCGCCAACAAGCAGGGCCGCATCGCCGCCGACAACATCTGCGGCCGTCCCAGCGTCTTCACCGGCACGCAGGGCACCTCGGTCGTGCAGGCCTTCGGACTGACGGCCGCCGCCACAGGCCTCAACGAGAAGACCGCCCGCACCGCCGGCATCGCCTGCGATCGCGTGGTGCTCTCCCCGCTCTCCCACGCCGGGTATTACCCCGGCGCGGCTGTGATGACGATGAAGGTGCTCTTCGAGCCGAAGACGCTGCGTCTGCTGGGCGCACAGATCGTGGGGACCCAGGGGGTGGACAAGCGCATCGACGTGCTGGCAACCGCCATCCGGGCCGGCATGACCGGCCCGCAGCTGGCCGAATTGGATCTGGCCTACGCTCCGCCCTACGGCTCGGCAAAGGACCCGGTCAACATGGCCGGCTATCTGATCGAGAATCTGGCCACCGGTACGGTGAAGCAGATTCACTGGGACGAGCTGGAAACCCTGCCGCGCGACGGCAGCGTCACGCTGCTCGACGTGCGCACCCCCGGAGAATATGCCGGCGGCTGCGCCGAGGGCTTTGTCAACATTCCCGTCGACGAGCTGCGCGAGCGGATCGGCGAGCTGGATCCGGCCAAGCCTGTCTGCGTCATGTGCCAGAGCGCGCTGCGCAGCTACATTGCCTGCCGCATCCTGACGCAGCACGGCTTCGCCTGCCGCAACTTTTCCGGCGGCTACCGGTTTTACCGCACCGTCGTTCAGGAACGCGCCGCCGCAGAACACGCGCTGCCCTGCGGCATGGAAAAATAATTCTCTGACAGCGCAGAGAGCCGGGATCGCCTGATCCCGGCTCTCTGCGTTTCCGCCCGTCTGGTACTTTCAGCCCATCCCATGGTTTTTCTGCGTGCAAAGCGCTGCCGGCTGCGGTACAATGACGGCAGCCCCGTCCGGCTGCACGCCGGACGGATCAAAAGGAGGCTCACCCATGCCGCGACCCGAACACCCGCTCACCCGTCCGCCCATCGTCGCCGCGCTGGCGCTGCTGTGCTGCGCGCTGTGGGGCAGCGCATTCCCCTGCGTAAAGGTTGGCTATCAAATGCTGTCCATCGAGCGCACCGGCAGCCAGCTTCTGTTTGCCGGCTGTCGTTTCTTCCTGGCAGGTCTGCTCGCGCTGCTGCTCGGCGGGCTGGCCGAGCGCCGCATGCTGCGCATTCCGCGCAGTGCGGTTCCCGCTGTCATCGGGCAGGGACTGCTGCAGACCACCGCACAGTATGTCTGCTTTTACATCAGTCTGGCGCACATTTCCGGCTCCCGCGGCTCGGTGCTCAATGCCACAAGCGCGTTCTTTGCCATCCTGTTTGCCCCGCTGCTCCTGCGGGGTGAGCGCATCACCATGCGCACCGCCCTCGGCTGTCTGATCGGCTTTGCCGGCGTTCTCGTCCTGAATCTTGCGCCGGGTGGGCAGGGCGGCTTCACCTGGCTCGGCGACGGCCTGATGCTGCTTTGCGCTGCAATCTATGGCGCCAGCAGCGTCACGCTCAAGCGCATTTCCGGATGCGCCTCCCCCGCCGCCATCACGGCCTGGCAGCTTCTGGCCGGCAGCGCAGTGCTCATTGTGCTCGGCCTGCTCGCCGGGGGACGGCTGTCCGGCTTCACCCCGGCCTCAGCAGCGCTGCTCGGATACATGGCGCTGCTGTCGGCGGCAGCCTTCAGCATCTGGGCCGCGCTCTTAAAGCACAACCCCGTCGGAAAAATTTCCGTTTACGGCTTCTGCATTCCCGTGTTCGGCGTGCTGTTTTCCGCTATATTCCTGCACGAGCAGTTTGTATCTCTCAAAAATCTGCTGGCACTGCTGCTGGTGAGCGCGGGCGTATGCCTTGTCAACACCGGCACGCACCGCACATAAGCACTACAGCGCCAGCACCGCATAGCACCGCCGCCCCTCCCGCACGGAGATGATGACCGCACGCTGAAATAGCCCCGCCTCCAGCATCGTCCGGCATGCCCGGCGGCGGCACAGCTCCTCAAGACCGCCGGCATGCGCCGTTGCCAACAGGCGCACCCCGCAGTTGGCGGCAGCCGACGCAGCGGCAAGGTCCGCCTCGGCTGTGATCTCGTCCATCGCCAGCACCTGCGGCGACATGGCGCGCAGCAGCAGCATGGCCCCCTCTCCCTTCGGCGCGCCGGTGAGAACATCCGTGCACGGCCCGACGTCGAACTGCGGCGCGCCATTGCACACGCCCGCCACCTCGCCGCGCTCGTCGGCCAGCGCCACACGCAGCCCGCGCTCGGACAGACCGCGGACGATCTCACGCAGCAGCGTCGTTTTTCCCGCCCCCGGCGGGGACAGGATCAGCGTATCGGCAAATCCTCCCTCCAGCAGCGCCGGCAGCACCGGCCCGGCGCAGCCCGGAACCGCGCGCGGCACACGGATACACACCGACGTCAGCCGCCGGATGCCGCACACCGTCCCGCTCTGCACTGCGGCCACGCCGCACACCCCCACACGCACGCCGCCGCGCGCCGTGACAAAGCCGTTTCGAATGCTGTCGGCCGCCGTGTGTACCGATCCGCCGGTTGCGCAGGTGAGCACGCACTGCAGATCGTGCTCCGTCACCGGGCGGAACGGCAGCGGCTGCTCGCCCTCCGCCAGCCGAACAGACGGGGCAAAGCCCGTTCGCAGCCGCAGCTCCTCGCCGCGGGCGCGCACCGCCTCCGGCATGGACAAAAATGCGCCGCGCAGCTCCGGTGGAAGCAGCGCCGCAGCGTTTGCAAAAGCCTGCATGGACATCCCTCCCGGCACAGCCTATGCCCGTGACGCACCGCGCAGAACCGCCGCGGCCTCTCTTTTCATGCAAAAAGCACGCAGAGCGCATCGCCCTGCGTGCTTTTCCGCTGTTAAGCTTTACCGGATTCTCCGGCACTCGAGATAATAGCGCTTATCCTGCGCATGGCCGATGGAGAAGCTCTTTTTCGGGAACGGCCCGCTGTGGATGATGGACGGGAACAGCTCGTCCTTCTCCATCTTCGGCAACAGCATTGCCGCGCACCCTTCCCTGCTTCCAAGCTCTGCGGCGGTGTCGTCGCCGTGGATGTAGTCGATCCGCGCGCCCTCCGCGGCCAGCTTCTGACACAGCGCCTCCGCCGCACCGATCACCTCGCCGATGGTAAGCCCCGTAACAGGGATGTCCGTCTCTCCCGCCGCCGTGACGCAATGCACCGTGTGCGCCGCGCCGGGGCGGGAGGCCGCAGCAAAGTGGCTGCGGGCCGTCTCGGCAAACGCCGCGGCATCCACGCCGAACAGCGCGCGGTGGATCGGCTCGAAGGTGATGGCGTCGTCGTGTATGTTCACCAGCTCCACCAGCCCGAAGCGCGCCGGATGGTTTACGCGCTCGGCCTCGCTGAGCCCCTGCTTGCACTGCTCCCAGCAGAGCTTGGCTGTGGCCAGACTGTGGTTGCCGTCACCCATGGCATACACAGCCGGCACGTCGCTGCCATAACGGGCGCGCAGCGCCTCGGGGTCGGCCAGTGCGGCCAACGCCGCGTCGACCGCGCGCGCATCTCCGCCCGTGATGCGCCAGCCGGCCAGATGTCCGCCGCCGCCGGAAAGATCGAAGTCGTACAGCTGCTCCGTCTGCGCACGGCGGGCGCCCAGCGGCTCGATGACGGTACGCGCCGCATCGTCTATAAAGACCAGGATGTGCGGCAGCTCAAGGCAGGCCTCGCGGCGCACGGCCACGCGCGGAATCAGCCGCTCCTCCACCGTGCCCTCCGTGCAGCGCACGGCGCTGGTGGAGCCTTTGCGGTAGTCGTAGCACTCCAGGTCGATCACGCCCACCAGGCCGCGTCGTACCGCGCCGGAGGCCAGCGTGCGCTCTACGTAAACATAGCTGTCCGGCAGCGCCCGGAACACATCCGAGTCCAGATAACGGCGCATGGCGTCGTTGATGCGCGCACGCTCCGCGTCTGCGTCGCGGCAGTCAAGCCACGCCTCCGGGAAGATCAGCTCCAGCGTGGACGGCGCGTCCCCAACCAGCTGCTCCAGCTGCTGCCAGTATTCCGGCTGGGAGGTGAACTGGTCGCAGGCGACCACGCTCCACTTATGCATATCAACGTTCTGCGGGATGAGGATTTCTGCGGTCTGAAAGATCATGACGGTCTCCTTTTTGGCGCTGACGCAGCCGGATTTTTCCTTTATCATAGCCGCTCTCCGCACTTTTTGCAACCCCCTTTTCCCGGCGGACATTCTGTGGTAAAATGGCCGTAATGCAGCGATGCTCCGCTGCATATCCCGAATTTTCAGCCCAGTCCGGAGGTGTACGCATGTACGATTGGGATACGCTCCGTGCCGCGTGCATGGAATGCCGGCGCTGCGCACTGTGCGAAAAGCGGCGCAATGTCGTGTTCGGCGTCGGCAATATTCACGCCGAGGTTCTGTTCATCGGCGAAGGCCCCGGCGAGCAGGAGGACCGTCTCGGCGAGCCGTTTGTCGGCCCGGCCGGCAAGCTGCTCGACGATATGCTCGAGATGATCGGGCTGGATCGCTCCCGCGTTTATATCGCAAACATTGTCAAATGCCGCCCGCCGCAGAACCGTGACCCGCAGCCGGCCGAACAGCAGGCCTGCTCCGAATGGCTGCAGGCGCAGCTGCGGCTGATTGACCCGAAGCTGATCGTCTGTCTGGGCCGCATCGCCGCCATGGCGCTCATCCGCCCGGACTTCCGCATCACACGCGAGCACGGGCAATGGTTTTCAGTCGGCGGACGTCGCTGCATGGCCATCTATCACCCCTCCGCCCTCCTGCGCGACGTCTCCAAACGTCCGGAAACCTTCGTCGATCTCAAGCTGCTGCAGCGCACCATCCGCGCGGAATGCGAGCGCACGCTATGACACAGCTGGAATGGCGACGCGGCGGCGATGCCGCGCTGTATGCGCTGTGGCAGCGCGGCTTCGGCGACGAACCGGCATGGATCGACCGTTTTTTCCTCCATCTGCCGCAGGCTCGCTCCGCCGTCCTGCTGCAGGACGGGCAGGCCGTATCCATGGCGCTGGCCATTGAAGGTATGACGCTGCTGCGCCCGGGCAGGGCGGAACTGCCTCTGGTGTATGCCTACTGTGTCACCACCCTGCCGGAGCACCGCGGACAGGGCCACTCACGGCAGATCATGCGCACGCTGGCAGAAGACGCGCGGCGGCGCGGCGCGCTTTTGTGCTGGCGGCCGGCCACAGCAGCGCTGGCAGCGTGGTATGCCGCCATTCTGCCGGTGCAGTCCGGCTTTCCGGTCTCGGAGCACACCGTACAGGCCGTCTCCGACGCAGATGCCGGGCACGTCACGCTGCAGCAGGCCGGGCCGGACGCCTATGCCGCCGCGCGTGAGACGCTGCTGACCGGACGGGCGCACGTCTCGTTTTCCCCGGCACTGCTGGCGCTGCAGGCAGAGAACAGCGCTGCCTCCGGCGGCGGGCTGTGGCTGCTGCAGTCACCGGCAGGACGCGGCTGCGCCGTCACCGAGCGGGGCGAGGACGGCACGCTGTATGTCAAGGAGCTGCTGACCGACCGTCCCGGCGCGGAGGCAGCCGCCGCACAGGCGCTGCTGGCTGCGCACAGAGCGCAGCGGGCCGTTCTTCGCCTGCCGGGGTGTGACGGCTGTTCGGCGCAGGCGGCGGTGCAGTCCGCGTCCGAAACGCCGGTTGACGGAATTGACACTGCATGGTTCGGCCTGTTTTTCGACTGAAACAGGAAAAATCGAAATTTTTCTTATGTAACAGTTTTGAAATATCGCTGCTCTTTCTTTTGTAATAATTCTTTGCTATCATAGGGCTTGCAAGAGACAGTAAATCTTTTTCATTTTGTCCTCAATCCAAAACACAGTCCCGACGGAGTCGCGCCCGTTGGGATTGTGTTTTTTTTGCCGCCGTGTTACAATGAGGCATCAAAAACCACCCGGGAGGCAGCAGTATGGCAGAACGCATTTGCTTTTCGCGGCTGCGGGAGGACGCAGTCGTCCCGTCCAAGCGTCCGGAGGACGCCGGATATGACATTTACGCCTGTCTGGAAACAGACTTTATCAAGCTTGAGCCGCTGGAAACGCGCCTAATCCCCACCGGGATCGCCTCGGCCTGCTCCCCCGGCTATTATTTCCAGCTGTTCGAGCGAGGCTCGACCGGTACGCGCGGCATCGCCCAGCGCTGCGGCGTCATCGACAGCGGCTATCGCGGCGAGTGGTTCATTCCGCTGACAAACCTCAACCGCATCCCGCTGTATTTCGCACGTGAGTCCATGCGCGAGACGCTGAGCACGCAGGCTGAGAGCGGCAAGCTTCTGGTGTATTTCACCTCCAGGGCCATCGCGCAGGCCGTGCTTCTGCCTGTGCCGGAGACGGAGGTCGTCGAGCTTCCATACGACGAGCTGATGAAGCTTGCCTCCGCCCGCGGCAGCGGCCGTCTCGGCAGCAGTGGAAAATAAGGCGCTTCCGGCCCCCTCTGCGGGCGCATGGTTTTTCCATGCGCCCGTTTTTTTCTGAAAAATTGACCAAACCGCCCGCTGCTCCGTATTGACAGTGAAAGGAGCGTGATGCGCATGCAGGAGCTACAGCCTGTCGAGGCGGTCGAAGCAGCCCTCAGCCGCTATGGCGATCTGCTCTACCGTCTGTGTCTTGTAACGCTCAGAAACGCCAGCGACGCCGAGGACGCCGTCCAGGAAACGCTGCTGGCCTACCTCGCCCGCGCCCCCGTCTTCAACAGCCCTGAGCACGAAAAGGCCTGGCTTCTGCGCGTGGCCGTCAACAAGTGTCGGGACGTCCAGCGCTTCCGCCTGCGTCATCCCCAGCTGGATGAAACGCTGCTGCAGGCGCAGCTGCCGGATGAGGCGCCGCGCGCAGTGATGCACGCGCTGCTCTCCCTTCCGGAGCGCTTCCGGCTGGTGCTGACGCTGCACTATGTGGAGGGCTATCGTGTCAATGAGATTGCCGGGATGATCGGGCGCTCCCCCTCTGCCGTGAAGATGCGGCTGCAGAAAGGCCGGCGGCTGCTGGAGGCCGCCTATCGAAAGGAGCAATGATCATGAATGAGCAGCTGAAGGATTCCGTCCGCCGCGTCACCATGCCGGCGGAAGCGCGCGCGCGCATCGCTGCAGTCTGCCGGGCACAGCAGGCCCCACAGCGCCGCAGGCACGCGGCCCGGCGGCTGGCCCTGACTGCGGCAGCCGTCGCCGTGTGTCTGGCGCTGTCCGTTCCGTCTCTGGCCGCAGGCGTCCCCGCCGTGTATGATGCACTGTACGCTGTGGCCCCCGCCGCTGCGCAGCGTATGAAGCCCGTGCAGCAGTCCTGTGAGGCAAACGGCATCCGCATGGAGGTGGCCGCCGCCAGCATTCAGGGCAGCACGGCAGAGCTCTGCATCACGCTGCAGGATCTCACCGAATCCCGCATCGACGAAACGACCGATCTGTTTGACAGCTACTGTATCCGCGCTCCGTTCAGCAGCTCGGCCACATGCAGCCTGTCCGACTACGACGCGCAGACCGGTACGGCCGTCTTTCTTGTACACATCGAACAGTGGGATGGCCAGCCCATCCGCGGCGACAAGGTCACCTTCTCGCTGCGCGAATTTCTCAGCGGCAAGCAGCACTTTGACGGACCGCTCGGCAGCACGCTGCTGACGGACGTGCCGCGTGCGCCTGCCCTGCAGACGCCTGCCGCGCTTCGCGGCGGGCGCGGTATGGACACGGACGCTGCCGTACAGACGCTTGTGCCGGGCACGCCGCAGGCGCTGCCGGGCAGCGGAGCGTGGCTCACCGCGCTGGGCTTTGTCGATGGGAAGCTGCACATCCAGCTGTACTTTGAGGACATCCTCCGTACCGATAACCATGGCTTCCCCTACCTGCTCGGTCCGGACAGCGAACGGCTCGACGCCGCCTCCTCCGTCAGCTTCTGGGACGATGCGCAGCAGGGAAGCTATGAGGAATTCACCTTTGACCTCTCCCCGGAAGCGCTTGCCGGCTCAACGCTCTGCGCCGAGCTGTGGACAGGCGCGCAGCAGACGGAAGGTCCTTGGGAAGTCACCTTTCCGCTGACCTGATGCTTTCCGTCCGAATCCCCATTCCCCGCCCGATTTTCGCCCCGCAAATTTTTTCAAAAAACTCTTGCATTTTCGACGAGGCTGTGCTAATATAAACAGGCTCAAAGGTAACCGGGTGTGGCGAAGTTTGGTATCGCGCCTGAATGGGGTTCAGGAGGCCGCTGGTTCAAGTCCAGTCACTCGGACCAAAAAAGTGCAGCAAACATGGGTTTGCTGCACTTTTCTTTTTGCACAACAGTCAATTTGTCAGTAACGTGTTCGCAATTACCTGTTCTGCGCTTTCGGTCGCCCCGGCGCAGAGACGGCAGCGACCAGAAACGCCGCATTTACGTACTGGAGCACGGGAAATAACCTCTACATGCGAAGAAGGCTGCCGGACGTCAAATCCGGCGGCCTTCTGCTTGTTGCGTATAGAGAACCCGGCAGGATGCACTCCACCGGGGGCAATTCTTTTTGAAATCTTAACGCATCGGTCGGCAAATACGTACATATAGGATAGCTCCCATGCTCAGGCCGGCCATGTCCAAAGCGGACGCCATCAGGTAGCTGTTCATAAAACAGGTTTTGCGAAACAAGAATTATGGCAGTTGCCATGCAAGGGTTGCTGACAAAAAGGGTATGCACTTTGATGTGCATACCCTTTTTTCGTTTGTGGGAGCATTGTAAGTTTCTTCTCGCGTGTAGACTAATTAAGAGCAAAATCGAAAGAAATAGGGGGGGGCGTATTACCCATACTCTGATTCTTGCTTAAAACGCAGAAAAGCTGCCATTTTCGACCTTTATCGCGACATAAGCTTATGGCATAGCAGCGAGATCTTCTACGACGTACATTTCACAGCATCCTTCAGAACAAGTGAAGAAATGCTTGGAATCTCTGCACCAGCCAATGCGTTCGTACCTTGTAGGGAGAACTATTTTTCCGTCTGGGGTAATGAGTCCTTCCTTATGTTCAGCCTTTTGGCCACTTGTGACAGACACTTCACCATCTGCGCTGGCATATCCTTCGTAGTTATCTGGGTTTCCGGATCTAACGGTCAAAAACGGCTGTGTCCTACCATATATTTCGAGATAGATCGCAGGAACAATGATGTTGCCGTCATAATCCTTTATCCCTTGTTTTCCATTCTCCTCAAATCGAATTCTCTTTTGCTCATGCATGATACCATCCCACGGGGTTTCATAAATACAAGGAAGAATTACATTACCGCTCTTATCGATTAAGCCATGCTTATCGCCATCTTTATCGCGGATTACCACTTCGTATGGATCTTTCCAAGTATAAATCGAGGAGTATACGGATTTGAAGCGTTCTTTGCCGGTACGATCAATAATTTTCTCGATTGTACGGCCAAGCTTCTGGTCAAATACTTCAACTTCCATATCGCCGTTGCTGCAGAAGTCAACATCAAGGAACTGCGGCTCAAACAGGACTTTCTTTTGTGTGAGATCGTAGATTCCCATCGGGAGATCATCTCCCGTTGCATCTGGATCTTCGGCATAAAATACGATCAAATCCTCCCAGGATTTATAGCTTAGTCCTTCAAAGATGGGCTCCGCCAACCAAGCGCCCTTGTTATCAATCACACCCCAGTGACCGTCCTTCCAACCGCCGTAATGGGCCATAAACATGTCGGTGCGATCAAAAAAGTGTTTGATCTCATCGAAGATGAAGGGAATAACCTCGTTGCCGTCTTTATCGATGGCGCCCCAGAGCTCTTCTTCTGTCCAATAACGACCCTGATTATACTTGTTGTCCCATTTGGGATCAATAGTCCATTTTCCTTTTGCAACAATGGCAATACCATCTTCAAAATCATTGGCGTAAATAAACTGGGGAGAAATTACCTCTTCACCCAATTCATTGACAAATCCCCAGGTGCCAGCAATATGCTCATAATCAGAGTGATAGGCAAGATCCATGAAGCGCAGCTTGAGTGTAGAGACTCGGCACATTCCTTCAAAATAATCGCCAACCTCTTGATAGCGGTTTTGGTTGACTTTTCCTCCAATCTCCAGCTCGCAGCCGTTTTTGTCAATGTAGATCCACTTGTCTCCGAGCTGCACTTTTGCTTTGCCGTCTCTGAAATCGTCAGCCTGATCATACTTCATCGGAACAACGAACTTCATGTCCTTATCAACAAAGCCATATCCATGTCCACTAATGGCAACGCGAGCAAGGTTTTCTTGGAAGTTGTCGATGATATCAAAGGTAAGGCTGGTCAGTCGTTTTCCCTCAATAGAAGCAAACACGGACTTGCCGTACCAGTTGAATGCCTGACCGCTGATCAAGACCTTCAATAGGCCGGTTTCTCCGTCTTCGTACAGAGAGTTTACATTCCACTTCCAGATTTTCCGGATCTGGTGCTTTTCATCGGCATACACGATCTCATCTGTCAACTCCGGCTCGGAGTACGGCACACTCTCCATGTAGCATCGAGTTCCCGCGATTAGAAACTCATTTTTGAACACAATTGCCGGGCCACATTCGGGATAGCTTCTATATCTGCTTTCGTGCCGAGGAATTACAGAGACGGATGCCCAGATGTTATCGGTAAACACATGACCGCGATAGGAAAGAACCTCCTCGTGCTCAGACTCCGTCGGAATAGGAAGTACATACTTTTTGCACTCGCCGTTGTCGAAAAAGAGCTTTACGGCGAATCGTTCTGTGGGAACGGGGGCAAGCGGGACGGCGTTTATGAGTTTGGGAATATATGCGAACAGATCATCTGATTCTCGTTGCTCGGTTTTAATAAACTCTGCCACCTTCCGATCACCACCGTCAAAGGGGTGACGAACCATGCTATGCATGCGGTCGGTGGCATGGAAGGAGCTCCAACTGAAGAAGCCAAGACCTTCAATGTAGGGGACAGAGCTGTAAACTACATCGTTATAACGGACATAGCCCAACTTCATATCACCGTATTCCCGATGCATCGTCCGCAGCGTCCCATAGAAGGCGCTGTTCATAAATGCACCGGAGTATTTGGGATCTCCTTCAATGGACGGATTATCATCTGTGATAATGCAGTCATAGATGTCCGTATCTTCACGGTTGAAGGCGTACATGAACTGCCAGGTTTGATCCATCATCTCTTTGCGAGGATAGTATTCAAACAGATACGAGCCGTTGACTTCTTTAAGATGCCAAAACTCCGGGCTGTGAGTATCACTTCCGCAGTAGTTTCTTACACGATATTTGATCTCAGCTCCGGCCATGTAGCGATCGACATTGAGGTAGAGGATCAGGATGATGCTGTTTTCGGCGAAGGGTTCTTTGGCAAGCTTGCTGCAGAAATCACCGTCCAGCTGAGAAGTTTTCTTTTGGCCGTAGGCATACATGAAAATCGTGTAAATATAGCCTTTTCTATTGCACCGGTAACCGATGCAATCATCAAAGATCTGCGACTCCAGTACGCTATAGCCCTGCTCGGGCAGCCACTGTTTGGCATATTCATCTGCTTTGCGCCAAATATAAATCCCATCAGCCGTATCTACAGTCTTATCCCACTTTTGACCTGCAAATGAGCTTCTCATTTCGTTGACATGCCGATCATGTGTGGTCAGTGGCACTACTGTAGAAGGAAGGTCATCGGGAGAATCGGGTCCCAATTCTTCGCCATAAAAGGTTTCATTGAACTTGCTTGTGTCTCGAGACAGCCATATGCTTCTGAACTTCTCGTAGAGGTCTATCATACAGGCAACAACAGCAACAGGATAATCAGAGCCATACTGATACAAGAGCAGGCCGTACCGGCAGGGATACATTCCGGCTTGATTGTCCAAATCAGCAAGGGTTAGGCCATTTGCCAGGACAGATTCCAGTTCTATGACCTTGTAAGTATAAGCACAGGTTTCATCAATGTTCTTATGGACGGACTCCATATTTGACAGGATTTCAGATGCCCCCGAAAAGGACTTGTTTGCATACTGGGAAGCATAGTCACAGTCCGCTGCCATCAAAGGACGCAGTGCATCAATTTCGCCATCAGCGAATGCTTTTCCCAGTATGTCCATCATAGTATACTGATCCATACTTACACCTCCTAAAATCCGTAGATATCCATCATGTCGTTGGGGCCAAGCACCAAATCAGACCACTCTCGGATATCTTTGATCTGTGTTCTGTATTTATCCCGCTCTTTCCAGAAAGATGCGCCTTGGCTATTGAGCTTCCACATCATGTAATTGCCCTTTCCTTGCCGATCGATTAGCTCATCAAACAATTCATCAAAACTATCCGCAGCAAAGATTCGCCATGCCTCATCAAGGAGATCATTCCACTCTTTATGGCTGAAATGATACTCGCCGTACTCATCGAACCAGCTCCCAATGGCAAGCGAAATGCTCCAATCAAGTATAAGAAAATCTTCAACATAGACATGAAGGCAAGAATCGCCTTTGCCGCTTGAAGATAGTGTCATATATGGGGTATCGGTATATGCGGCTCCTTTTCTCCCGAAGAACAACATATCCTGAGCATACATCATGTCTTTCACTTCCTTGCTACATAAACTGCTTTAAAAGTTGATGCAGAAATCATCCTGTACAAAAATCATTCCTCAACTTCTATTGGATTCCGATATTTCTTCGGTGTGTACTTTCCTTTGTTCCGTTCTTTTGCCATCCAGTAGGCATCCTGCAAAGCGCGCATTACGGCATCCTTATCATTCTCGGACAATTCACCACCGGCAAAGAGCGCAGACACATCGGCAACCAATTCTTCGGCATCTTTTGCACCTTTGTAGCCGTAGCTCTGTTGTGCCTGAAGAACAAATTCTTCGTCTTCGGAAAGCAGGAAGTTTATCTCGCATCCAAGTGCAGTGGCAAGTTTGGCGTAAACCTCGCGCTGTTTGGGATAGCGTCCGTCCACCTCATAATTGCGGATCGTCCGCAGGGACAGACCACACATTTTACCCAGTTCCGTCTGGGACAGCTTCTTTTCATTTCGCAGCAGTCTTACCTTTTCTCCAAACTTCATATTGAAAACCTCACCCGGAAAATAATTTGCCTATCATTTGCCTAATTCATTGAAGAGGAATATTACTTGCTTATTATTAGGCAAATATCTTACCTATATTATAGGCAGTTTTGAGCCTTTTGTCAACGGGTCTTGGGAAATTAGCAGAATAGCAAGCACAGCCAGTGTATGTACACTTGCAAAAATCCTCGTGCCGGCATTCCGAATGGCTTGCTATATAGC
>JALEMS010000028.1 GCA_022768185.1 Clostridiales bacterium | reverse complement strand
TACGTTCTACGACTGCGGGAATCTTGCTTTGACGTCCCTGCCGGACGGGATCACGAGCATTGGGAGCAGTGCGTTCTGTAACTGCCAGAATCTTGCTCTGACATCTCTGCCCGGCGGAATCACGAGCATTGGGGGCAGTGCGTTCGGACGCTGCACCGGATTGATAACGCTCACGTTCGAAGGGACGCCGACCAGTATCGATGGAACAGCCTTTATCGCCTGCACAAACATCGCCACCATCAACGTGCCCTGGGCAGAGGGCGCTGTAGCCAATGCCCCCTGGGGAGCCGACAACGCCACCATCCACTACAACTATACGGGAGACTGAGCCGTGCAGGTGTAGCGCGCGGGCGGCAGCTGCCGCGTCGACCGCACCGGCGGCGGAGAGGCGCATGAGAACCTGCCGCCGTATGATGCGCTGTGCTATATCATGCGCACGGCATAACAAGGAGGAACACATGGCAACCAATGCAGAACTGGTCGAGCAGGCCAGAAAAATGGGCCTGACCGGCTATGACAAAAAGACCGCCAGCGTGACCGGCCCCGGGGCCGGCGGCCCGGCGGTAAAGCGCGGCGAGAAGGCCGCTGACGCCGCGGCTGTGGAACGCGCTGCAAATACTTTGCCCGCGCAGCAGGCGGAGACCGGAATAAAGCGCACCCGGGCGGACGGGACGTTCTATGACGCCGCCGGCAATTATACCGGGCCGGTCAACGATTTCGGTCTGGCGCAGGGCGGTGCGGGCGGCGGCAGCTCCGGCGCATCCGGCAGCCGGAGCGGGCGGAGCACGTCCGGCGCCGGGGAGTCCTATTCATACCTGGACGCAGAGCCGCTGCGCGAGAACGTGCGCCGCGCAATGAACGCCGCGCTGCAGCAGCAGCAGGCGCAGACGGACGAGGCCACGCGGCAGGCGGTGCGCAAGCTGCAGAACACGCAGCGACAGGCGCAGGCCGGCTTTCAGACCCAGCGCGACGCCGTCGCCCTGGACGAGGCGCAGGCGCTGGACAAGAGCGCGCTGTACGCCGAGCTGCGCGGCGACCGCGGCGGGATCGGGCGCGCGCAGTATGACAGGATTCAGAACACCGCCGCAAAAAACCGGCAGTCCATCCGGCAGGCGCAGGCCCAGCTGGAGGCGGACACCTCGCGGCAGATCGCCGAGCTGTGTGCGCAGGGGGAATATGAGAAGGCCAACGCCGTCCTGCAGGCGGCACAGCAGCAGCTGGAGCAGCTGCAGGCCATTGAGAAGCAGGCCGTCGACTACAACCTGAACGTCGACAAGCTCAACCACGCGCTGGCGCAGCAGGAGCGCGAATGGATCGCGGAGCAGGAGCGTACCGCCGTGGAGGACGCGCGCTATGCCGATGAGACGGCCTACAAGCGGCAGAAGGATGCGCTCAGTCAGGCGGGAAAGCTGGCCGAGGCGATGCTCAAAAGCGGCATGCCGCTGACGGACGCGCAGCGCGAGGCGCTGGGCATTACCGAGGAGCAGGAGGCGGCGCTGGCCAACCTCTATGCTGCGCAGGCAGCGGAAAAGACCGTCCGGCGCTCCGGCAATGGGGGCGGCGGAGGCGGAAACACCGCTTCATCCGACGAGGCCGACGCCCTGTTTTCCGACGCCGTGGCGTGGGCGGCGCAGTACGACGGCGACCCGCTGGACTTCGTCAAGTGCCATTACAAGCAGTACGGCTTCACAAATCAGAGCGCGGCTGAGGCCGGCCTGAGCATGTATCTGACCGAGCAGGAGTATGCCGCGCAGCCGGTCGTGCAGCAGCCGCTCACCACCGGGCAGCAGCGGGCCATCGAGGCCGCCGCTGCCAAGGCGCTCAAAACGGAGGAATTCTGGGACGATCTTGCCAGCGGCATGAAGACCGACTGGGAGAAATACGGCTCGCGCGGCGAAAACGCCGCCGATCGGCTGGCCCATATGCGCAAGGACTATTTCAGCGCGCTGGCGCTGGCCAGAGCGCACGCCGCGACGGATATTGCCAAGCCGTACCTGGATGAGCTGGCCAGGGAGTTCGGCGTGCGCTGAGGCATGCCGATGTACAAAAAGACCGGGCAGGGATACCGTGAAAGCGGTATCCCTGCCCGGTTTTGCCGTTTTAAAGGGTGCGCGTTACAGTGCGGCGAACGCCTCGTCGGCGATCTCCAGCGTCTCGGCGATGTCGGCGTCGGAGAGGGCGGCGTTGATGAAGTGGTTATGGTGGCTGGTGAAGAACACGCCGCGCTTGACGCACTCGGCGATCCAGCGCTGATGCAGCATGAAGCTGGGGTCGTCCGCCAGACGCAGGTAGAACAGGCTGGGCGCGCCGGTGACGCGCAGGTCGAGGTCGTGCTTTGCCGCCGCGGCGATCAGGCCGGCCTTGAGCTGCTGTCCCTTGGCGTTGAGCAGCTTCGGCGCGTCAATGCGCTTGAGCTTCTGGATGCAGGCAATGCCCGCGGCGAAGGGGACGGCGCTCATCCAGTAGCTGCCGGTGTAGTTGATGCCGGAGACGGCGGTTTTGAGAAAGTCCTTGCCGCACAGGCAGGAGACGTTGTAGCCGTTGGCGATGGCCTTGCAGAAGCAGATGAGGTCGGCTTCAAAGCCGAAATAGTGGTCGCTGCCGGCCATGTCCAGACGGAAGCCGGCGCGCACGTCGTCGACGATCAGCACCGTGCTGTTGTCGGTGCACAGCTTGCGCACACGCTGCCAGAAGCCGGGGGCGGGCATCTGGTTGTCCGCCAGGTTGCCGTGCATGTACGGCTGGGCAATCACGCCGGCGATCTGTCCCTTGTTTTCCTGAAATACCCGCTCGAGCCCCTCCAGATCGTTCCAGCCGACGTAGATGTTGTTGGCGACCTCCTCCTCGAGGATGCCGGAATAGCCCAGCTTCTGTGCCCAGGGAGAGACGCCGTGGTAGTAGCCGTTGAAGAACACGATTTTCTTGCGGTGGGTATATGCGCGGGCGGTCAGCACGGCCAGCGAGGTCACGTCGTTGCCGTTTTTGGCGAAGAAGGCCCAGTCTGCGCTGGCAACGGTGTCCACCATCAGCTCGGCAAAATCGACCATGATGTCGCTGGGGGCGGTGGTGCAGTCGGCCAGGGCGCGCTGGCGGGCGGCGGCCTCGTCCACGTCCGGGTCGTGATAGCCGAGGATGATCGGACCGTAGGCGCACATGTAGTCGATGAAGCGGTTGCCGTCAAGGTCCCAGAAATAGGCGCCGTCGGCGCGCGAGCAGTATTTCGGGAAGGCGTCGATGGGGATATGCGCGCCCTCGACGGGGCCGAGGTGACCGTAAATGCCGGCGGGGATGACCTTCATGGCGCGCTTGAGCGTTTCCATGCTCTTGTCAAAGCGATAAACAGGATGCATTGATTGAACCTCCTTCTTATGCCAGATACAGGCCGACGCGGTCAAGGATGCGGTTGAGGTTGTCCAGCTGCAGCAGCATGCCCGTCATGCGCACCTGACCGGCGCAGATCAGCTCAAACGAGCTTTCCGTACCCTCGAACAGCGCCCGAGCCACCGGGATGCTGCCGAACTCCATGCTGCTGAGCATGGTTTCCGGCTCGGTCTGCACCGCGGTCAGGCGGCCGCCGCGCGCGGCCAGATAGGCCGCCGGGCCGCCTGCGATGGCAACGCGGATGTTGCCGTCGACGATGTATTTGGCGCAGAACCTGCCGACCTTGTCGTGATTGCCGATCTGGGCGGCGGCGGCGACGATCAGGCGGAACATCAGCACGGTGCTGACGTTGAAGAAGTGCTCGTTCTTCAGGTCTTCCGGCGTGGGCTTGAGGTATCGCGTAAGCAGGTTGGTCAGCTTCGTGAAGCGCCCCGTCAGGAAGCCCACCTTCGTCAGCCCCTTTGTCGGGATGGGGGTGACGGTACCGGCGATCATGCCGTTGAATTTCTCGGCGCTGCGGAACGGCAGCTTGATGTCGCAGGAGCCGACGCCCTCGGTGAGTGTGCAGCAGCCCTCTCCGACGGTCAGCGTGGCGGCCGGGCCGCCGTGCACGTCAAAGCCAATGGAGACCGGACGGCAGCCGGCCAGCTTCTTTGCCTCCGGGGACAGCTCGCACAGATATTTGAGCGAGCCGAGCACGGCGTACAGGTTGATGTACGCCAGCGTTTTGGCATCCATCATATTGTTGTCCATCGTATTCCTCCTGTGTTCGGATCTCTGCCGGCGGAACCACGCGCCCTCCGGCGCGCCGCGGGGCCGGCGGCAAACGGCGTCCCGCATGAATTTCTGCAGCGGAGAGGGGCTGCCCTCAGTGGTCGAGCTTTTGCTGGCGGCACCAGGTGTCCATCACCATTTTGTGGGGCAGATGCTTGACAAGGAAGACCTGCCGGCGCTCCGGCGCGCCGAGGACGGAGACGTCCTTGCCCTTTGCCATGTCCTCCAGCGCCTGGTCGACGACCTGCCTGGCGGTGTAGTACCGGTTATAATAAGAAACGGTGTTGTCCCGGACGGCACGGTCGAAAAACTCGGTCTTGATCCAGCCCGGACAGACGGCCATCACGTGGACGCCCTGCTTTTTCAGCTCGACGTTCATCGCGCACGAGAAGCTGAGCACGAACGCCTTCGAAGCGCCGTACACCGTCATGTACGGCACCGGCTGGAACGAGGACATGGAGCCGAGGTTGTAGATCTGGCTGCCGCCCTTCATGTAGGGCAGCGTGGCATGCGTCATGGCGGTCAGCGCACGGGCGTTGAGGTCGACCATATTCATCACGTCCTGCAGCGGCATCTCGCGGAATGCGCCGAAGACGCCGAAGCCCGCGGCGTTGACCAGAACGGCGACGTCCGGCTTGGCTTGCTCCAGCGCGTGCTGATACTGCAGAATGCTCTCGCGCTGCTGCAGGTCCAGCGCCATCACGCGCAGCCCGGCGCGCAGCCGGGGCCGCAGCGCCTCCAGCCGCTCGACGCGGCGGGCGATGACCCAGATCTCGTCAAATTTCTGCTGACGGTCCAGCGCGTAGACAAACTCCCGGCCCATGCCGGAGGACGCGCCGGTGATGACGGCGATTTTCATGGCAGCCTCCTTTTTTCAGCGGATCGTTCTGCCGCCGCGGCGGTCAGATGCGGATGGTTTCGTCCTTCAGGCGGGCGAGGATGGCGTCGGTGAGCGTTTCCACGCATTCCTCCTCGCTCCAAAGCTCGGTATCCAGGATCAGATCGGGGTTCTCCGGCGCTTCATAGGGCGAGTCGATGCCCGTGAAGGAGGAGATGCCGCCGGAGAGGGCGCGGCGGTAGAGGTTCTTGGGGTCGCGCCGGATGCAGGCCTCGAGACTGGCGCGCACGTAAACCTCCATGAAGTCGCCGCCTATGGTGCGCCGCGCGGCGTTCCGGCTGGCAGCAAAGGGGGAGATGAGCGTTACGATCGTCACCACGCCCGCATCGCGGAACAGGTTGGCGGTTTCGGCCACGCGGCGGATGTTCTCCGCGCGGTCTCCGTCGGAGAAGCCGAGGTCGCGGCACAGGCCGCGGCGGAGCTTGTCTCCGTCAAGGATATAGGTATGGACGCCCTGCGCGGCCAGCCGCCGCTCGGTCTCCTGCGCGACGGTGGTCTTTCCGGCGCCGGACAGCCCCGTCATCCACACGACCAGGCCCTTGTGTCCGCCGAGGCGCGCACGCTCGTCGGCCGTCATGGCGTCGCCCGACCAGCGGATGTTGCGCGTGTCGAAGTCGTATTCCTCCAGCGCCTCAGTGATGATGCCGCCGCCGGCGATCTCATAGCCGTCGACGATAACGAAACGGCTGGTCGCATCGACGCCGCCGGCCAGATCGAAGGCCACCGGCCGCTCGAGCCGCAGGATGCACTCCGCCACCTCGTTTTTCTCCACGTACTGCCGCAGCTGGCAGCTGAGGTTGGAGGCATTGACGATGCGTTCGATCTGCTCGAGGCGCATTTCCACCTTGGCGGTGCCGCATTTGAAATGGTACCGCCGGTCTGCCGACAGCGGCTGACGGCCCAGCCAGAACAGATTTGCCCGCAGGCGCACGCCTACGCAGGGGGGCTGCTCGTCCTGCCGGCAGGCGACCTCGCCGCGGCGGACGAAGATCTGCTCGGTCATCGTGAAGCCCGCGGCCTGCCCGGCCACGAAGCGCTCGGGCGTTTCGGCGTTGAAGACCTCCAGCGTCTTGACGGTGGTACGTTTGCCGGAGGGGTAGAAGACGATGCCGTCGCCCGCGCGGACCGAGCCGGACTCGAGCGTGCCGGCGATGATGCGGCGGCTGTCGTTGTTCTGCGTGAATTTGTACACGCCCTGCACCGGCATGCGCAGCGGCAGCTGCTCTGCCGGGGGGATGGGCGCAAAGGCATCCATCTGCTCGAGCACGGTGGGACCTTCATACCACGGCATTTTGTCCGAACGGACGGCGATGTTGTCGCCCTCCATGCCGCTGACGGGGATGAACGCGGCCGGACGGATGTTGATCTTGGCCAGGAAAGCCTCGAATTCGGCGCGGATGTCCTCAAACACGCGCTGGCTGCGGTCGACCAGATCCATCTTGTTGATGAGCACGGCCACCTGGCGGATGCCCAGCATGGAAAGGAAATACCCGTGCCGCCGGGTATTCTCCTCCACGCCGCGGGCCGCGTCGATCACCATCAGGGCGGCCTCGGCGCGGGAGGCGCCCGTCACCATGTTTTTGAGAAATTCAATGTGGCCCGGCGCGTCGATGATGATATAGCGGCGCTTGCCGGACTGGAAAAAGCAGCGGGCGGTGTCGATGGTGATGCCCTGTGCCTGTTCGTTTTTCAGTGCGTCAAGGAGAAATGCGTATTCAAAGGGCTTGCTGTTGCGGCGGCAGTTTTCGCGGATGGCCTCCAGCTTGCCGTCTGGCAGCGCGTCGGCGTCCGCCAGCAGGCGGCCGATGACGGTGCTCTTTCCGTGGTCGACGTGGCCGACCGTTACGATGCTCAGACATTCTTCCTGGATCATTTACATATACCCGTTCCTTCTCAGCGTTTCAAGTCCGCCGCCGTCCTCGGCATCCTGGGCGCGGCCGCTGCGCTCGGCAATGCTGGCCAGCGCGCCGGTTTTCAGTTCCCGGATGATTTCGGCAGGCGTGCGGGATTCGGACCGGATCGGTCCGGTGCAGGGCGCGCAGCCAAGGCTGCGGTATCTGCAGCCGTCGCCCTGGTTGTAGTACAGCGAGACGGTGGGGATCTTCTCGCGCTCAATGTACTCCCAGATGTTCAGCTCGGTCCAGTCGAGCAGAGGGTGGATGCGCACGTGCGTGCCGGGCGCGAAGTCCGTCTTGAACTGGTTCCAGAACTCGGGCGGCTGGTCGTCCAGATCCCAGTCGTTGTTCTTGTCGCGCGGGGAGAAGTACCGCTCCTTGGAGCGGGAGCCTTCCTCGTCGGAGCGGGCGCCGACGATGACGCCGGTATACGCGGCGGTGTTGGTGTCCGGCTCATATTTGCCGGTTTTCAGATTGAGACGGTAGCGCGGCCAGGTGCCGTTGAGCGTATGGGTGAGCGCCTCGGTCTTGAGCAGGCGGCAGCATTCCACGCGGTTGACCTTGCCGTCGGGGAAGGTGTTCCCCGCCTCAAGCGCCTCTCGATTCTCGCCGTAGACCATATACAGACCGTACTCCATGGCGAGCCGGTCGCGGTAGGCGATCATTTCGGGGATTTTATAATGCGTGTCGATATGTACCAGCGGGAAGGGAACATGGCCGTAAAACGCCTTGCGCGCCAGCCACAGCAGGACAGTGGAGTCCTTGCCGATCGACCAGAGCATACAGAGATTGTCGAACGCGGCGTAGGCTTCCCGCAGCAGGTGCACGCTCTTGCTTTCCAGCTTGTCGAGATGATCCATTGCATTTGCCTCCGGAGCTTTGCGGAAGTGGGCAAACCACTCCACAATACTAATATTAAAACATATAATCATGTCAATGCGGACTTAATGTGAACTCTGCGGCGGAAAACGGAAGATTCTGCTGTCGGCGGAAGACGTTCTCCTGTTCTGCGAAAAATGAGAAAAAACCTCTTGACAAACGGAGGAAATTGAGATAAAATACGCCTTGCTTGAGCAACACGGACGATTGGCGCAGCTGGTAGCGCATCCGCTTGACGTGCGGGAGGTCACAAGTTCGAGTCTTGTATCGTCCACCAGGAACCTGCAGCTTTGAAGAAAGGCTGCAGGCTTTCTGCGATGAAGTCGGCTGCAATACAGTCCCTGCTTTCTTTTATCCGTCGCAGCAAAATGCTCCGGCAGGGACATTCGCCTTGCCAAAGCGGCCAAACAGGGAAAGCGATTTGTCTGTTTTGGCAGGTAAACGGCGGGGCAGATTATCCCCAATGGCAGGTATACCCACCGAAGCGGCTACGGCGGCTGCCGCTGCAAGGGGGGGAGCGTCGGTGCATGGGTTGTCGCTGGGCGGTCCCGCAGACAACACAGAGTGAAAATTACACACAAATTTTATCCGCGGGAGATATATACCGATTTGGTGGTATCCGCTATACTATGACCATACAAGGGGGGCGCGCGTGAGACAAAATGTCTTAAGCGCTCTAACGGATATACAAGCATTACATGGGGTGTCGTTCGCCCGGGGCTGAGCACAGCAGCCCCGGGCGAACGCCTTTTTTCGGAAAGAATTCGTGAAGCTTTGTAAAAAACGTGCCACGGCGGGAAGAAACCGGTTGTTATTTTGTTGAACCCGTGCTATACTGTTTCTGCATCGACATCGGCAGGCCCGCACAGCCTGCCGACGTTGCCGCAAGTTTCATGGAAATATTCTGGGGAGGATAACATTGCACCGTCAGGCATTGACGCAATACAGGGGGGAAAACAATTGGCATACAAGCTTACAGTGCGCGAGGCACTGCAGTTGCCGTCCATGGCCGGCTGCGAGGTACTCTCAGGCAAGGCGGGGCTTGATCGGGAGATTCGGACGGTGATGGTGGGCGACACCATTGATATTGCCGACTGGGTCAGCGAGGGAGACATGGTCATCAGTACGGTGCCCTTCATGCGGGCCAACGGCTCCGGTCCGCCGCCGACGGAGGAACTGCTCTGCCGCTGGGCGCGCTCCGTGCTCGACCGCAAGCCCTGCGCCCTCAGCATCAAGACCATGCGCATGGCCGAAAGCATAACCGATCCGCAGCACAAATATGCCGTCACGGTACGTACCCGACGCTATCTTGAGCGCCTGCCTGCGTCGCTTCTGGAGCTGGGGGATGAGTATGGCATTCCCATCATTTCGAAGCCTGCCTTCGCTGCGCAGAATGAAATTTCGCGCGACATCATGTGGGCCATCATCGGCCAGTATGAGGAGGCGCGCAAGCATGCACTGGAGGCGTTTTTCGACATGTGCAGCCTCATGGTGCAGGATCATACGCTCGGCGAGGTTGCCTGGCGGATGCAGCATTATCTCGGCAACCCCATCCTCATCGAAAACGAGCGGATGGATTTGCTGGCCGCTTCGGGCGCGCATGAGGATCCGGATTCTCTGGCTGCGCGCAGCCTGCGTGTGCGCCGCAGTCCGGAATTTCTTGCACTGCTGCAGGAAAACCTGCCGATGGAGACCGGAAATCCCGTTCGCCTGGAGGTTCCGATGCAGGATGAGGCGGCTGTAGCGCAGGAGACCATGCCCATTATTGCGCATGGGCGAATTCTCGGCTTTGTCAGCGTAGGCGAGGTCTTCAATCCGATCACCGATGAAATGCGTGAGCTTCTGCGTACTCTGGTCAGTGCGCTGGCGCTGGATATGGCGCAGCAGGCATACCTTGAAACGGCTGCCTGGCAGATGCGTGCGCAGCTGCTGGAGTGCCTGCTTGCTCCGGAATTCGACGAGCGCAGCTGCTATCACTTCAGCGGCCTGGTCGGCTTTGACGAGCGGCGCGAAAAGGTGGCCATGGTCGTTAATGCCCGTCGCGGCGAGCATCCGGTCGGCACGGAAAATCCCTACTATAGCTATTATTCCCGCGTGATCGTCGGCCTGTGCACGGATTACATGCAGTCCATGCATACCTGGGCCTTTATTTGCGAGCACAAGGGCAGCGTCATCCTGTTTGTCAACACGGATCACGGCGGCGTGACGGACGTCAAAGCGCTGGCCTGCTCCCTGCGTGAGCGGCTGCTCAGCGCTGCGCCGAAGGACGGGACCGTCTCGATCGGCATCGGCCGCAGCGGGACGGGCCTGCGGGCCTGCCGCGCCAGCTGTCTCGAGGCGCAGGACGCCCTGCAGTATATCCGGGACTTCCATCCGGAAGAGCCGGTCGTCCGCTACAGCGATATGGGACAGCACGCGCTGCTGGTGTCGCTGCTGCGCGACCGGGATGCTGCGCGGAACTACTGTCAGAGCATCCTCGGCAAGCTCATTGAGCACGACCGGCGCGAATCGACCGATCTGCTGGACACGCTGTGGGTCTACCTCGAGTGCAACGGCAGCTATGTAGACGCCGGCAAGGCGCTGTTTCTTCATCCGAAGACCATCAAATACCGCATCGGACAAATCAGTGACATGCTGCCGCTGCGCCTGACAAGCTTTAACGACCGCAGCACCGTGTGGCTGGCGCTGAATATCTACAAAAGCATGCCGGACGACGTGTGACCGGTCCGGTTCCTGAGCATAAACACCGTCCCTGCGGCAGTCGCTCTGCCGCGGGGACGGTGTTTTTCGCGCGGGGTGGTGGGGACGGCTCCGCGCGGCGAAAAGCCGCTGTAAAACAAAGCCGGCCTCCATTGCACAGTGGAGACCGGCTTTGTTTTACAAGGGGGCAGTAAGGCTTCATGGTACCTTACGCCAATGAGTGGGTCGCCGTGTGCCCTGGCGACATCTTTATTATACCGATCAGAGCCGGATTGTCAAGCAAAAAAAGCGGATTTTTAGCTTTCGGAGCAAAAAAATAATCAGGAAAATTTCCGGTGAAAGATAAAGGGAACGAAAATAAAGTGCGAGGCTGCTTCCCGGCGCACATCGGAAACAGCCTCGCGAATCAAGAGGGGGCTTGCGGGAGGGGAACCCGCAAAAAAAGGAGGGGTGGAGGATAATGAAATCTTTTTGATTTCACCTGCATTATATCGTGAAAAATTCAAAAAGCGTGAGTAAAAACTGCACACATTTTATAAAAAATTTTTGTCATTTTATGCAGAATGCGCAAAATGTAAAATTTGCACGGAAATTGGGCGGTTTTTACGGCAGGCGATCCGGCCCGATGAAGCCTGTGCGCAGACCGGCGTAAAATTTGCACGGATTTTGTCGCTTCCGGCTATGGCACAATGGAGGCGGCATGCATATAATAAAAGCGTGGCAGGGTTGCACCGTCTGGCGGGCTGCCACCCAATCATCCTCCATCCTTAATAAATGCAAAGAACCGCAGCTGCGGCCTGATTGCCGGAAGGGGAACCGGCAGTCGGGCCGCGCTGCATTTCCTGTGAGCTTCTGCGCCTGTGCCGGAGGCGCGGCTGCCCTGCTCCTTGCCCTTTGCGGCAGGCGCGGGGTATTTTTTTGACGCTAACACGGTGATCTGTCTGCGGCGATGTGCGCACC
>JALEMS010000075.1 GCA_022768185.1 Clostridiales bacterium | reverse complement strand
GACCCGGCCTGCGCGTTTTTCTGTTTCTGTTCTTTTCCCGCCTACAGCAGCTCACGGTAATACAGCCCGCCGGTGCGCGGCCCCGTGCTCTTCTGCCGCAGCGTGAATTCCCCGATCACGCGGGCGCATTCCTCCGGCGTCTCGCCTGTGAAATACAAAAGCAGATAATCCAGCCCACGCGTGTCCCGCTCCGCAATGTGCAGCGGGACGGAATTGAGCAGCGTCTGATATCGCTTCCCCGCGCACTCCATCGGAAAGCGCACGCCCAGCCGGTCGGTCAGCGCCGGTGCGCCGGCGCAGCTGCAGCCGCGCGCCGTACGCAGCGGACACACGCGCAGGCGCATCAGCGGCAGATAACCGTAGGCCATCGCGCCGCGCGGCAGCGTGCCGCAGAGCGCGCGCAGCCGCTCCATGCTCAGCTCAAACGACGCCGTCACACTGGCCAGGCCCTGTCCTGCGTAGTAATCCAGCGCCTGGCTGTTGGCAATGTTCAAACCGAAGCCGCCGTGCACCGTCAGCCCCAGCCGCCGTCCCAGCCGGATACCGTAAATATTGTCCGTCAGCACCGCGCGCAGCCCGGCGTCCCGAAGCGCCGAAAGCCGTGCGTCAAAGGCGTCCTCATCCTCCGGAAACAGCACCGCCGGCAGCTCGGCAATCAGCCTTTCGCCAAAGCGCCCGATCACTGCCGCGTCGACGGCCTCCGCCGGCAAGATCAGCCGCTCCAGCCGCTCCAGCCGCTCCGCGCCGGCGATCTGCTCTGCCGTCCGGAACCGCGCCCAAAACGCCGGCTCCGCCGGGCCTGCGTGGCGCGGCATGGGCGAAAACACAAAGTCTGACGCCGTATGCGGTTTCCCCGCGCTGCGCTGCGTCAGCAGACCGTCGAGCGCCTCGCGCCGCAGTGCGTTGAGCGCAGCCGAAGGCAGCATCAGCCCGTCGTCCAGCTCCGCCTCGAAGCTTTGAATCAAAAACGGCGTTCCGCCGGTCTTCGTCAGGTTTCTTTCTGCGGCGGCCGCATCCGTCGCCCGGGTGCGCGCTGTCTCCGGTATCCCGCCCACAGCCGAAGCTGTGCGCACCCCATCCGTTGCCTCCAGCCGCGCCGGAGCGCCGGCATGCATGAAAAAGCGCAGCTGCACCGGCACACGCGGCGTTTCGGCGCGGTACAGCCCGGCCAGCTCTCCAAGCACTGCCTCGGCTCCCGTCACGTCCTCCTTGCGGCGATAGCCGAACAGCTCCGGCGTGCGCCGTCCTGTGAGGTAGCCGTCAGTAAAGCCGCTTCGGGAAAACACGGCGCGCAGCGTCTGCTCGTCATAGGGCTTTCCCTCCCGCGCGTTGCGGCAGGCGGTAACCGCTGCGGCCACATACTCCGGCCGCTTCATCCGCCCCTCAATCTTCAGATAATCCACACCCGCGTCCGCCATTTCCCGGATGTGCCCGATCAGTGACATGTCCTTGAGCGAAAGCGCATGCGAGCGTCCCCCGCCCCTCCAGTCGAGCCGGCAGGGCTGCGCACACAGGCCTCGGTTCCCGCTGCGCCCGCCCAGCATGGCCGAAAGACAGCACGCGCCGGACACGCTCATACAGTGCGCGCCGTGCACGAAGGCTTCCGTTCTGATATCCACCGCACGGCAGATCTTTTCCATCTCGCGCAGGCTCAGCTCCCGCGCCAGCACGATGCAGTCAAAGCCCTGCTCCTGCAACCACAGCGCGCCGTCGACGTTGTGCACCGCCGTCTGCGTGGAAGCGTGCAGCCGGATGGAGGGATATCTTTCGCGGAACAGGCGCAGCGCCGCCATGTCCTGCAAAATCACCGCGTCGACGCCGGCCTGCACAATCAGCGCGGCTGTCTCTTCCAGCGCGTCCAGCTCGCAGTCCATCACCATCGTGTTCACCGTCACATACAGCTCGACGCCGCGCCCGTGGCAGTACGCCGCCGCCTCGGGCAGCGTGGTTTCGTCAAAATTCTCCGCGTTGCGGCGGGCATTGAAGCCCTTTGCCCCGAGATAGACCGCGTCGCACCCGCAGCGCACCGCGGCCTGCAGCTGGGCCAGCCCGCCGGCGGGAGCCAGAATGGCAGGATGGTTCACCGGCGCTCCCTCCCTTCCTGTTCCGGAATATAAAACTGCATAAAATATGAATACAGCGGCATGAGCGCTGCAAATTCATCCGCCAGCTGCTCCGGCAGCGCCGCGTCGTACAGCGCCTCGCCGAAGGGCTGTGTGCAGCAGAGGTTCAGCCACTTCCGGTTATACCACTCGTCCAGTCCCGGGCCGGGCGTCCCCTTCGGGCGCTTGTATTCCTCCCCCTCCAGCGCATACACACCGCGCTCCAGCACGGGCCGGACCAGACGCAGAAACGCATCGGGCGCAGCATCCAGATTTTTCCGGAAGGCAGCCATCTGCTCCGGACGGGCGCAGAAAAAGCCCAGTCCCCAGCCGTATGCGCCGCCGGAGACCTCAAACCAGAATGACGGCCCGCCGCACACCCCACGCCAGGTCTGCAGGGAAAACCACATGTGATCCTTATACGGGCCGCGTCCGAACAGCCGACGCGCATCCCGGTGAATGCGGGAAATATGCAGCTGAAAGCCCGCGTCCGGGCAGCGCTGCTCCAGCGCCTGTGCCGTGTCGTTCGCCAGCGCGCGCATGGGCGTGAGCAGGTGTTGCTCATACGCCTGCCGGTGGGCCTCAAACCAGGGTCGCTCGTTGTGGAAGGCCAGCCCCCAGAGAAAATCGCTTGTCTGCTGTGAAAAGCCTGAAAACATGTCCGCTCCTTGCTGCGGCTTCCCTGCCGCCTGTATGCTTTGTCTTTTGAAAATCATACCACGGCTTTTCTCAAAAGCAAGCGTCATCGTGAAAAATGTGCAAAAACATGCAGGATTGTCCCGTGCTCCCTGCATCCTGACGATTGATTTTTTGGAGCCGGTACGATAAAATACACTTATTATATACCGGCGTGTCCCGCGGCCCGGACCGCAGCGCCATGCCGGAGGGAGGTGTTGGATGAAAAAGGTCTACGTTCTCATTGGCAGCTTCGGCAGCGGAAAAACAGAGCTGGCGCTCAACCTTGCCTTCCGCGCCGCCGCGTGCGGAAAAACAGAGCTGATCGACCTGGATCTGGTCAACACCTACTTCCGCCTGTCCGAGCACCGCAGACAGATCGAGGCTGCCGGCATCCGGTTGATTTCTCCCAACTATGTCTCCACCAATGTGGAGACGCTCTCACTGCCGGCTGAGGTGGTCTCCGCGTTCGATCAGCCGTGGGATACGGTCGTGTTCGACGCGGGCGGAGACCCGGCGGGCGCAACGGCGCTTGGCCGCTTTTACGAGGGCTTTGCCGCGCTGCCGCCCGGCGCGCTGGAGGTGCTGCACGTTGTCAACGCACGCCGCCCCTTCTCCGCCGACGCCGAAGCGCTGGCTGAGACGAATGATCTGCTGCAGCGCAGCGCGCGGCTTGCCGTCACTGGCTTTGTCAACAACACCAATCTGGCCGTTGAGTCCACGCCGGACGACCTGCGTCTGGGCTATACGCTGCTGCGCGAGGTCTCCGAACAGACCGGCGTTCCCGTCGTCTGCACGGCAGGCCGTGCAGACGTCCTGCAGGCGTTTCTCGCCTCGGGGCCGGAGCCGCGCTATGTCGGCACGCCCTTTGAAATTCAGACCTACATGCACCGCGACTGGCAGTCCTTTCTGCACGAAGGGCTGTCCGGCGGCTGAACCCCGCCCGGCTTCGCCGGAATTCACGAAAAGAGGTATATGCACTATGGTTCATGTTTCCATCAACGCAGAGCTGTGCAAGGGCTGCGGGCTTTGTGTCCGGGCTTGCCCGAAGCAGCTGCTCGCCATTTCCAAAACACGACTGAACGCCAAGGGCTACCACCCTGCGGAGATTCACGACCCCGAAGCGTGCGTCGGCTGTGCCTGCTGCGCGCGCACCTGCCCGGACGTGGTCATTTGCATCGAGAAAGACTAAGGAGGTTTCATCCATGGCAAAAGTGCTCATGAAGGGCAACGAAGCGATTGCCGAGGCCGCCATCCGCGCAGGCTGCCGCTATTTCTTCGGCTACCCCATCACCCCGCAGACCGAGGTGCCGGAATACATGTCCCGCGTCATGCCGAAAATCGGCGGATGCTTCCTGCAGGCGGAAAGCGAGGTCGCCGCCATCAATATGGTCTACGGTGCAGCCGGCGCCGGCGCGCGCGTTATGACCAGTTCCTCCAGCCCCGGCGTCTCCCTCAAACAGGAGGGCATCTCCTACATTGCCGGCGCAGAGCTTCCCTGTGTCATCGTCAACGTCATGCGCGGCGGTCCCGGTCTCGGCGGCATCCAGGCCAGCCAGGGCGACTATTTTCAGGCCACCAAGGGCGGCGGCCACGGCGACTATCACCTCGTCGTGTACGCGCCGGCCTCCGTGCAGGAGGTCGTCGACCTGATGGGCGTGGCCTTCGACACGGCCGACCGCTACCGCAATCCCGTCATGGTCGTGGCCGACGGCATCATCGGCCAGATGATGGAGCCGGTCGAGCTGCCGGAGCCGCGGGAATACCGCATCGACCCGGCCAAAAAGCCCTGGGCCGCCACCGGCTGGACGCCGGAGAGCGGACGCGAACGGGCCGTTATCAATTCGCTTTACATCGAGATTGAAGAATTGGACGAGCTGAATATGCGCCTGCAGGCCCGCTATGACGAGATCCGGAAAAACGAAACCCGCTGGGAGTCCTATCAGCTGGAGGGCGCAGAATTTGTCGCCTGCGCCTATGGCACCGTTGCTCGCATCTGCAAGGCCGCCATCGACGAGCTGCGCGAGGAGGGCATCCGGGTCGGTCTGCTGCGGCCCATCACGCTGTGGCCCTTCCCCGAAAAGGCCGTGCGCGAGGCCGCCATGGCCGACGGCGTGCGCGGCGTGCTCACCGTTGAGCTGAATGCCGGCCAGATGCTCGAGGACGTCCGCCTGGCCGTTAACGGCGCAAAGCCTGTCTCCTTCCTCGGCCACCCCGGCAGCAAAATGCCCACCGTGGAGGAGATCAAATCCGCCATCCGGCGCATGAAGGAGGAACAAGCATGAGTCAGACCATCTTCAAGAAGACCGGAATGCTCACCGACGTGCCCTTCCACTACTGTCCCGGCTGCACCCACGGTGTGATCCACCGCCTCGTGGCCGAGGTCATCGAGGAGTTGGGTATGCAGGATCGGGCCATCGGCGTGGCCCCCGTCGGCTGCGCGGTCTTCGCGTATAAATACTTCAACTGCGACATGCTCGAGGCTGCGCACGGCCGCGCCCCCGCCGTGGCCACCGGCGTCAAGCGCGTACACAACGACGCATGCGTCTTCACCTATCAGGGCGACGGCGATCTGGCCTCCATCGGCACCGCCGAGATCGTCCACGCAGCCCACCGTGGTGAAAAAATCACCGTCATCTTTGTAAACAACGCCATTTACGGTATGACCGGCGGCCAGATGGCCCCCACCACCCTCGTCGGCCAGAAGACCACCACCTCGCCCTACGGTCGAGACCGCGACTGGTGCGGCGCGCCCATCCGCATGTCAGAGATGCTCGCCACCATCGACGGCAGCGCTTTCATTGAGCGCGTGGCGCTCAACAATCCCGCCAACATCATGCGCGCCAAGACCGCCATCCGCAAGGCGTTTCTCTGCCAGAAGGAGGGCCGCGGCTTCTCGATGGTGGAGGTGCTCTCCACCTGCCCGACCAACTGGGGCCTCAGCCCGGTTGAGGCCATGAAGTGGCTGGAGGAGAACATGATTCCCTACTATCCCCTCGGCAACTTCAAGGACAAGGAGGTCTGAGCCATGCTGGAAAAGGTTTTGTTTGCGGGCTTCGGCGGGCAGGGCATGCTGCTGGCCGGCGAGTTTCTGGCGGAGGCCGGCATGGAGGAGGGCAAGCACGTTTCATGGCTGCCGTCCTACGGCCCGGAAATGCGCGGCGGCACGGCCAACTGCTCCGTCTGTGTCTCCGACCGTCCCATCGCCTCCCCGGTCATTACCAGCGCGGACTGCATTGTGGCAATGAACCGTCCCTCGCTGGAAAAATTTGAATCCATTGTCGTCCCCGGCGGCCTGATCATCGTCAACTCCAGCCTGATCGATATTCCCTCCACGCGCACGGACTGCGACGTGGTTTATATCCCGGCCAGCGAGATCGCCGAACGCATTGAAAACCCCAAGGGCGCCAACGTTGTCATTCTGGGCGCGCTGCTGGGAAAAAAGCCGATGGTGCGTCAGGAAACGATGGCCGAGGCCATCCGGCACATTCTCGGCGAGCGCAAGGCGCGCTTTCTGCCCGGCAACCTGCGCGCGCTGGCCGCGGGCATGGAATTTGTCAGCTGAAGCGGAACGCACTGCGGCATAAAATTTCTGAATTTTGGAGGACTGCATATGACGACGACTGAGATCCTGCAGCGCGCCAAGGCCGCGTGCCCCGCGCTGGCCCGCATTTCCTCTGCTGAAAAGGACGCTGCCCTGCTTGCCATGGCCGACGCCCTCGAGGCGCATGCCGAACCGATCCTGGAGGCCAACCGCGCCGACCTGGAGCAGGCCCGCGGCAGCGTCTCACCGGTCATGCTGGACCGGCTGGCCCTCAGCCCGGCGCGCATCCGTGCCATGGCCGACGGCATCCGCGACGTGGCCGCGCTGCCCGACCCGGTGGGACGGGTGCTTACCCGCGTGGAGCGGCCAAACGGTCTGGTGATTGAGAAGACCGCCGTCGCGCTGGGGGTGGTGGCCATCATCTACGAGAGCCGCCCCAACGTCACCTCCGACGCCGCAGCGCTTGCACTCAAGAGCGGCAACGTCTGCGTGCTGCGCAGCGGCCGGCAGGCACACGGCAGCGCCTCCGCCATCGTGGACGCACTGCGCGCCGGCCTGCGGCAGACGGGCCTCTGCGAGGACTTTGTCAACCTCGTCGAGGACACCAGCCGTGCCAGCGCCGCCGAGCTGATGCAGGCCGTGGGCCTGGTCGATCTGCTCATCCCGCGCGGCGGATCGGGCCTGATCCGCAGCTGCGTGGAGAACGCGCGCGTGCCGTGCATCCAGACCGGCACCGGCATCTGCCACATTTATGTGGACAAGGCCGCCGATCTCGACATGGCGCTCGATCTCCTCGACAACGCCAAAACCAGCCGCCCCTCCGTCTGCAACGCCGCCGAGTGCTGTCTGGTGGACGCTGCCGTCGCCGAACGCTTCCTGCCGATGCTGAAGGCGCGTCTGGTCGATGCGCGCGCCGCCGCCGGGCTGCCGCCCGTCGAGCTGCGGCTGGACGCGCGCGCTGCCGCCTGCATCGACGGTACGCCCGCCGGAGAGCAGGATTTTGACACGGAATTTCTTGACTACATTCTGGCTGTCGCCGTCGTCGACGGCGTGGAGGCTGCCATTTCCCACATTGCCGCGCATTCCACCGGCCACAGCGAGGCCATCGTCACTGCGGACGAAGCGGCTGCAGCCGCCTTTGCCGCCGGCGTCGACAGCGCCGCCGTTTATATCAACGCCTCCACCCGCTTCACCGACGGCGGAGAGTTCGGTTTGGGCTGCGAAATGGGCATTTCCACGCAGAAATTACACGCACGCGGGCCGATGGGGCTGGATGAACTGAGCACGTATAAATATGTTGTTCGAGGCAGCGGACAAATTCGCTGATCCGAACAAGGGGCAGCGGACAGATTCGTTGATTAAAGTTGCGATTTTTTGCGCGAAATGTGTCGAAATATGTATAAAAAAACCACTTGCGCGGAGGAACGCGCCGTGATATAATGCAGC
>JALEMS010000073.1 GCA_022768185.1 Clostridiales bacterium | reverse complement strand
ACAGCACGCCGAACAGCAGCAGCTTTGCCAGCAGGCGCGGCGGCTCGCGCTCAACGCAATCCTTTCGGTAAATGTACAGCAGAAGCAGCACAGCAGGCAGAAGCGCTGCGGCGATGAGAAAATACATACGGTTTCCTCCACACGAACGCATTTAGCCCGCTGCGCGGCGCAGCAGGCGCGAAACTGATTGCTCTTCGGGCCGCCGTCAGCCCCCGCGGCGGCTCAGCCGCTCGGCAATGTAATCCGGCACATCCTCCCGCTCGATCTCCAGCGCCACGGCCAGCTCGCCGAACAGCAGCTCCTCGGCCCGGCGCATGAAGCGCTCGTCGATCACGCCGAGCTTCTTTTTGCGGCTTTCAGCCTCGCGCTTCTTTGCGTAAAGCGAACGAGTCAACTCCAGCAGATCGGCGCAGTCGCAGCTGACGATGCTCTGCCGGTAATGCTCTGCCAGACGCTGAAAGCTGCTGTCGTGATAGGCCTCCGGCTCCGCGTCCGGGATGGCGTCGATGAGGGCCAGCGCCTCCTCCCGCGTGATGACCGGGCGCATGAGCACCTTTTTGTTGTCGACCGGAATGGACACCTCGCAGTTCTGATACAGCGGCTGCAGCACGTAATAAAGCTGCTCCTGTCCGCCCGGCTGTGTGCGGGAAGCGCACACCGTGCGCAGCTCCCGGACACGGCAGACGCCCATGCCGCCGTACTGAACCAGATCTCCAACCTCAAACAAGCTTCATCTCTCCCCCAGCATCCGCCCCGGGCGGACAAAATTGAGCTGCCCGTCTCCCGGCGGGCAATTATACGTATAGTATAGCACAAATTTCGCCGGAATGTAAGCGGAAATTTTCGCGGGCAGACGCTCCTCCGGCGGAACGCTGTCCTGAAAATAGCAAAGCCCTGCAGAAAACCTGCAGGGCTTTGGCGGCATGCTCGCCTTACTTGAGGCCGAACTTCTTGTTGAACTTGTCAACGCGGCCGCTGGTGTCGACCAGCTTCTGCTTGCCGGTGTAGAACGGGTGGCACTTCGAGCAGATCTCAACGGTGATGTCCTGCTTGGTGGAGCCGGTCTCAATCACTTCGCCGCAGGCGCAGCGAATGGTGGTCTTATAATACTTGGGATGGATGCCTTCCTTCATGATCTTTCACCTCTTTGTGTGCTGCCTTGATGCCCGTTCGTGCGGGGGTTACAAGACGCAAAAGGAATTTTACCATACCCTCGCCCCCAATGCAAGCGTTTTTTGCATTTTTCTCAGAGCCGGGCGCCGGGCGCGTCCTCCGCCTCCAGCGTCACCGCCTGCCCCGCTGCGAGGAAATACAGCACCGTCTCCCGCACGGGCAGGCCGGTCAGGCGCGTCATGGCCAGCGCATAGGCGCGCACCTGCGCGGCGTATTCCCGCGCGCGCGCCTGCAGGGCTGCGCCGCGCACGCGGTCGGTCTTGTAGTCGATGACCGTGAGCCTGCCGCGCTCCTCAATGCAGCAGTCCACCACGCCCTGCAGCAGCACCTCGTCCTCCGGCCCGTCCGGGAAAAAGGCGCTTGCCGGACACAAAACGGAAAACCGCAGCTCGCGCTCGACCCGGTCGGCCGCCAGAATACGCGCGCACAAAGGCGAGGCCAGAAACCGGTCCACCGCCGCGAGATCGGCGATCTGCGCCTCCCGCGCCGTCAGCCGGCGGCTCGCCAGCAGTCGGTCGCGCTCCGCCGCCGCTCCCTCGCGCACGCCACGCGCCAGATCCATGCACTGCAGCAGCCGGTGCGCCGCCGTGCCGCGCTCCGCCGCCGAGGCAGGCCGCTGCGCACGCAGGAAGTCCGGCAGCTCGAACGACGGCGCGCATCCCGGCTCGAGCGGCACGCCGTCCGACGGCTCCGCCAGCGCGCGGATGCCCGTCGCCGTCAGCTTGGAGGGCAGCGCCTGCGCCGCCGCGTGCGGATAGACATACTCCAGCCGTTCCCGCAGTGCGGCCACCGCCTCGGCCGGGACGTCCTGCGCCGCGGTCTCCTCCGCCTCCGCCTCCGGCAGCGCCCCATCGGACGCAGCGTCCGGCACGATGCGCAGACGCAGCGCCTGCCCCGCGCCGGCAGCGCGGATCAGCCAGTCGACGGGTGACGACGCCCGGCGCAGCAGCTGCGGCGCGGCCGGGCCGCCGTTCTGCAGCGTCTCGACCTTTTTCTCCGGGTTTTTTACCGCAGCTGTCAGATACAGCCGGTCACGCGCGCGCGTCATTGCCACGTACAGCACGCGCATCTCTTCCGACAGCAGCTCACGCCGCAGCCGCTCCTCAATGGCGCGGCGGGCCAGCGTGGGATATTCGACGCCGCGCTCCTCGTCCACCGCACGCGGACCGAGGCCCAGCTCCGGGTGCACCAGCACGCTGGCGCGCAGATCGCCCGTGTTGAAGCGCCGCGCCAGATCGCATACGAACACAATGGGAAACTCCAGCCCCTTCGACCGGTGCACGCTCATGATGCGCACACCTCCGGCGTCCGTTCCGCCGGACGGCTCCTCGCCGCGCTCGGCCATACGCCGCAGCCACTCGACAAAGCGCCGCAGCCCGCGTCCGCCGCCGGCGGCAAAGCGCTCGGCACACTCGGTGAGCAGCGCGAGGTTGGCCCGGCGCGCCGCGCCCGCGCGCATGGCGGTGCACAGCGCCTCCAGCTGCAGCGTGCGGCAGACATGGCGCACAAAATCGCCCGTCTCCATATCCGGCGCGTCCCGCCGCAGGGCGGCAAGCGTGTCGAGGAACACGCGGCATTTCTCGTCCGTCTCCCCGCGACGGCACAGCGCCGTGTAAAAATCGCCGTCCCGGCATCCGGCGCGCACGTCGGCCAGCTCGTCGGCTGTAAAGCCGAAAAACGGCGAGCGCAGCACGCTGATGAGCGGCACATCCTGATGCGGATTGTCGATCACCGCCAGCAGCGACAGCATCACCGTGATCTCCGTGCTGGCAAAAAATCCCCCCGCCGGCCCGGACGCCAGCGGCACGCCGTACTTCTCCAGCGCGCGGCGGTACGCCGGCGCAGCCGCGTTGGCCGAGCGCAGCAGGATGGCCACGTCGCTGTAGGCCGCCGGGCGCTCTCCGTCCCCGCCGCGGACGGAGACGGACCCGGTCTCCACCAGCGTGCGGATCTGCCGGGCGACCCACTCGGCCTCCAGCGTGTATTTGTCCGGCGTGTCGTCCTCATCGTCGCCGTCGAGCGCCAGCAAAATCAGCTCCGGCACACTTCCGCCCGCCGCCGCCGGCACACCGCAGCGCAGCGCGGCGGCCTCGTCATAGTCCAGCTCGCCCAGCGCGCGCGACATGATACAGGAAAACACCTGGTTGGCCGCATCGAGCACCGCCCCGCGCGAGCGGAAATTCTCGCGCAGCAGGATGCGCCCGCCGCCGTCCGCCTCCGGCACGCCGGACTGCTCCGGTCCCGGCGGCAGCGGCGGCAGCTCCGCGTCCTCCACATCGGAAAAGGCCATATATTTTTCCAGAAACACCGTCGGGTCGGCCAGCCGGAAGCGGTAGATCGACTGCTTGACGTCGCCGACAAAAAACAGGTTCTCTCCGTTTTTCGACATGGCGCGGCACAGCAGATCCTGCAGGCGCGACACGTCCTGATATTCGTCCACCATGATCTCGCGCCAGCGCGCAGCCTGCGCCAGCGCGGTCGGCGTGCGCTGCCCGTCCGGCGTCACCAGCAGGCGCGCGGCCTCATGCTCGAGGTCGGAAAAGTCCAGCAGGCCGCGCCGGCGCTTTTCTGCGGCATACACGCGGTCGAACTCCAGCGTCAGACGCAGCAGCGCGCGCATGGCGGGCGCTGCCTTCGCCATGTCCTCCAGCAGCACCGCCTCCGGCTCGAAAAACAGCTCCGGAAACCGCTCGCACGCCTTTTTGCAGGCGTCCCGGCGGCGCTTGATCTGCGCGCCGAAGTCCGCGTCGGGCGGCTTACGCAGACTGCCCAGGCGCGGAAACTCGATGAGACAGGCCTCGCGCGCCGCGTCCCAGCCTCGCGCAAGCGCCTGCGCATAGCGTTCGAGCGAGGCGCGCGTGCCGGCGATGCTGGCGGCATATGCCTTCTTCACCGGCCCGTCCTCTTCGTCCAGCGCGTCGAGCAGCGCCTGCAGCTCGTCGAGCCAGAAGCGCGCGTCCGCCGCAGCCTGCCCCAGCAGCTCGCGGCCCCACACCGTGTCCGCCACGGCTCCGGCGCGTTCCATCTGCCCGGCAATGCGCCCGGCCCAGGCCGCGCCGTCGTAGTGGCTGCGCAGCCGGGCGTGCAGCGAAAGCATCAGCTCGGCCAGCCGCCGGTCGTCCCGGCCCGCGCCGACCGTATCGATCAGCTGCCGCAGGCCCGGCTCAGACAGGTCCTCATACGCTGCCTCCAGCACGCGCTCGAGCGTCAGCTGCCGCAGCGCCTGCGCCTTCTCCTCCTCGCACACGCGGAAATCCGGCGGCAGCGACAGCAGCCGGCTGTTCTCGCGCAGCAGCGATGCGCAGCAGCTGTGGATGGTGCCGATCTGCGCACGCAGGCAGAGATTGGCCTGCCGGCGCAGGCGATGATCCTCCGGGTGCTCGGCAGCGCGCGCCGTCAGCGCGCGGAAGATGCGTGTGCGCAGCTCGGCGGCGGCCGCCTTGGTATAGGTGATGATGAGAAAATCCCGGATGTCCGCCGGGTCGTCCGGGTCGGTCAGGCGGGCGAGCAGCCGCTCGGTCAGCACGCGCGTCTTGCCGCTTCCGGCTGCAGCGGATACCAGCAGGCTCCGCCCCCGGCAGCCGATGGCCGCCGCCTGGGCAGGCGTGGGGGTAAATTCAGCCATGGCGCACCTCCTCCCCGATCCGCTGCCACACCTCCGGCGCCTTCAGCTTTTCCAGCACACGGCGCCGGTCCGTTTCTTCGTCAAAATGGCACGCGTCCCGGAAATCACACGTGGCGCAGGCATTCTCCGCCGCACTGCGGAACCACGGGTCGGCCGCAATGCCGCCGTGCCGCAGCTCCCCGGCCATACGCGAGAGCAGCAGCTCGATGTGCCGCGAGAGCGCGCCGAGCTGCTCTGCGCTGGCGAGCGCCGCGCCTGCCGCAGCGCCGTCGCCGTCATATTTCACGGGCAGATACATCGGCTGCCCGCCGTGCTCCATCGCCTCGAGCACCGCCGCGTCCGACAGCAGCAGGCCCGAGCGCCGCAGCGCGTCGCTGCGCTTTTTCTGCGCCTGCTCGTCGTCCCGGCACTGCGCGCTCACCAGCTTGTCCCGCGCCGGCACGTACAGCACGCCCGCCGGCACCACGTTTTCGCCGAACGGCCCGTCCCTGCGCGCCAGCGCAAACAGATACAGCAGCATCTGCAGATTCATGCCGTACCACACATCCTCCAGTGAAAAGCTCTTGCTGCCGGTTTTGTAGTCCATCACGCGCAGATACAGCTTTCCGTCGTGCGCCCAGCCGTCGACGCGGTCGATCTTGCCCCGCAGCTGCAGCTGCGGCGCATCCGGCCTGCTCTGCGTGAGACAGTCAAACTCCAGCTCGAACGCCAACGGGCGGAAATCCGAGCGCGCCAGCTCCGACACCATGTCCCACACGATGCGCCGCACCGTCTCGCGCAGGCGGCCGAACAGGTAGATAAACCGCGGCGTGCGGTCGCGGAAGTCGTTGAGCGTCCGGCTGACATATTCCCGGATGAAGCCGTCGGTCAGCCGGTCGACTGCGGCGCGCTCCGGTGCGTCGAAGCCGTCCGTCTCCTTGAGCGCACGGGCCACGTTTTCCAGCACAAAGTGGAGGAACGTGCCCATCTCCGGCGGCTGAAAGTCCGCCGGGCGGCGCGGTCTTGCCCGCAGGCCGTACTGCAGGTAATATGCGAAGCGGCACGACGAGAGCTTTTCCAGCCCTGTGGCCGACAGGCGGGGGCGCTTTCCGTACAGCGCCTGGGCCGCACGCTCGCTGAGGCTGCCGCGGCAGGCCTCCGCCGCCGCGCGCAGCGGCTTTGCCCGGCCATCCGCGTCAAAATACGCCAGCGCCGCCCGACCGGCCGCACCTCCTCCGCCGTGCAGCGCCGCAGCAGCCAGCTCCAGCGCCGGCGCTGCCGCCTCGCTCCTGAGCGCGTCCGCCGACGGCAGCGTCGGCTCCAGGCCGTACAGCGCCGCCAGCCGCGTCACGACCAGCGACGGCTCCTCCGCCGCCGGCCACACCACACACAGCGTCTCCGACGGCATGGTCAGGCAGTTGTAGATCAGCCCCAGCTCGCGCCCGACGTCCTCCTCGGCGCCGCCCAGCTCGATGCCGAGCGCGCCGAGCTGCGTGCGTTCGGCGTCGGTCAGCACACCGGCGTCCTCCGCCGGACGCGGCAGGCGCTCGTCGGACGCGCCCAGCACGATCAGGTGCCGCAGCCCGCGCCGGCGGGCACGATCCATGTCGCCGGCCGAGACCTGATCGAGCGAAACGGGGATCAGCCCCACGTCATACTGCGAAAGCAGCAGCAGATACAGCTTTGAAAACGCCTCCTGCTCCATCGGCGTCTCACCCAGCACGGCGGCCGCCTGCTCGAGCGACTGCACCATCACGCCCCAAAGCTGCGCATATTCCGCCGCCAGGGCCGCGCGGCCCTCCGCGCCGAGCGCTCCGGCGCGCGCCTGCAGACGCTGCGGCAGCGCAATGTCCTCGAAAAATTTCGCCAGCGCCGCGCACTGGCCGGCGGCGGTCCCGGTCTCGCGTCCGGCCTCGGCCAGACGCTGCAGCGGCCCGGCCACGCGCGCACGCAGCGCATTGAGCCGCTCCAGCGCCGCGCGGCTCTCGTCCGTCTCCTCCATGCCCCAGCCGCCGGGATGCATGCTCCATTCTCGCAGCCAGCCCCTGCCGCGCACCGACCAGAGCAGCACGTAATTCTCCAGCGCGTCCGTCTCGTCCGGCGTCAGTCCGAACAGGTCGGTGCGCAGCAGATCCATCACGTCCGCGGCCTCCCAGCCGCCCTGCAGCACCTCAAAGGCCGCCGCGACCAGCACCGGCAGCGGACGGCTGAGCAGATCGTGCCGGCAGGCGGAAAACAGCGGCACGCCGTAGCGCGCGAAGGCCGCCTCCAGCGCCGGACGGTACGTATCATATCCGCGCACGGCCACCGCGATATCCCGCCAGCGGCACCCGGTTTCGCGCACGAGCTGACGGCAGCGCGCCGCCGCGTATTCACATTCCTGCGTCACGCCGTCGGCGCGCACAAGCAGCACGCGCCCGGCTGCGTTGAAGCGCTCGGCCGTATAATCAAACAAATGCGCTTCCAGTGCCTGCAGGGGCGACCGTTCCTCCGGCGGCGCGCACGTCTCCACCGCCGTCTCCAGTCCGCGGGAGCGCGCCGCCTCCAGCAGCAGCCGCGCCGTGCGCCGCGAGGCGGCGAACATCTCGTTTGTGCCCTCCAGCCCGTCGCAGGTTAGGCACACCGTCAGCTCCGCCCCGGCTGCCAGCAGCGCGCGCAGTACCTCCAGCTCCTGCCGGGTGAAGTCGATGAAGCCGTCGATGAAGAAATGCTGCCCCGGCCCGACGCTGCTGTGCCCAATGCGTTCGGCCAGCCGGGTGAGCCGGTCGGCGGGGTCCGCGCCGGAGCGCGCGGTCACTGCATCGTAGGCCGCCGTCACCAGCGCCAGATCGTGCAGCTTTTCCGACAGCGGCGGCCCGGTCTGCGCCGCGGCCTGCTCCAGCGCCTCGGGCGTGACGCACGCGCTTTTCAGCTCGTCCGCCGCGGCCAGCAGCGTGCGCTGCAGCTCGGCGCGGCGGCCCGCGCCGCGAAAGGTCTGCAGCTTCGGCTCGACGCCCTGCAGCGCCAGCGTCATGCACAGCAGCCGCCCGCCCTGATCGAGCATGGTTTCCGGCCTGCCCGTCTCGTCCTCCACGCGGCGGCACAGCCCGGTGAAGCTGAGCACCTCGGCATAGCGCGACAGGCCGTCGCCGCACACGGCGCACAGCTCGCGCTCGGCCTCATGGCTGTACTGCTCGGGTACCAGCAGCACGCTGCCGCCCTGACCGGCGGCGGCGCGCCGGCCGATCTGCCGCATCACGCGCCCGGTCTTTCCGGTTCGCGCCCGGCCCAGGATCAGCCGCAGCATGGGCATCCCCTCCTTTGCAAGCTTCCGCTGTTTTCTGACATTGTAGCACAGTTTTCGGCAAACGCCTACCCCGCATCGAAAAACAGCAGGAACGGATGGCTGCCCGTTCCTGCTGCTTTCGTATTTACAATCATGGAAGAAGCCGCGTCTGTTACTCCTTCTCGACCGCCGACAGCGCCTCGTCCGGAGCCGCCGCAGCGTTTGCCGCCAGACCGCGATGCAGCGCCGCCACGACCACGCCGCCCAGCGGGATCAGCGCCATAACGTTGGGGATGACCATCAGCTGGTTGAACATGTCGGTCAGCTCCCAGACCAGATCGTTGGACAGGCAGGAGCCGAGGAACACGAACACGACGGCCAGCAGCGAATAGATCAGATTCGACTTGTTGCCGAAGAGATACTGCACGTTGATGCGGCCGAACAGGTTCCAGCTGAGGATGGTGGAAAAGGCGAAGAACAGCAGGCAGATGGCGACGAACGCGCTGCCGATCTTTCTGCCAAAGACGCTGGAGAAGGCCAGCTGCGCCATATTGGTCTTCATCACGCCCTCTGCCGAACCGGAGGCCAGAATGCCGTCGCCGGCGTACAGGGTGGAGATGACGACCAGTGCCGTCATGGTGAGCACGACGAAGGTGTCCATAAACACGCCGATCATGGCGACGGTGCCCTGCTCGTGCGGATTTTTGACCTTCGCCATGGCGTGCGCATGCGGGGTAGAGCCCATACCGGCCTCATTGGAAAACAGGCCGCGCTTGACGCCCTGGCTGATGGCGGTTTTCAGCGCGTAGCCGATGCCGCCGCCGATGATGGCGTTGGGTACGAAGGCATACTTGAAGATGAGGCCGAAGGTCTCCGGGATGAAGCGGATGCGGGCGATCAGCACGATGAGACCGCCGACAATGTACAGGCCGGCCATGACCGGAACCATTTTCTCCGTAACGACCGCAACACGGTGCGCGCCGCCGATGAAGACGAGGCCCGCGAGCACGGCAATGACGACGCCGACGACCCAGCCGGGAATGCCGAAGGCCGTGGTGCAGGCCTCGGCGATGGAGTTGGACTGCACCATCGCGCCCATGAAGCCCAGCGCCAGGATAATGGCCACGGAGAAGAAGCCGGCCAAAAACTTGCCGAAGCCTCCGCGGAAGACACGCTTGATGTAATAGACCGGACCGCCCAGCACAGTGCCGTCGGGCTTGACAACGCGGGTCTCCTGTGCAAGGACCGCCTCGGCATAAATGGTGGCCATGCCGAAGAAGGCAATGATCCACATCCAGAAGATGGCGCCGGGGCCGCCGATCAGGATGGCGCCGCACGCGCCGACGATGTTGCCGGTGCCGACCTGGGCGGCAATGGCGGTGGCCAGGGCCTGGAAGCTCGTCATGCCGCCGGTGTGCTTGCCGCCGTGCAGGCTGAAGCTGCCGAACACGCGCCGCCAGCCCTCCTTGAAGCAGCGCACCTGCACAAAGCGGGTGCGGATGCTGTAATACAGGCCGGTGCCGATCAGCAGAATGATGAGAATGTAGTCGGAAAGATACGCGTTGACCGTCTGTACGGCCTTGAGCAGTGCGTCCATGGGGGTTCTCCTCTCGCAGCTCCGTGGGCGGCAAAAAAACAGCTGCCGCATTCGCCGGAGACCGGAGAATGAAAGCAGCCAAAACAAAAACAGGGCGGAACCCGCCTGCATTGCTCTGTCCTTTTGCCTGAGAGATTCGGCTTGCGCCTTGCACCTTCGGCACCCGATTGAATGGGATTCTCCAGAGTCTCCTCCCTTTCCAGTTTCGGCCGCGCCGATTCTGAAAAGCTCCACGGAATATTTATTTTTGAAGTGCACTTAGAGTAGCAGGTATTTCACGGTTTGTCAACCGTCTTTTTCGTTTTTCGCATATTTTCCACACCGGGTCTGAACGGCCCCCTAAAAACCGAAAAAGCCCGCCACTTGGTGGCAGGCTTGTTTCGGTCGTGTGTTAATTACACCGCGCGGGTGACTTTGCCGCTGCGGAGGCAGCGGGTGCAGGCGTAAACGTGGCAGGGGCTACCGTCCACGATGGCCTTGACGCGCTTAACATTGGGTTTCCAAGTGCGGTTGGAGCGACGGTGGGAGTGGCTGACCTTGATGCCGAATGCCATATCCTTGCCGCAATATTCACACTTTGCCATACTGTTCCGCACCTCCTTGCTGATGTATGTCTGATGAACAGCCTCCTAATAATAGCAGACACTCCCTCAAATTGCAAGGGCTTTTTTGAACTTTTTGCAAAAAAACACGGCCGTCTGAAAAAGCATTGCCAAATACGCCGGAAATGATTAAAATAGGAAGCAGAACCCTGCCGGCGCGGGGCTTTGACGCCCGCCGGCAGGACGCCGCCGAAGGGATGTGCATACAATGAAAAGTCAGTATTCGGTCTCGCTCAGCCGCATCGTGCAGGAGCTGGACCTGCGTGTGGTGTACGCCGCCGACCGTTATGACACCGCTCAGATCACCTCCTCCGATCCGAACCGCTGCGGCCTGCAGCTGGCCGGGTTTTACAGCTATTTTGACGCGGCGCGCCCGCAGATCCTCGGCAAGGCGGAAAACGCCTATCTGCTGCAGCTGTCCGACGAGGCCCGCCGCGAAAGCCTCGAGCGCTTTTTTTCCAGCGGCATCAGCGTGCTCATCATCTGCCACGAGCTGACGCCCATGCCGGAATGCCTGGAGCTGGCCTCGGCCCACCAGGTCAACATTCTGTGCACCAACGCCGACACCTCCGAGTTCATGGCCGACCTCACCGGCATCCTCAACATTCATCTGGCCCCGCGCATCACCATGCACGGCGTGCTGGTCGAGGTGCACGGCGAGGGTCTGCTCATCACCGGCGACTCCGGCATAGGCAAAAGCGAAACGGCTCTGGAGCTGGTCAAGCGCGGACACAAGCTCATCGCCGACGACGCCGTCGAGATCAAGCGCACCGCGCGCACCACGCTCATCGGCGCGGCGCCCCCCATGATCCGCTATTACATGGAGGTGCGCGGCATCGGCATCATCGACACGCGCAATATTTTCGGCATCGGCGCCGTCAAGCCCGCCTGCAAGCTGGATCTGGTGGTGGATCTGCGCGTCTGGTCGAAGGATAACCCCTATGACAAGGATCGCATGGGCCTCGAGCAGGAATATCAGGAGATCCTCGGCGTGAAAATGCCGAGGACCACCATCCCTGTCCTGCCGGGACGCAATCTTGCGGTCATTCTCGAAATTGCCGCGATCAACCACCGGCAGAAAAAAATGGGCTACAACGCCGCCCAGACACTGCTGGAAAAGCACGACAACGCCATTGATGAAGACATTGGCTGGTTGAGCCTTTGAGCCGTCAGGAGGGATTTATGGCCACTGTCACACCCGCTCTGCTGGAAGAGATTCGCCGCGCGCTGCCGCAGCTGCAGCTGCGCGAAAACGAGCCGATGCGTGCGCACTGCTCCTTCCGCATCGGCGGCCCCGCCGCTGCGATGGCGCTGCCCGCCTCGCAGCAGGAGCTGTCGGAGCTGACGGCGCTGCTGCACCGGCGCGGCGTGCGTCCGTTCCTGCTGGGAAACGGCACGAACCTGCTGGTGGAGGACGCGCCGCTCGACCTGTTTGTCATCAAGCCCGCCGGAGCGCTGGCCGCCTGCCGCGTTGACGGCACGCGCGTGACAGCCGGCTGCGCCGTCACGCTGGCGGCGCTGGCCTGCACGGCGCGGGACGCCTCGCTCACCGGGCTGGAGTTCGCCCACGGCATCCCCGGCACGCTCGGCGGCGCGCTGTTCATGAACGCCGGGGCCTACGGCGGCGAAATGAAGGACGTGTGCACCTGCGTGCTCTGCATGGACGAAACGGGCGCACTGCACCGCGTCTCCGCAGCGGAGGCCGGTTTTTCCTACCGGCACAGCCGCTTTGCCGACGACGGCAGCACCGTCGTCTCCGCCGAGCTGACGCTCGCCCCCGGCGACCGCGCCGCCATAGAGGCGCGCATGTGCGAGCTGGCACAGAAGCGCCGCGCCAGCCAGCCGCTGGAGAAGCCCTCCGCCGGCAGCACCTTCAAGCGTCCGGCCAACGGGTACGCCGCCGCGATGATCGATCAGGCCGGCCTGCGGGGCTATGCCGTCGGGGCGGCGCAGGTCTCGCCGAAGCACGCGGGCTTTGTCGTCAACAACGGCGGGGCCACCTTCGATGAGGTGATCGCGCTCATGCGCCACATACAGAAAACCGTATACGAGCGCTTCGGGACCCGTCTGGAGCCGGAAGTGCGCATCATTGGGAGCAAATCATGGAATTTCTGATTATTTCCGGCCTTTCGGGCGCAGGCAAAAGCCGCGCCACCGATGTGCTGGAGGATCTGGACTATTACTGCGTGGACAACATGCCGGTTCGCCTGCTGCCGCGCTTTGCCGAGCTGTGCCTGGCGGCCCACGGCCGCTATGAAAAGGTGGCGCTGGTGACGGATATCCGCGAGCGTGAGGGCTTTGCCGAGCTGTTTCCGACGCTCGACCAGCTGTGGGACATGGGCCTGGATTACCGCATTCTGTTTGTGGAGGCCGCCGTGCCCGCCATTGTCAAGCGCTATAAGGAAACGCGCCGCCGCCATCCGCTGGCGGCCGACGGCGGCTCGGTCGAGGCCGCCGTGCAGCACGAGATCGAGCTGCTGGCCCCGCTGCGCGAGCGCGCCGACTTCGTCATCAACACCACAAACCTCACCAATGCGCAGCTCCAGCGCGAGCTGCTGCGCTTCTTCGGCGGAGACAACAGCACGCGGCGCATGGCCGTCAACGTCATGTCGTTCGGCTTCAAATACGGGCTTCCGGTGGAGGCCGATCTCGTTTTTGACGTGCGCTTTCTGCCCAACCCCTTTTACGTCGACCACCTGCGCGATCGCACGGGGATGGACGACGAGGTGCGCGACTTTGTCTTTTCCGGCGAGCAGGCCCCCACGCTCATGCGCCATCTCACCGAGCTGCTCCGCTTTCTGCTGCCGCAGTATGTGGAGGAAGGAAAGTATACGCTGACCATTGCCGTCGGCTGCACCGGCGGCAAACACCGTTCCGTTTCCGTGGCGCGCGAGCTGACCGAGGTCATCCGTCAGCTCGGACACAACGCCGTGCTCATCAACCGGGACGCGGAAAAGTAAGGAGGAGCCATGTCTGCAACGCCCCGCGTGGTCGCCATCGGCGGCGGCACCGGACTTTCCACCATGCTGCGCGGACTCAAGCGCTACTGTACCGATATCACGGCCATCGTCGCCATGGCCGACGACGGCGGCAGCTCCGGGCGCCTGCGCTCCGAGCTGGGCATGCCGCCTCCGGGCGACGTGCGCAACTGCCTGCAGGCGCTGGCCAACACGGAGAGCGTCATCGAACAGCTGCTGGCCTACCGGTTTCACGACGGCAGTCTCAACGGCCAGTGCCTCGGAAACCTGCTGCTGGCCGCGCTCAACGACACGTCGGACAGCTTCGGCGAGGCCGTGCGCAAGCTCAGCCAGGTGCTGGCCATCACGGGCCGGGTGCTGCCGTCGACCAATTCCGACGTCATTCTGGAGGCGGAGCTGTGCGACGGCTCGTGCGTGCTCGGCGAGAGCGCCATCGGCCGCCGGCCCGCCCGCTCCCCTGCCATCCGCCGTGTGCGGCTGATCCCGGAGCATGTGCGCGCGCTGCCGGAGTGCGTGCGTGCCGTGCAGCAGGCCGACCTCATCCTGCTCGGCCCCGGCAGCCTCTACACCAGCGTCATCCCGAACCTGCTGCTTGAGGAGCTGTCCGCGGCCATCGCCGCATCGGACGCCGTGCGCGTGTACATACTCAACGTCATGACGCAGCCCGGCGAGACCGTCGGCTATACGGCGTCCGATCACATCCGCGCGCTGTTTGCGCACGGCGGCGGGCACCTGTTCGACTACTGTCTGGCAAACGATCTGCCCGCGCCGGAGCCGGTGCTGGCACGCTATGCCGCCGACGGAGCGGCCCAGCCGCTCATCGACCGCACGGCCGTGGCGGCGCTGGGCGTACAGCTGATCGGCGCGCCGGTGGCCGACTGGTCGAACGCCCTGGCCCGGCACGACCCGAACACGCTGGCCGCCGCCATCGCCTCGCTCTACCGCGAACGCTCACACACCAGGATCTACCGCTGAGGGGGGTGCTCCATGTCCTTTTCATCCGACGTCAAGGCAGAGCTCTGCCGCAGCCCGGTCACCCGCGCCTGCTGCGCCGTGGCCGAGGCCTACGGCGTGCTGCTGTACGCAAACACCTTTACGCAGAGAGAGATCCGCATCATCACCGGCAGCGCCGACTTTGCCCGGCGCGTGCCGCGGCTGATGCGCCGGGCCTTCGGGCTGGATTTCAACAGCCAGCTCTCGAAGGCCGGCCGGCACACCGTGCTGACCTACACGGACGAAGCCGGCATCGCGCAGATCTTCCGCGCCTTCGGCTTCGACCCCGGCGAAACGGTCGCCCACCACGTCAACCTCGGCGTGCTGGAGGAGGACTGCTGCCGCACGGCGTTTCTCCGCGGCGCGTTTCTGGCCGGCGGCAGCATCAACACGCCGGAAAAGCGCTGCCATCTCGAGCTGGTCACCGACCATTTCAGCGTGGCGCGCGAGAGCTTCGTACTGTTCCGCGAGCTGGGCTTCGACCCGCGCGAGACCGTGCGCCGCGGACACTGCGTGATCTATTTCAAACGCACCGAGCTGATCGAGGACATGCTCACGGCCATGGGCGCGCCGCTGTCGGCCATGGAGCTGATGAGCGCCAAGATCGCCAAGGATATGCGCAATAAGATCAACCGCAACGTCAACTGCGACACCGCCAACGCCGACAAGGTCGTGGCCGCCGCCGCCGAGCAGTTGGCCGCCATCCGGCGCATCGACGCGCAGTACGGGCTGGACAAGCTGCCGCAGCCGCTGCACGATACGGCGCTGCTGCGCATTGCCAACCCTGAGGTGAGCCTGTCGGATCTGGCGCTGCTGGCCGACCCGCCCGTTTCCAAAAGCTGCATCAGCCACCGCATGAAGCGCCTGATGACCTACACCCCCGCCGGCGAATGACGCCGGCGGACGCTTTCTGACTGCAACAGGAGGTTTCCCATGGCCTTTGCGCACCTGCACCTGCATACGGAATATTCGCTGCTTGACGGCTTCTGCCGCATCAGCGGCCTGGCCGAGCGTCTCAAGGAGCTGGGCCAGACCGCCTGCGCCGTCACCGACCACGGCGTGATGTACGGCGCGGTGGCCTTTTACCGGGCGATGAAGGCTGCGGGCATCCATCCTGTGATCGGCTGCGAGGTCTATGTCGCCCCGCGCAGCCGCTTCTCGCGTGAGCACGGCGTCGACAGCGAGTATACGCATCTTGTCCTGCTGTGCAAAAACGAAGCCGGCTACCACAACCTCTGCCGGCTGGTGAGCGCGGGCTTCACCGAGGGCTTTTACATCCGCCCGCGCATCGACTGGGAGCTGCTGGCCGCGCATTCGGAGGGGCTGATCTGCCTGACCGCGTGCCTGGCCGGCGAGATCCCCCGCCTGCTGCGCGGCACGGGCTATGAGGCGGCAAAGCAGCGCGCGCTGGAGCTGGCCGCCATGTTCGCCCCCGGCGACTTTTATCTGGAGATCCAGAATCACGGCATGGAGGACGAGGCAAGGGTAGCCGAGGGGCTCATCCGCATGTCCCGCGAGACCGGGCTGCCGCTTGCCGCCACGAACGACGCGCACTATCTGCGTCCGGAGGACGCGCGGGCGCACGACGTACTGCTGTGCATCCAGACCGGACGCACCGTCGATGACGCCGACCGTATGCGTTATGAGCCGCAGACGTTTTACGTCCGGAGCGAGGAAGAGATGCGCGCGCTGTTTCCCGACTGCCCCGAGGCCATTGAAAACACAGCAAGGATCGCCGAGCGCTGCCGGTTCGACTTTGAATTCGGGCATTATCACCTGCCGCATTTCGCTCTGCCCGAGGGCGAGACAGACGCGGCCGCCTACCTGCGCCGCTGCTGCTTCGAAGGGCTGACGCGGCGGTATGGGACGGTGACGGACGCGCTGAAAACGCAGCTGACCTACGAGCTGGACATGATCGAGCGCATGGGCTTTACCGACTATTTTCTGATCGTGGCAGACTTCATCGGCTTTGCCAAGCGCAGCGGCATTCCGGTCGGCCCGGGGCGCGGCAGCGCGGCCGGCAGCATGGTGTCGTACTGTCTGAACATCACGGACGTCGATCCGATCAAATACGGCCTGTTCTTCGAGCGCTTTCTCAACCCGGAGCGCGTGAGCATGCCGGATATCGACATTGACTTCTGTGTGCGCCGTCGCGGCGAGGTCATCGACTACGTTGCGCGCAAATACGGCGCGGACCACGTCGCACAGATCGTCACCTTCGGCACCATGGCCGCACGCGCGGCCGTGCGCGACGCCGGACGCGCGCTGAATATTCCGTATGCCCGCTGCGACGCGGTGGCCAAGCAGGTGCCCACCGCGCTGGGCATCACGCTGGACGAGGCGCTTCGCATTTCGCGCCCGCTGCGCGAGCTGTACGACGGCGACCCGGAGCTGCGCAGCCTGATCGATACAGCCCGCTCTCTTGAGGGCATGCCGCGCCACGCTTCGACGCATGCCGCCGGCGTGGTCATCACGCAGCGGCCCACCTGCGAATACGTCCCGCTGGCCAAAAACGACGAGAGCGTCGTCACGCAATATCCGATGACGACGCTGGAGGAGCTGGGCCTGCTGAAGATGGACTTTCTGGGCCTGCGCAACCTCACCGTGCTGGAGGACGCGGCCGAGATGGTGCGCCGCATCGAGCCGGGCTTTTCCGTCTCGGACATTCCCGAGGACGATCCGGACGTCTTCGCCCTGCTGACGGCGGGCAAGACCGCCGGCGTCTTCCAGATGGAAAGCACGGGCATCACCGGCGTGTGCACCGGCCTCAAGCCGCACTCCATTGAGGACATCACGGCCATCATCGCCCTGTACCGCCCCGGCCCGATGGACAGCATCCCGCGCTTCATCGAGTGCAAAAGCCATCCGGAAAAGGTGCGCTTCAAGCACCCGCTGCTCGAGCCGATCCTCGGCGTCACCTACGGCTGCATCGTCTATCAGGAGCAGGTCATCGAAATCTTCCGCCGGCTGGCCGGCTTCTCGCTCGGACAGGCGGACATGATCCGCCGCGCCATGTCGAAAAAGAAGCACGCCGTCATCGACGCCGAGCGCGTCGCCTTCCTGCATGGGGACGCATCGCGCGGTATTCCCGGCGCGATTGCAAACGGCGTGCCCGAGGCCGTGGCCGCCAGCATTTACGACGAGATCGTCGACTTTGCCAACTACGCCTTCAACAAGGCGCACGCCGTGTGCTACGCCGTGGTGTGCTATCGCACGGCCTACATGAAGTGTCACTGGCCGCGGCAGTACATGGCCGCGCTGCTCACCTCGGTGCTCGACTCGAGCGCCAAGGTGGCGGAATACATCGCCGAATGCGCCGGCATGGGCATCCGGCTGCTGCCGCCGGACGTCAACGAGTCGGACGCAGACTTCACCGTTTCCGGCGAGCACATCCGCTTCGGTCTGGCCGCGGTGAAAAACATCGGCCGGGGCTTTGTGCAGGCGTTGATGCAGGAGCGGCGCACAGGCGGTCCGTTCCGCGCGTTCGACGAATTCTGCCGCCGGATGAGCCGGCACGAGCTGAACCGGCGCGCCGTGGAAAGCCTGATCCGCGCCGGCGCGTTTGACAGCCTCGGCGCGCGGCGCAGCCAGCTGCTGCGTGTGACGGATCAGGTGCTTGAGGGCATTTCGGGCGAGACGCGGCGCAACATTGAAGGTCAGATGGATCTGTTCGGCATGGCCGGCGAAGATGCGGCCGCGCATGCGCTGCGCCTGCCGGATATTCCGGAGTTTTCCCGCCGCGAGCTGATGACGATGGAAAAGGAGACCACGGGCCTGTACCTCACCGGTCACCCCATGGATGAATACCGGGAGCTGGTGCGCCGCGTGGGAGCGGCTCCCATCGGTGCGATCCTGGCCGACTTTGCCGGCGAGGACGGCCCGGCGCGCTTTTTGGACGGACAGGCCGTCACGCTGGCAGGCGTGGTCGCCTCGCACAAAACACGCACCACGAAGAGCGGCTCGCTGATGGCCTACGTGGTGCTGGAGGACGACACGGGCAGCATGGAGCTGCTGGTGTTCCAGCGCGCACTCGATCAGGGCGGCGCGTACATCACGGACAACGCCGCACTGCTGGTGCGCGGGCGCATCTCGCTGCGCGACGAAAAAGAGCCGCAGCTGATGGTCGACCGCATCGAGCCGCTGTCGGACAGCACCGCCCCGGACGCGCCCGCGCCTGTGCAGGAAACGCCGCCCGCACCGCAGCCGCGCAAGCTGTTTGTGCGGCTGCCGGACGAGCAGTCCCCCGCCCGGCGGCATGTCGAGCTGGTTTTGAAGATGTTCCCGGGAAACGACCGCATCATTCTCTTTTTCGCCGACACACGCCGCCAGCTCACCGCCCCCTGCCTGATCCACGACGCGCTCGTCGCCGATCTCATCGAGGTGCTGGGCGCGGAAAACGTCGTCGTCAAATAGCGTTCTTCCATTTACCCCCCCGGCGTCGGATTCTTCCGACGCCGGGGGGATTTTTTGTTCCCTGCGCCGCAGCCGCTTCTCCGCCGGCTGCGGCGCGTCCTGCATTTCCGCTGTTTTTCGACAGAAAAAACAGCGGATTTATGCCGTCGGCAGTATTCTTTGCCGTGTCCTTCCGGTATAACTGTCATCAAGAAGGCTGTCCGATACGTTGAAACAATTCCGGATAAATCTTCCGAAATTTGTCATATCTACACAAAATTATGATTCCAATCTGTCATGTCCCCACAACACGTCATGCAAAGGAGGCTTTCCCATGATCGACACAGCTCCGGACGCGTCTCTGCTGGAGATTCCCGGACGGGTCTTCAACATCCAGCGGTTTTCCACGCACGACGGACCGGGCGTCCGTACAACGGTATTTCTCAAGGGTTGTCCGCTGCGCTGCTTCTGGTGCCAGAATCCGGAGTCGCAGAGCCCTGAGCCGGCGCTGATGTACCGGCAGGACAGCTGCACACGCTGCGGGCGCTGTGTTCGGGTGTGTCCCAACCACGCAAACCGCATTGAAAACGGGGAGCTGATCATCGACCGTTCCCGCTGCACTGCCTGCGGCGCATGCGTCATCCCGTGCCTGGCCAAGGCCCGGAGCATTTCCGGCAAAACGATGCGCGTCGGCGAGGTGCTGCATGAGGTGCTCAAGGATCGCATGCTGTACCAGAATTCCGGCGGCGGCATGACGGTCTCCGGCGGCGCATGCGAAATGCAGCCGGAATTCACCGCCGCGCTGATGCAGGCTGCGCACGCCGAAGGCATCCACACCGCCGCGGAAATGGAGGGCGCGTTCCCCTGGCCTGTCATCGAACGGATCGCCCGACATACCGACTATATCCTCTACGACCTCAAGTGCATCGACGAAGCGCAGCATCTGCGCGGCACGAAAATCTCCAATGCACACATTCTGGAAAACGCCCGGCGTCTGGTGCAGACGGGCAAGCCCATCCGCTTCCGCACGCCGCTCATCCCCGGCTTCAACGACGATCCGGAAACGGTGGAGGCCATCGCGCATTTTGTGCGCGACCAGCTGCACCTTTCCCCGGCAGCGCATCTTGAGCTGCTGCCGTACAACAACCTGGGCGAGGACAAATACCGCCGGCTCGGCTTCACCGGCGAAGCTCCCTGCCTGGAGCGGCAGTCTGAGGAATATCTCAAGGCGCTCAACGCACGCGTCGCCGCCATTTGACTGCTTCCCACAGCGGCACAGCCGCTCCTCCATCCTCTTCCTTTTCCCGTGCCGGAGACCGCTCCGGCACATCCGCTCAGCAGCAGGAGGCGCCTCCTGTGAAAATATATGCTGAAAAATTAAAATGAGATGAAAACGCATGGCAACTGAAAAGGCCGTTTACCGGCAGTACAACGAAAAATCCCGCGGCACCACGCTCTGGGAGCGTCTGAATCCTCTGCGCTACACGCAGACCATCTCCATCGACCGCGCCCGCCTGCTCACCGAAGGCTACAAGGAATACGAAGGCTATCAGTTTTTCCACAAGCGCGGCCTTGCCATTGCAAAGGTCCTGCGCGAGTTCCCCATCTACATTGACGACGACCAGCTGCTGGTCGGCGACTTCGGTTCCAAGCCGATGTGCCCCGAATTCTTCCCGGACATCTCTGCCGGCTGGATGATCGACTACGTCGACGAGTTCGGCTGGAAGGGCAGAGACGGCTTCTACGCCTTCGAGAACGAGGCAGACGCCGCCGAGGCCAGAGAAATCGCCCTCTACTTCCGCAACAAGGACGGCCAGGACACCTGGATCAAGTACCTCGGCGACGAGTGGCCGTATGAGCACCTGATCTCCGAGCAGGGCGCCTACATCACCAACACCGTTTCCGAAATCTACGCCGAAAAGGGCTGGAACGTGCCCGATATCGCCCGCATCGTGCGCAAGGGTGTGCGCGGTCTGGTGGCCGACATCGACGCCAAGCTCAAGAAGATCGACCTGATGATGACCGACGAGGACTATCGCGCTCGTGAGTTCCTGCTCGGCCTGAAGGAAATGCTGCTGGCCGGCGTCGACTACGCCCACCGCTACGCTGCGCTCGCCCGCGAGAAGGCCGCCGCCGAGGCCGATGAGACCCGCAAGGCAGAGCTGCTTGAGATCGCCCGCGTGTGCGACCGCGTGCCCGAGTATCCCGCCGAGACCTTCCAGGAGGCGCTGCAGTCGTTCTATTTCGCCGTGCTGATGATCTTCTACGACACCCGCACCTACGGCATGGGCTTCGGCCGCGTCGACCAGTTTATGTACCCGCAGTACAAGGCCGACATTGAGTCCGGGCACATTGACAAGGAGTACGCCATCCAGCTGCTTGAGTGCTTCCGCTGCAAGATCATGGGCAAGCGCCAGTTCCAGCCGGCCGTCATGGTGCAGGCCATCACCGCGGAGTCCCATTTCCACAACTGCATCCTCGGCGGCGTCGACCCGAAGACCGGCCGCGATGCGACCAACGAGCTGTCCTATCTGTTGCTGGAAGCCGCCTTCCGTGTCCGCACCACCCACCCGACCCTGTCCGTCCGCTGGCATCCCAACATCGATCCCAAGTTCATGGACCGCGCCATGCAGCTGGTTGCAAAGGGCATGGGCTTCCCCGCCTTCTTCAACGACGCGCCCACCATCGAATACCTGCTCGCCCGCGGCTACACCCTCGAGGAAGCGCGCAGCTACGCCATCGGCGGCTGTGTGCTGCACCAGGTGCCCGGTAAGAACTCCGCCATCTGGCCCGTCGTCATCAACCAGTCCAAGATGCTGGAGCTGGCCATCAACGACGGCTTCGATCCCATCTCCAAGAACCAGCTCGGCCCCAAGACCGGCAGACTGGCCGACATGCAGAGCTATGACGAGGTCATCGCCGCCTACAAGACCCAGTGCGAATTCTTTGCAAAGGTCACCTCCCGCAGCAGCCGCAGCTGCCGGATCCAGCACGGCGACAGCTTCACCGAGATCATGATGAGCGCCTTCATCGACGACTGCATCGAGCGCGGCAAGGTCTGCGGTCTCGGCGGCGCGGCCCACGGCGACAACACCCATTACGTCGTTCCCGTCGGCGTCGTCGATCTGGCAAACGAGCTGTATGTGCTCAAGAACGCCATCTTCACCGACGAGCCCATCTGCAGCAAGGAAGAGCTGGCCGACGCCATGGCCAAAAACTGGGAGGGCTATGAGGAGCTGCACGCCCGCCTGCTGGCCCTGCCGAAGTTCGGCAATGACGACCCCGCCGTCGACGGCCTGGCCAACGAGATCTATGCCTACCTGCGCGAGCTGTGGTATGCCCAGCCCGCCGCCTACTGCGGCCACTTTGAGGTCGCTCCGCACACCATCGGCCTGCACACCGGCACCGGCGCGCGCCTGGGCGCCATGCCCTGCGGGCGCATGTGCGGCGAGGCCATGTCCGACGGCGGCGTCTCCCCGACGCAGGGTACCGACCACGAGGGCCCGGCTGCCGTCATCAAGTCCGCCGGCAGCATCGACCAGACGGACATCTACGGTCCGCTGCTGAACATGCGCTTCTCCCCGAAGACCATGAGCACGCCCGAGGGCCGCGCCAACGTCATCGCCCTGGTCAAGACCTACTTTGCCGACTACGGCGGCAAGCACATCCAGTTCAACGTCATCAGCCGCGACGAGATGCTGGCGGCCAAGAAGGAGCCGTGGAAGCATACCGACCTGATCGTCCGCGTTGCCGGCTACAGCGCCTACTGGACCGATCTGCTCCCGAAGACGCACGACGAGCTGATCAAGCGCTGCGAGTACGACGCCATCTGAGCTTCCGTTTTTCCATGCACGGCTGCCGCCGGGGCCTGACCGCCCCGCGGCATGCCGCGCGCCCGCACAAATCGGTCAATGCAAAAACAAGAGGGTTTTTTGGAAGATCCCGGTCCGTTCCCACGGCATCCCGGCAGATCGCATGACAGCTGCCGCACACCGCAGCGCGCCGCCTGCCGCCCGCTCCCGTCTCCCGCGCCGTCTGTGCCCGCGCCGGAAAGGCCGGGGCGGGATCTGTACGCCCGGAACGCGCCGATTCTGAATTTTTGGAAGGAAGGGTATATTAACATATGACACCGATCTCGCCTGAAAAAGCCAAACGCTACGGCCTCATGGTCGTCATCGCCGCCTGGATGGGCCTGTTCTGCATGTTCGGCTACCGCTCCAGCTTCTCCATTATGCAGGGACTGATCATCGCCGACACCGGCTGGACCACCATTCAGACCTCTCTCGGCTACTGCTTCATGATGGTCATCTATGCCATCACCTCGTTCTTCTGCGGCTCCCTGATCGACAAGAAGGGCTGCAAGCCGGTCTACGCGATCGGCGCCCTCTGCTGCTTTCTCGGCTTCTTCCTGACCTCCTTTCTCAACAGCGATAACCCCAACAGCTTTTACATCTACCTGTTCACCTACGGCTTCTTCGCCGGCGTCGGCACCGGCATGCTGGGCGTCACCCCCGTCATCGCCTGCCGCTCCTGGTTTGTCGGCACCAAATACGCCACCATGTACGGCTTTGCCTTCATGGGTGCGCCCATGGCGCAGCTGCTGCTGACGCTCGTGCTCAAGCCCGTTCTGCAGAACATGGGCTGGCAGGTAGGCATGAAGGTGCTGGCCGTCATCATGGCCGTCGCCCTCATCATCGCCTCCCTGATCACCAAGAAGGGCGCCACCAGCTACGGCATCCAGCCCTTCGGCACGGAAACGCTGAAAAAGAGCGCCGTCTCCCGCCGCCCCATCACCCTGCGCGAGGCCTTCAGCACCTATGCGATCTGGTGTGACATCGGGTGCTTCCTGACGGCCATGGCCGGCGAATTTCTCATCTGGTCTCAGGCAGTCGGCTACTTCCAGACCGACATGAATCTCTCCCTCAACCAGGCCTCCAACATCTACCTGATCATCGGCATCTGCGGCATCTTCACCATGCCGTTTGCCGGCAAGCTCTCCGACATCATGGTCAAGAAGCTCGGCCACGAGCCGAAGGCCCGCAAGGTGATGCTCCTGCTCGGCCCGACCTACGGCATCATCGCCATTCTGCTGTGCCTGACCAAAAGCATTCCCGCCTGCATGATCGCCATGTTCTTCCTCGCCATGTACTGGGGCACGCAGGCCGCCAACTGCGCAGGCTATGCCAGCTCCATGTTCGGCGGTCCGACCTTCGGCCGCATCTGGGGCTTCGCCACCCTGATCGTCATGGGCATCGGCCCGGCCTTCGGCACCTTCATGGGCGCATGGTTCAAGGACAACTTCGGCCTGTACAAGCCGGCCTTCATTTTCTCGCTGTGCGCCTTCGCCGTCGCGCTGATTCTCGCCTGCACGCTGCCGCTGCGCAGCCGCGTCGACGAAAAGATCGAAGCGGAACTGGCCGCAGCCGCAAACAGCAAGTCCTGAAGCCCAATCCCCGCGTCTGCGCTCTGCGGTCCCGGCCGCCGATGCACACAGGCCGCTCCCCGGCCGCAGAGCCGCAGTCCGCTCCCTGCACAACTGCCGCATGAAAGTTGTTCTTGCGGCAGCTGTGCACTCTGCCGTATCATGTGAATCTGTGATGGAGGGGTACAGTATGATCATCAAGCCGCCCGGGAAAACGATCTATGATTATTTCGGCCCTGAAACCATTGAGAAGCTCCCGCTGGTAACGGTGAAGAAAAACACCGTCATCATCCCCTGCGAGGCGCAGGAGGTGCTGGAGCTGTATTATATCGTTTCCGGCAATGTCGACGCATATATTTATAAAAAGAACGGTCAGAAATATCTCTGCGACAGCCTCGGCCCGCACGATTTTGTAGGCAAGTTTTCCCAGATGCGCAACCACAACACCTTCGGCGAGCTGGTTGCCAAAACCTCGTGCCGGATGCTGCGGCTGACCGACATGCAGACCCAGCTGTTCAACAACATTGGGTTTTATCTGTTTTTTCAGGAGAAAATCACCGACCGTGTCTACCGCATGTTCAAAAACTGTCTGGTCCGCAAGTCGTTTTCCAACCGGGAGCTGCTGGCCTATCACTTTCTCAATTTCTCGGACAGCACCGGCCTGATCCGTGAAAGCGACCCCTACATCTGCCTGCGGGCGGACATCAGCGCAAGACAGTTTTACTACAACATCAAGCAGATGACGGATGAGGGACTGATCTGCCGTGAAAAGGACGGTCTGCGCATCCTTGATTATGACGCGCTGCGCGAGATCGCAGCGGATATCTCGACCTATATGACCAACGACGGGCGTTTGCCTTATCCTTAGCAGGAAGGCACGATGCCGGACACGCGCGCTCGTCTCAACAACCGGCTGAAACGGCAGGCCCCCGGCGTCGGAACACTCCGACGCCGGGGGCCTGCAAATGAATATACCCTTGTCACTCCGGCGGCTGCTCCCGCCCGATCACGCCGCCGAGTACGGTGTCCCCGTCGTAGAGCACGGCGGCCTGTCCCGGCGTGACGGCACGCTGCGGCCGGTCGAAGTACAGCAGCACCGCCTGCCCGCCGAGCGGCTGCGCCAGCACCGGCTGCTCCGGCTGCCGGTATCGCAGCCTTGCCTGTCCGTGCAGCGGCTGCGCCGGGACCTCGCCGCCGATCCAGTGAAACGCCGGCACCAGCACCGTCCGGCGGTACAGCGCCGCCTCCGGCCCGAGCACCACCGTGTTATCCTCCGGGCAAATGCGGCAGACGAACCGCTTCTCCGGCAGACTCAGCCCAAGTCCGCGATGCTGTCCGACGGTGTAATGCACGATGCCGCGATGACGGCCCAGCAACCGTCCGTCCGTTCCGATGAAATCACCCGGCTGCGCCTGCCGGCCGGTGATGCGCCCGATGGCCGCGGCATAGTCCCCGTCCGGGGCGAAGCAGATGTCCTGACTGTCCGGTTTTTCGGCGTTGACAAAGCCCGCCTGCGCCGCGATGCGCCGCACCTGCGTCTTCGTCAGCTCCCCGAGCGGAAACAGGGTGTGCGCCAGCTGCCGCTGATCCATCGCGTAGAGCACATAGCTCTGATCCTTTGATGCGTCCAGCGCCTTTTTCAGCAGAAAGCGGCCGCCCCGCCGCTCAATGCGGGCGTAGTGTCCCGTCGCCACATGACTGCAGCCCAGCACCTCCGCCCGCTCAAGCAGCCTGCCGAATTTCAGGAACCGGTTGCACGCGATGCAGGGATTCGGCGTGCAGCCGCTGCAGTAGTCCGCCGCAAACGGCTCCATCACCCTTTTGCGGAATACATCCGAAAAGTTGAACACATAGTGCCGCATCCCCAGCCGGCGGCAAACGCCGGCCGCATCCTCTGCATCCTCCAGCGAGCAGCACGTGCGCGAGCGCTCCAGCCCCGCGTCGTCATTGGAAAACAGCTTCATCGTACAGCCGATGCACTCGTTTCCCGCATCCGTCAGCAGCTTTGCCGCCGTGCTGGAATCCACGCCGCCGCTCATGGCCATCAGAATTTTCACTGCCGCACGTCACCCTCGCTCATTTCACGGCCTCAAAGCCCCGGCGCAGATCGTCAAGAATATCATCGATGTGCTCTGTGCCGATCGACAGGCGCACGGTCGAGGGCGTGATGCCGCTGGCAAGCAGCGCCTGCTCGGAGAGCTGCGAGTGCGTGGTGGACGCCGGATGGATGACCAACGACTTGACGTCGGCCACGTTGGCCAGCAGCGAAAACAGCTGAAGGCTCTCGGCGAAGCGCCGGGCCGTCTCTGCGCCGCCGGCAATCTCAAAGGTGAAGATGGAGGCCGCGCCATGCGGGAAATACCGCTCGTACAGCTGCTTTTGCGCGCCTGTCGCAAGCGACGGATGGTGGACCCGCAGCACCTGCGGGCAATCCTTCAGGAAGTCCACCACCTTCAGCGCGTTTTCGACGTGGCGCTCCACACGCAGCGACAGCGTCTCCAGCCCCTGCAGCAGAAGGAAGGAATTGAACGGCGAGATGGCCGCGCCCTGATCGCGCATGAGCGTGGTGCGCAGCTTTATGATGTAGGCCAGATTTCCCGCCGCCTCGGTGAACACAATGTCGTGATACGACGGATTCGGGCGTGACAGGCCGGGGAACTTGTCGTTCTGCGCCCAGTCGGACCGGCCGGAATCGACCGCCACGCCGCCCATCACCGTACCGTGACCGCCGATGAACTTGGTGGCCGAGTGCACGACGATGTCCGCACCGTGCTCGATGGGCCGCAGCAGATAGGGCGTGGCGAACGTGTTGTCCACGATCAGGGGAATGCCGTGCCGGTGAGCAATGGCGGCAAGGGCCTCCAGGTCGGAGACGTCAGAATTGGGATTGCCCAGTGTCTCGGCATACAGCAGGCGGGTATTCGGACGGATGGCCGCCTCGAACTGCTCCGGCACGGACGGGTCGGCAAAGCTCACCGACAGGCCCTGCTCGCGCAGCGTGTTGGCAAAGAGGTTGTACGTGCCGCCGTAAAGGTTGGCGGAGGAAACGATGTGGTCGCCGGCCACGGCAATGTTCTGAATGGCGTAGGTGATGGCGGCCGAGCCGGAGGCGGTGGCCAGCGCGGCCGCACCGCCCTCCAGTGCGGCAATGCGCCGCTCGAACACGTCGGAGGTGGGATTCATCAGGCGCGTATAGATGTTGCCGCCCTCGGTGAGGGCAAAGCGGCCTGCGGCCTGCGCCGAGTCGCGGAATACATAGGAGGTGGTCGCATAAATGGGCACGGCTCTTGCGTCGGTCGCCGGATCGGGCTGCTCCTGCCCCGCGTGCACCTGCAGCGTTTCAAAATGATAGCCGGACATGGTCTTTCTTCCTTTCTTCTGTCATAGTTTTGGAAGCAGGCGCGCAGAGCCGCCTGCAGCGCAAAAAAAATCGGAAAGCCGGACGGCTTTCCGTGTATCTGCCGGGCCGCCGGTTCAATCCGGACGGCTGCAGCACTGCATCGGGGAGCTGTCAGACGGCATGACAGAACTGGCGCAGGCACAAAAGTGCATGCACATAGATCCCATGCGGCACAGGCTGCTTCTCATTGGCCGTCTCCCCTTTTCCGAATTAACTGCCGACAACATCGGTAGGTTTATTTTGTTACAGCACGCCGCAGGCGGCTTGTCAATCCCCAATTTGGGGAGGTTGAACGCGCGCTGCATCCGCCCGGACCGGCCGCTCCTCCGCCGCCCGCCGCCTTGAGGCCGCCGCTTAGGCAAATTGCTGCAGCGCCGCATCCCCCGCTTCTGCCGGAAAGTTGCTATTGACGGATATCCGCGCAAATGATATAAATGATATAATGTGCAGTGCACAAATTTCATGGAATCAGGAGTGTGATCGTCCGAAATGGATGATGGCAGTACATTGCTCTGGCTCATAGTGGTTCTCCTGCTGTTTCTGGCGGCGTTTTTCGCCGCGTGTGAAACGGCCTATTCCTCCGTAAGCACCGTCAGGCTCCGCGTGCGGGCAGACCGCGGCGAGGCAAAGGCACAGCGCGCGCTGAAGATCCTGGACGACTTCGACCTCACCATCACAAGCATCCTCATCTGCATCAACATCGTTCATCTGTCCACCGCCTCGCTCGTCACCGTGCTGGTCACGCGCAGGTGGGGCTTTTCCTTCGTCGGAGTCAGCACAGTCATTCTGACGCTGGTGATGTTTTTCGCCGGTGAAATGCTGCCGAAGGTGCTGGCAAAGAAATACAGCGAACGGCTGAGCCTGGCCTTTTCCGGCGCGGTACAACTCATCCTCACCGTGCTGCGCCCGCTGGCGAAGGTGCTCAGCGGCCTGGGCCGTCTGGCCGCCAGCAGCGGCGAACCGGACGTTACCGTCACGGAGGATGAGCTTTACGATATCATTGAAGATATGACCGATGACGGGTCGCTGCGCGCCGGCACCGGCGAGCTGGTGCACTCGGCGCTGGAATTCGGCGACATCACCGTCGGCAGCATCCTCACGCCGCGTGTGGATCTGGTCGCCGTGGACGCATCGCAGCCGCGCAGCAGGCTGCTGCCCTTTGTGCGCGAACAGCGGCACAGCCGCCTGCCCGTTTACGAGGGAACCATCGACAACATCATCGGCATCCTGCAGATCCGCCGCTACATAAAGGCCTGCCTGGCCGACCCCGGCGAACCGGAGCTGCGCGCGCTGCTGGAGGAGCCGTACTTTATCCACCAGAGCGCAAAAATCGACGAGGTGCTGCCGGAGCTGAGCCGGCGGCGCCAGAACCTTGCCGTCGTCACCGACAGCTACGGCGGTACGGTCGGCATCGTCACGGTGGAGGATATTCTGGAGGAGCTGGTAGGCGAGATCTGGGACGAGGACGACGTGGTCCGCGAAACCAGCCGTGTCCTGCCGGACGGCTCGGTGGAGGCCGACGCCTCCGTCGATATGGAGGACGCCTTTGCGCTGGCAGGCTTCGAGGATCCCACCCGGTTCGACTTCAACCACAAGCTGCTGGGCGAATGGGTCTATGAGCAGCTGGGCCGCCTGCCCCGCGAGGGCGACGTGCTCGAATACCACGGGCTGACCGTCCGGGTCGCCGCCATGCGCGGCCGCCGCCTGCTGCGTCTGCAGCTGAGCCTGGCCGGCAGGGACGGAAAGGAGGCCGGGCTCGAATGACCTTCTATTGGATCGCCTGTATCGTCTGCCTGTGCCTGTCGGCATTTTTCTCCGCCTCGGAAATGGCCTTTTCCTCGCTCAACCGCCTGCGCATGGAAAACGCCGCCGAGGACGGCTCCCGCCGTGCGCAGATCGCCCTGAAGGTGGCAGACCGCTTCGACAATACGCTTTCCGCCATCCTCATCGGCAACAATTTTGTCAACATTGCCTTCTCGTCCGTCTCGAGCATCGTCGCCATCCGGGTAGCCGGCGAGCAGTGGACATGGCTGGCCACTGTCATCGCCACGGTGACGGTCATCCTTTTCGGCGAGACCACGCCGAAGATCCTTGCCAAGAAAAACGCAAATCGTCTGGCCCTGTCGATCGGCTGGATCATTCGCGGACTGACGATCCTTCTCACGCCGCTGATCTGGATCGTTCTGGGCCTTGTCCACCTGATCACCCTGCCCTTCAAGGGCGAGGCGCAGGACGAGGGGCAGGACGCCGCCGCGCAGGAGCTGCAGACCATCATCGAAACCGTCGAGGACGAAGGCGTCATTGACGAGGAGCGCAGCGAGCTGCTGCAGGCCGCGCTGGACTTCTCCGAGGTATCCGCCATGGAAGCCATGGTCTCCCGTGTCGACATGGAAGCCATCGACATCGGCGACGACTGGGACGTGATCCGCCGTACACTGGAGGAAACCAGCTTTTCGCGTCTGCCGGTGTATGAGGACACCATCGACAATATCATCGGCATTCTCTACGTCAATCACTATTTCAAGGCGCTCATCGACGGCGAGCCGTTTGATCTGCGCGCCATTCTGATGAAGCCCTGCTACGTCTACAAGACCGTGAAGCTGCCGGCCGTGCTCGCGCAGATGCGCCGCTCGCGGCTGCACATGGCCATTGTGACGGACGAGTACGGCGGCTCCATGGGTCTGATCACCATGGAGGACGTGCTTGAGCAAATCGTCGGTGACATCTGGGATGAAAAGGACACCATCGAAGCCGAGGCCGTCGAGCGCGGCGAAGGCGTCTGGGAGCTGGACGGCGACATGGTCATCTCCGATTTTCTGGAGCTGATCGGCCGCAGCGAGGACGATTTCGAAACGGAAAGCGCCACCGTCGGCGGCTGGACGCTCGAGCGCTTCGGCGCCTTCCCGCGGGAGGGCGACCGCATCGTGGCCGACGGACTGGAGATCACCGTGCTGAGCATGGACGACGGCCGCCGCGTCGACAAGGTGCTGGTGCGCACGCTGCCGGACGAAACAAAGGGAAAGGAATAAGCCGCCGCAGCGCGGCATACGGAAAATGCCGGAAGCAACTGTGCTTCCGGCATGCTCTGTTTTTAAAAACGCCCCAAACGGGCGCCTTCAAACCGCTCAGGCGGGAGACGGCATGCCGCCTCCCGCCTGAGCGGTTTTCCGTTACGCCGCCTCGCGGAAGCGAAGCGCGGCCTTGAACAGGTCGCCGTCGATGACAAGCTCCAGACTGCCGCCCTGCAGCTGGACGAGGCTGCGCGCGATGGACAGGCCCAGTCCGCTGCCCTCCGAGGCGCGGGAGGCGTCGCCGCGCACGAAGCGCTCCATCAGCTCGTCTGCCGTGATGTTCAGGCGGTCCCGGGAGGTGTTCTTGAAGGCGATGGTCACCTCCCCGCCGGCGCGGGTCACGTCCAGATACACCCGCGTGCCCGGCATGGCGTACTTGCAGATGTTTCCGAGCAGGTTGTCGAACACGCGCCACATCCGCCGTCCGTCGGCCAGAATGCGCACCGGCTCCTCCGGCTGGCTGAGCACCAGCTCCAGCCTCTGCGCGGCCAGCCGCGGCTCATATTCTCCGATCGCCTGGCTCAGCAGCACGCCCACCTCGCACGGAGCCAGCAGGATCTCCATGCTGCCCGAGGCCGCACGCGAGGCCTCCACCAGATCCTCCAGCAGCTTTTTCAGCCGCTCCGACTGTCGCAGCAGCACCTCGGCATACTCGCGCGTCTGCTCGTTTTCGGACGGCTGACGGGCGATGAGATCGGTGTAGTTGATGATGGAGGTCAGCGGGGTCTTGATATCGTGCGAAACGTTTGTAATCAGCTCCGTCTTCATCCGCTCGCTCTTCATGCGCGCGTCCACCGCGCGGGACATGCCCGCGGCGATGCAGTTGAGGTGCTCGGCGTGCTCCTTCAGGCCGCCGCGCAGGTGTGTCAGATCGATCTGGTGCGACAGATCGCCCTCCGCCAGCGCCAGCGCCCCGGCCTGCAGGCGGCGCAGCCCCAGCGCCAGAAACACGGCCGCCGGCAGCAGCACCAGCTTTTCCACGACCCAAAGCACGACCAGCGCGCCCCAGCTGCCGCCTGCGGCGCACAGCACCAGCAGCACCAGCTCCGCCGCCGTCACGCCCAGCAGGATCAGCACCGTCCGCTTCACCAGCGGCAGCCCTTGGAAGAAACGCCCCATTCCCCTGCCGACGGCACGCAGCCCGCGCCACAGCAGATGCAGGATGCGCCAGATCACCGTATTCCTCCACCAGGTCCCCGTTTTGAAGCGCACTGCCGCGCTGATGCACCAGCCCAGACAGATGGAGGCTGCCGCCAGTACGTATACCCCCGCGCCCACTGCAACGAGCACCGTACCGCTCAGCTCGTCCACCAGACACACGCCCAGCACCAGCACTGCGGCAACCGCCGCCGTGAACAGGTCGAACGGCACGCGGGACAGGCCGCGCGGCGTCATGGTCTCCTCACCGGGTCGATGGCCTGCCGCGCTCATGAGAAACACAAAGCATGCCACCGCCAGCAGCAGCGCGATGAGGCCGACTGCGTACACGCCGTAGCGCATGGCATAGGCAAAGCGCACGCCGGCGTCCACCAGGCGATACAGATCGTGCTCCGGCAGACCGGGCCGGAGCGCAACGCTGATGAGACGAATCTCCGGCTCGGCCGGCTCGGACGCCTGATCCGGATCGCCCGGCGTGGCAACACTGCCGAGTCGCTGCGTCCATTCGCGCGCCTCCTGCAGGCTCTGCCGCAGCTGTTCCGTATTGCGGATGACGTTGCCGCCGGAGATGCCATGATCCTCCGTGCGGCAGTAGAGATACCAGAACACGGTCTGCTGCCCGTCCGTTTCCGGCAGGCACAGCTGCCCGTCATCCTCTGCAGGCAGCGGCTGCAGCGGCTCCCCGCTGCCGGAAAGCCACGTACCGGCGCCGTCATAGACGTTGACCGTCTGGTTGGTTCTCTGACAGCGAAGCGCAGCCGTTTCCGGAGACAAAAAGGTTTCCCAGGCCGTATCGCCGGCCAGACCAGCCAGCGTCTCCTGCCGGATATGCTCCGGCCCTCTCGTATAAAACTTGCCCTCGATCAGTCCAACCACGCCCAGCGCGCACCCTGCCGTCAGCACCGTGCAGAGCACCGCCAGCACAAAGGCCAGCGTTTTGGCCCAGAGCGCACAGGTCAACTTTTTCTGTTTCATGTTTCCCGTCCTTTCATGACCTTGTAGCCCTGGCCCCACACCACCTTGAGAAACCGCGGTTCATTGGGGTCGAGCTCCAGCTTTTCGCGCAGATGGCGGATGTGCACGGCCACCGTGCGCTCGCCCCCGAAGGGCGCATCCTTCCAGACCCGGCGATAGATCTCCTTCGGCGGAAACACCTGCCCCGGGTGCTGCATCAGCAGCCGGAGAATGTCGTATTCCGTCGGCGTGAGTGAGACCGGCTCGCCGTCGAGCGTGACGCGCTTTTCGCGGTCGTCCAGCTCCACGCCGCCGACACGCAGACACTGCGCCGGGGCTGCGCCCCCGCCCAGCTGCGTATAGCGCCGCAGCTGTGAGCGCACGCGCGCCGCCACCTCCACAGGGTTGAAGGGCTTGGTGATGTAGTCGTCTGCTCCCACGTTCAGACCCAACACCTTGTCGGTATCCTCGCTTTTGGCCGTCAGCAGGATGATCGGCACATTGCTTGTCTCGCGGATGCGCACCATGGCCGCAATGCCGTCCAGTTCCGGCATCATGATGTCCAGCAAAATCAGGTGCAGCTCGGTGTTCTGCGCCGTCTCCAGCGCCTCCAGGCCCGTGTGCGCCTCCATCAGGCAGTAATTGGGATCGGCCAGATAGATTTTCAGCGCATTGACGATGTCCTGCTCATCGTCACAGATGAGAATGTTGTACATGATCTCCCTCCTTGGGCCTATTCTACCGCAGACGCCGTTTAACAAAAAAGGCGCCTGCAGTTTAAGATTTTATTAAAACCGGCTCTACTGTACCATATCCGGCCCGTGCTGTCACGCGCGGCACCGCAATTCCCGGGCTGAAGCAGCGCGCCCGCGCTGTCGGGAAACGCACCTGCCCGCCGCGGGGACGTGCACTTTCAAAACAGTTTTTTCCAAACAATACACGCCGAAAACGGATGCGATCTCCGATTTTTCAGAAATTCACGGGACGAATTGACAGCGTTTTGAACGGGTGCTATCATGTTCTTAAGCTGCCCGGAAAGCCGGAACGAAGCGGAGGTGTCCGTCACGAAATTTCTTCATCTGGCCGACCTGCATATCGGCAGGCGGCTCAACGAATGCTCGCTGCTCGACGATCAGCGGCATATCCTCGGCGAGATTGTGCGCATCGCGGGCGAGGAACGGCCCGACGGTGTGCTGATCGCCGGCGATCTTTACGACAAGCCGGTCCCCCCCGCCGAGGCCGTGGCGCTGTGCGACCGGTTTCTGGTGGAGCTGGCCGCGCTGGGCACGCAGGTGTTTCTCATCGCCGGCAACCACGACAGTCCGGAGCGTCTGGCCTTCGGCGCACAGCTGATGGCCGGCAGCGGCGTGCACGTCGCGCCGGTCTATAACGGCAGCATCCACACCGTCCCCATGCAGGATGCGTTCGGCACGGTGGAGGTCTGCCTGCTGCCCTTCCTCAAGCCGACGCAGGTGCGCCGCGCCTTCCCGGAGGCCGAAATCACATCTTACACCGACGCGCTGAAACAGGCGCTGGGCACGCTCGGCCCGAAAAACGGCGCGCGCCGCGTGCTGCTTGCCCACCAGTTTGTCACCGGGGCCGCCCGCTCCGATTCGGAGGAACTCTCCGTCGGCGGGTGCGACAACGTAGACGCCGCGGTCTTCGACGGCTTTGATTACGTCGCGCTGGGTCACCTGCACCGGGCGCAGAACGTCGGCTCGGACCGGCTGCGCTATGCCGGCTCGCCCCTGAAATACTCCTTTGCCGAGGCACGGCATGAAAAATCCGTCACCGTTGTGGAGCTTGGTCGCCCCGGAGCGTGTGCCGTGCGCACCGTCCCGCTCACCCCGCTGCACGAACTGACCGAGCTGCGCGGCAGCTATGAGGAGCTGACGCGCCGGAGCCGTTACGAAAACACATCCCTGCGGGACGACTATGTCCGCATCACCCTGACCGATGAGCAGGAGATCCCGGACGCCGTGGGCAAGCTCCGCGTGATCTACCGCGGCCTGCTCCGCCTCGATTATGACAACATGCGCACCCGCCAAAACGCGGAGCTGCGCACAGCGGAGCTGTCGGAATGCGAGGAGCCGTCGCCCTTCGCGCTGTTTGACGCGCTTTATCAGACGCAGAACAACCGGCCAATGACCCCGGAGCAGGCGGCGTTCCTGCAGGAGCTGATCGACCGGATCTGGGAGGGGAGCAAATGAGACCGCTGACGCTGACCATGTCCGCATTCGGGCCGTACGCGGGCGTCACAACCGTTGATTTCCAAGCGCTGGGGCCAAACGGCCTGTATCTCATCTCCGGTGACACCGGCGCAGGCAAAACCACCCTGTTCGACGCCATCTGCTTCGCCCTGTTCGGCGGGGCCAGCGGCGGCGTGCGGCGGGCGGACATGCTGCGCTCGCAGTACGCCGCGCCGGAGACGCCCACGCAGGTGCGTCTGACCTTCGCCTATGACGGCGCACGCTACACCGTACGGCGCAATCCGCAGTATTCCCGCCCGAAAAAGCGCGGCGGCGGCACAACCGAGGAGTCCGCGGCGGCAGAGCTGTATCTGCCCGACGGCCGGGTCATCGACCGCCTGCGCGACGTCAACGAGCACATCGTCGCACTGCTGGGTGTGGATCAGAAACAGTTTTCCCAGATCGCCATGCTGGCGCAGGGGGAATTTCTGAAGCTGCTGCTTGCCCCGACAGAGGACCGGCAGGCCATCTTCCGCCAGCTGTTCAAAACCGGGCGCTTCCAGCAGCTGCAGGATCAGCTGAAGGACGAAACGCGCCGCCTCGCCGCCGAGTGCGCCGCCGCACAGCAGAGCCTGCTGCAGTATATGGGCGGCATCGCCTGTCCTCCGGACGATCCGGATGCCGCCGGGGCCGCACAGGCCAGGGAAGGCGCGCTGACAACCGAAGAGGCGCTCGTCCTGCTTTCCCGTCTGATCGAACGGGACGAACAGCGACAGGCCGCGCTGGAAGCTGAGGCGGAAACGCTCAAGGCTGTCTTGAACGAAGCGGCCCGGACGGAGGAACGGGCGCGCACCGATCAGAAGACCCGCCGGGAGCTGGCAGAAGCCGAAGCCCGGCAGGCAGAGCTGGCTCCGAAGCTGGCGCAGCTGCTGCAGGCATTTGAGGCGCAGCAGGCCTTCCGCCCGCAGGCCGACGCACTCACCGAGCAGGCCGGCCGCCTCGCCAGCCGGCTGGGCGATTACGACACGCTCGATGAAAAGCGCCGCGCCCTCTCGCAGGCCGAGCAGGACCTCCGCTCCGACGGAAAACGGCACGAAGCGCTGCAGCAGGCCGTGCAGACGCTGCAGGCGGAGCTGACCGGGCTGCGTGTTGAGCGCAAAACGCTGGAAGACGCCGGCGAACAGAAGGCAAGGCACGAGGCAGACTGCGCCGCCGCCCGTGCGCGGCTGGAGACCCTGAAAACGCTGGACGGCCGGCTGAAGACGCTCCGCCGCGAGGAAAGCGCGCTGGAGGCCGCGCAGCGGCAGTACCGCGCCTCTGCCGCCCGCGCCGGAGAGCTGGACGCCCGCAGCAAAGCGCTTGAGCGCGCCTACCTCGACGCGCAGGCCGGCATCCTGGCTGAAACGCTGGCCGACGGCGTTCCCTGCCCCGTCTGCGGTGCGACGACGCACCCTGCCCCCGCGCAGCGCCCGGCACAGGCGCCCACGCAGGACGCGCTCGAGCAGGCCCGGAAGGCTGCGGACGACGCGCAGCAGACCGCCCGGCGCGACAGCGTGCAGGCAAGCCGTTTCCTCGGCAGCGTGGAGGAAAAGCGCGCGGCGCTCGAGCAGCTGTTCGCCGCGCTGCCCGAGCCGTGCAGCGCCGGGCAGGCGGCCGAAGCCCTGCCCATCCGGATGAAAGCCGAGACCCTGCGCATCGGCGCGCTGACCGACGCCGTCCGGCGGGAGCAGACACGACTCGACCGTCGCGCCGAGCTGGACCGGCTGCTGCCGCAGAAGGAGGCCGCGCAGAAAACGCAGGAGGAAGCGCTTGCCGATCTGACGCAGCAGCTGGCCGAAGCCGGCGCGCGCGCCGACGCGCTGCGCGCGCAGCTGCGGGAGCTGGCCGGAACGCTGGCCTTTGAGAGCCGCCGGCAGGCGCAGCAGGAGATCGACCGCCTCCGGGCCGAAAAGAAGCGCCTCGACGACGCGCTCGGGCAGGCACGGAACGCATACGACGCCGGCCGCAGCGCGCTGGAGCAGGCACGGAGCCGTGTCGGACTGCTCTCCGAACAGCTGGCCGGTACGGAGCCGCTCGACCTCGACGCCGCGCGGGAAACCTGTGCGCGCCTTGCGCAGCAGCAGCGCGAGCTGGACGCCCGCGGCAAGGCGCTGCACACCCGCCTGTCCGCAAACCGCGATGCGAAAGCGCACATGGACGCCGCTTCCGGCCGGCTGGCCGGGCTGGAGAAGCGTCTGACGATGGTCAAAAGTCTGTCCGATACGGCCGGCGGCACGCTCAGCGGCAAGGAAAAAATCACGTTGGAGGCCTACATCCAGCGCGCCTGTTTCCAGCGCATCCTGAACCGCGCCAACACGCGCCTGATGGTGATGACCGACGGGCAGTATGAGCTGCAGCTTGCCGGCCGCAGCGGCACGCAGGGCAAGAGCGGTCTCGAGCTGGACGTGCTCGACCACTACAACGGCAGCGTCCGCAGCGTCAAAACGCTCTCCGGCGGCGAATCGTTCAAGGCCTCGCTCTCATTGGCGCTGGGCCTGTCGGACGAGATTCAGGCTTCCGCCGGCGGCGTCCGGCTGGACGCCATGTTCGTCGACGAGGGCTTCGGCTCGCTTGACGAGCAGTCGCTCGAGCAGGCCATGCGCGCGCTTGCCTCGCTCACCGAGGGCCGCCGGCTTGTCGGCATCATCTCCCATGTGCCCGCGCTCAAGGACCGCATCGACCGTCAGCTGCTTGTTGAAAAGGACAAATGCGGCGGCAGCCGCGTCACCGTCGTCCTCTGACGGGCAGCGGCCGCTGTTGGCGGTTCAAATGAGATGAGATCAGAAAAAGGAGCTCCTCCGTGTGGAGAAGCTCCTTTTTGCATACAATATAAAGGAAACGGAACGACAGCACGCGCTCATTCGGTGAAGTGAACGTGGCTGTTGATGTGATCCTGACAGAAGCAGTGGTAGCCCTGGCAGCGGCTGCAGTAGCGGAATTCCAGCTCCGGATGGTCGGCGTCCGTGCGGCCGCAGACGGCGCATTTGTAGCGGTACCCGCGGGCCTGCTGCTCACGCTCGACCTTGCGCGCAGCGCGCTGGAAGTTCACCGTGCGGCTGCGCTGACGCGCGCGGGCCGGACCGATGTAATCAAACAGCCAGCCGCCGCAGAAGATCAGATAGTTGACGATGGCAATCAGCGGCAGCAGGTTGTACGGGAACGGATTTGACACAACGCAGTAAAGAAAATACACGGCATCGAGGATGGCCAGCCACTTCATTTTGATGGGAATGATGAAAAACAGCAGCACAATATTGTCCGGATACAGCGTGGCAAAGGAGAAAAACAGCGCCATGTTGATGAAATCCGCCGTGAGGGGCACGTCATATTGTTTGCCCAGCGCGAAATAGATCACAAAGCCGCACACCACCGACAGCACCATGCCGCACAGGTAATGCAGCGTGAACTTGCCCGCGCCCCACTCGCGCTCAAGCGTGCTTCCGATAAAATAGTAGAAGTACATCGACACCAGGAACCAGAAGCCCCCGCCGGTCGGCACCAGCACAAACGTGACCAGCCGCCAGATCTGTCCCCTGAGGATCAGCCGCGGCGAAAACGCCAAAAACCCGAGAATGCTGCCGCTGTGATCCATCATGCCCAGTACCCATAAAATGGCGTTCCCGATGACAATCAGCAGCATCAGATTGGGGATGCCGAAGCGCGGGTGGTTCCAGCAGAAGCGGTCAACCTGCCGCATCAGTTTTTTCATTGCAGACCTCCTGTTTCCAGCTATGCCTGTCATGATACCCTTTTTTCAGGCAGAAGTCTATGAAAATTTTGCGAATTTCTGAAAATTACACTTTTCGTACGGAGATATCTATGCTATGATAATGACGAATTTATGGGGTACTTCCCCAAAAGAAAAGAGGTATTCTTATTATGGCAAACAATCAGTACAAGCGCGTGTTCACTTCCGAATCCGTAACGGAAGGCCATCCCGACAAGATCTGCGACCAGATCTCCGACGCCGTTCTGGACGCGATCCTTGCTCAGGACCCCAAGGGCCGTGTTGCCTGTGAGACCACCGCCACCACCGGTATGGTGTCCGTGATGGGTGAGATCACGACCAGCGCCGTCCTGGACATCCCCGCCATCGTGCGCAAGACAGTCGACGAGATCGGCTACAACAAGCCGGAGTACGGCTTCGACTGCAACTCCTGCGCCGTCATCACCTCCCTCGACAAGCAGAGCCCCGACATCGCCCAGGGCGTCAACAGCGCCATGGATGATCCCAACGAAGCGGGCGCAGGCGACCAGGGCATGATGTTCGGCTTTGCGTGCGACGAAACCCCCAACCTGATGCCCGCTCCCATCTACTGGGCGCACAAGCTGTCCATGCGTCTGGCCGAGGTCCGCAAGGCCGGCCTGGTCGACTGGCTGCGTCCCGACGGCAAGAGCCAGGTGACCGTGCGCTACGGCACCGACGGCCGTCCCGAGGGCATCCCCGCCGTCGTCGTCTCCACCCAGCATGCCGCCAGCATTCCCATTGAGGAGCTGCGCGAGGCGATCCGCGAGCTGGTCATCAAGCCCGTGATCCCGGCAGAGCTGCTCGACGCCGACGCCAAGATCTTCATCAACCCCACCGGACGTTTCGTCATCGGCGGCCCCGTCGGCGACTCCGGCCTCACCGGCCGCAAGATCATCGTCGACACCTACGGCGGCTATGCCTCCCACGGCGGCGGCGCCTTCTCCGGCAAGGATCCCACGAAGGTCGACCGCTCCGCTGCCTACATGGCCCGCTACGTTGCCAAGAACGCCGTTGCAGCCGGTCTGGCCTCCCAGTTCCAGCTGGAGCTGGCCTACGCCATCGGCGTTGCCCGTCCTGTGTCCGTCTTCGTCGATACCCGCGGCACCGGCAAGCTGGATGACGAGCGTCTGTCCCAGATCGTTTCCGAGTGCTTCGATCTGCGTCCGGCCGCCATCGTCTCCAAGCTCGACCTGCGCCGTCCCATCTACCGTCAGATCGCCGCTTACGGTCACTTCGGCCGCGACGACCTCGATCTGCCCTGGGAGCGTCTGGACATGGTCGATACGCTCAAGTCCTATCTCTGATTTTACAACCCGAAAGGCTTACTCATGCTTGAAAAAGACCGCGAGGATATCATAGAAGGGCGCAATGCCGTCATTGAGGCGCTGCGTGCCGGCAGACCGATCGACAAGATCTTCATCGCCAAGGGCGAGCGCGACCGCACCCTCGGCCACATCGCCGCAAGAGCGCGGGACGCGGGCGTACCCGTGGTGGAGGCCGACAGCCGCAAGCTCGACGCCATGAGCCCCTTCGGCGCGCACCAGGGCGTCATCGCCCAGGCCGCCGTGCGTGCCTACTGCACGCTGGAGGAACTCCTCGCCGTCGCGCACGAGCGCGGAGAAGCGCCGTTTCTCATCGCCTGCGACGAGGTCAGCGATCCGCACAACCTCGGTGCGATCATCCGCACCGCCGAATGCGCCGGCGCGCACGGCGTCATCATTCCCAAGCGCCGCAGCGCCGGCCTCACCGCCACCGTCGACAAAACCTCCGCCGGCGCGGCCGAGCACATGGCCGTGGCCCGCGTGGCCAACCTGCCGTCCGCGCTGGAAGCGCTGAAAAAGCAGGGGCTTTGGATCTATGGCGCCGCCGCCGAGGGCAGCGCTCCGCTCTGGAAGACCGACTTCACCGGCCCCGTGTGCATGGTGATCGGCTCGGAGGGCGACGGCATGGGCCGCCTGGTCCGCGAATGCTGCGATTTCACCGTCAGCATCCCGCTGCTGGGCAGGGTCTCCTCGCTCAATGCGTCCGCCGCAGCCGCCGTACTGATGTACGAGCTGGTACGGCAACGCACCGCAACGTAAGCATAATACACAGCACCGTCAAGCACAGCCCGGAGCTTGCTCCGGGCTGTGGCAGGTCTTGACCGCACCCGCCTGTGGGGCATTTGCTTCCGCCTGAAATAAAGCGCATGGATCGTGAATACATGGACGAGAACAACACCCGAAAACCGGATCAGGACGTAACCGCCGACGAGTTTTCTCTGGAGAATATCCTGCGGGAATTCCGTGCCGGAGAGGACGACGAGCGCGTCAGCCGTGTTCAGCTGGGCCGGACGCCGCCCGCCGGCGGGCCGGAACCGCCTCAGCCTGAGGCCGCAGACGAAGCCGACGCAGAGACCGAAGCGTCCGGCGAAGCTGCGTCCGGAAAGCCTGCCCGGAGCAGGGGCAAGCGTCATAAAAAAACAAAAGACTCCGCAGCCGGGGCGCATCCCGCTCCGACGGATGCGCCTGCAGACAGCACACCGGACGCCGAGGCGCCCGAACCGGATGCGCCGGACAGCGCCGAGGCGCCCGAGCCGGACAGCCGCATCATCACCGACGAAGACGGCGCCGAGTACGCCGCCCCCGACGTGGAGCCGCTGCCCGAGGACAGTCCGCTGCGCCGGCCTGAGCCGCGCAGGCCCGGCCTGGCCGGCCAGGCCCTGCGCATCCTCATCGGGCTGCTGGCACTGGCCGCGGGCAAGGTGCGCCGCAGCGGCGGCAGCTCCGCCCCGGAGCTGGACACCGACGACGATGCGCCGGAGATGTCCGCCGCCAACGCCGCACGGTGCTATCGCGCCATGGGACGGCCTCTGCGCATGCGCAGCCGTCTGGCCTTTCTCGTTTGTCTGCCGCTGGTATGGCTGTCCTACGGGCTGCCCGCCGCCGGCCTGCTCGGTACGAGCACGCCGGTGCGCGCGCTGGTCTGCCTGGTGCTGCTGCTGACGGTCATGCTCATCGGCGTCGACATTCTGGCTGCCGGCTTCACGGCGCTGCTGCGCCGCCGGCCGAGCGCCGAATCGCTGGTGTTTTTCTCGTGCGTTTTTTCCGTGGTCGACGCGCTGCTCATCGCCTTGACAGGCAATGACAAGCTCGGCCTGCCCTACTGCGGCGTGTCTGCGCTGTCTCTCGCCTTCTCGCTGTACGGCTCGCGCATGTTCTGCCACGGGCTGGCCGTTTCCATGCGCACACTCAGCCAGAGCCGCTTTCCCTGGGCGCTCACCGCCGAGGACGATCTGACCGGCTCCGGCACGGCGCTGCTCAAGTCGCACCGCTCCGCTGCAGGCTTTGTGCGCCGCAGCGAGGAGCCGGATGCAGTCGAATCGCTGTACGCAACGCTGACCCCCATTTTGCTCCCGGCATGCCTGGCGCTGTCGGCTGCGGCAGCGCTCATCCTCAAAAGCGGCCCGGCATTTCTGCACGTACTCTCGGCGCTCACCGCCGCGTGCGCCTGCTTCTCCGCAGCGCTCAGCTTTTCCGCGCCCTTCTGCGTTACGGCGCGCCGCCTCTCCCGCAGCGGCGCTGCCATTGCCGGCTGTGCCGGCGCACGTGATATCGGCAAAAGCCGCAACGTCGTTATCACCGACGGCGATCTCTTTCCGCCCGGCACCATCTCCATTGAAGAGGTCCGAATCCTTGAGGGCATACCGTCCGACCGCGCCATCGCCTACACCGGCAGCATCATTGCCGCCTCCGGCTCGGGCCTTGCCCCGGTCTTCACAGACCTGATGCGCCGCAACGGCTGTATCATTCACACGCTTACCGACTTTGCCTTCCGCGACGGCGGCGGCCTGACGGCCATCATCGGCGGCCAGTCGGTCGTTGTCGGCTCGGCGGCCTTCCTGCAGCTGTCCGGCATCCGCGTGCCGCAAAAGGGCATGTCGCGCACAGCCGTGTTCACCGCAGTGGGCGGCAAGCTTGTCGCCATTTTTGCCATCAAGTACACGCCCTCGGCCACGGTACAGGCCGCGCTGCTGCAGCTGCTGCGTTCCCGCCGGGAGCCGCTGTTTGCCATCCGGGACTTCAATATCACCCCCCAGATGATCAAGCAGCATTTCCGCCTGCCGGGCGAGCATTTCGATTTTCCGCCCTTTGCCGAGCGCTGCCGCCTGTCCTCCGCCTCTCCCGCTGCCGAAAGCCCGCTGACCGCCGTGCTCGCACGCGATGGGCTCGAGCCGCTGGTGGCCGCCTCCGGCCAGGGGCGCCGGCTCTGGCGCGCGGTGCGTACGCTTACGGCGCTCACCGGTGTATGCTCGGTGCTGGGCATGGTACTGATGTTCCTGCTGTCGGTGGTCGGCTCGTTTGACGCCGCCTCCGCCGGCCATCTCATGACCTATATGCTCTTCTGGCTCGTGCCTGCCATTGTGCTGACGCTCGGTCTGAAGCAGTGAACCACGCCCCGTCCCGGCGCTGCCAGCGCAGCCGCCCGGGCGGGGCGTGCCGTTCCCCCGCAGGCGCCGCCGGAAAACGGCATGCGGAAAAGAAGTTTACAGAAAAAAGAGTTGCCAAGGCTTCTGTATTCGTGTATAATTATGAAGATGTGTGTTTCAAACAGCTTGTTCTGTCTGTTCTAACAATATCTGTTCTAACAATACAAGGAGAGGATCGAATCATATGACAACCAAGGACATCCGTAATGTCTGCCTCCTCGGTCATGGCGGCAGCGGCAAGACCACCCTCGCTGAGAGCATGCTCTATATCACCGGCGCGATCGACCGTCAGGGCAGGGTTGCCGACGGCAACACCGTCTGCGACTACGACCCCGAGGAAATCAAGCGTCAGATCACCATCTCCACCTCCGTGGCTCCCATCAGCTTCGGCGGCAAGAAGATAAATGTGCTCGACTGCCCGGGCTTCCTGGATTTTGCCGGTGAAGTCAAGGCTGCACTGCGCGCCGTGGAAGCCGGCATTATTTTCTGCAGCGCAAAGGACGGCATTTCCGTCGGTGCAGAGCGTTCCTGGAAGTATCTGAAGGAAGCCAATCTGCCCACGCTGTATTACATCTCCAAGACGGATGAGGAGCACGGCGATTACGCCGCCGTTCTTGCCACCCTGCAGGAAAAGCACGGCAGCACCATCTGCGCGCTGACGATGCCCACCTCCGACGGCGCCGGCGTCATCGACCTGGTGCACAACGTCGCTTACATCACCAACGGCAAGAAGACCACCAAGGCCGACATTCCCGCAGCCGACGCCGATCAGGCCGAAGCCATGCGTGAGGCTCTCATCGAGGCTGCCGCAGGCGCTGATGAAGAGCTGATGGAGAAGTATTTCGAAGAGATGACCCTCTCCCAGGAAGAGCTGATTCGCGGCATCCGCACCGGTCTGAAGGACCGCACCGTCATCCCCGTGCTGGCCGGTGCCGCCGCCTCCAACGTCGGCACCGAGGTGCTGCTGCGCTGCATCGTCGATTTTGTCCCCAGCCCCGACGAGGTCGAGGGCATCGACCCCAACGGCCCCACCGTCGGCTTCGTCTTCAAGACCGTGTCCGACCAGTTCGGCAAGTACAGCTTCGTCAAGGTCATGAGCGGCAGCATCACCGCCGACATGTCCCTGCGCAACGTGCGCGCCTCCTCCACCGATAAGCTCGGCCGCCTGTACACCATGTGCGGCAAGAAGAACACCGAGGTCAAGGAAGCCTGCTGCGGCGACATCGTCACCGTCGGCAAGATGGACTGGAAAACCGGCGACACCGTGTGCGACCCGAAGAACGAGGTCGAGCTGCCGCCCATCGAGCTGGCCGAGCCGTGCTATTCCATGGCCATCGCCCCCAAGACCAAGGGTCAGGACGACAAGGTCGCCGCCGGTCTCGCCCGTCTCAACGAGGAAGACATTTCCTTCACGCTCGTCAACAACGGCGAGACCCATCAGATGGTCATCTCCGGCGCGGGCGACATTCAGATCGACGTGCTGTGCTCCAAGCTCAAGTCCCGCTTCGGCGTGGAGACCGAGCTGTCCCCCGCCCGCGTGGCATACCGCGAAAAGATCAAGGCCAAGGTCGAAGCCCACGGCCGTCACAAGAAGCAGTCCGGCGGCTCCGGTCAGTTCGGCGACGTGTGGATCCGCTTTGAGCCGCAGGAAGAGTCTGACGAGATGATCTTCGCCGAGGAAGTCTTCGGCGGCAGCGTCCCCAAGAACTTCTTCCCCTCCGTCGAAAAGGGCCTGCGCAACGCCGTTCAGAAGGGCGTGCTCGCCGGCTATCCGCTGGTCGGACTCAAGGCCGTCCTGTACGATGGCTCCTACCATCCCGTCGACTCCAACGATATGGCCTTCCAGACGGCTGCCCGTCTCGCCTACCAGGATGGCATTCCCAAGGCCAAGCCCACCATCCTCGAGCCGAT